>JADZCI010000331.1 GCA_020851655.1 Bryobacterales bacterium
CGTAAGCGCCGGGCGTAGAGATTCTGGTTGCCAGGTCAAGTCCAGCCATCGATGGAATGTTGCGCGCCTGCTCGACCAGAGTTTTGCCGTCGCCGCCTTGGGTCGATAGCACGCCGCGCATCACTCCCCGCGACCGCAGGACGCGAACCAGTCCGCGGGTATCCATCTCGCTGATGACCGGAACGCCGGAACTAGCCAGGAACTGGTCCGCCGTCTGGTCCGAGCGCCAGTTGGACGGCTGCTCGGCCCATTCACGGACCACCAATCCTTCGATATAGGGCCGGGCCGATTCGTTGTCCGAGACATTGGTCCCGTAGTTGCCGACCTGTGGATTGGTGAGGACAACGATCTGGCCCGTGTAGGACGGGTCGGTGAAGACTTCCTGGTATCCGGTGAGCGAGGTGTTGAAAACAACCTCCCCGGAGCGCACGGTCTGCGCGCCGTAGGCAAGCCCTTCGAAGACGCTTCCGTCCTCCAGGGCAAGAATGGCGGTGTGGGACATCAATCTCCTGATTCGGGGATTTCTTTTTATTGTACCGAACCGCGCCGGAATTCCTAGAAGGGGGCGATCCGTTGAGTTTGCGCCCACGGCGCCGGCTTCCGGATGACCATTGCCAGTGCGCCAAGTGAGAGCAGCGAAACGGCGAGGATTGCGGCCAGCCACCGGGGATCCAGCAACGCGCCGAACCACCTCCCCGACACTCCGGCGTAGGCGCCAAATACCAGGATGCGCGCCCCTTCCAGCCAAGCGAACCCCTTGCGGTTCTCGAGCAATCCGCCCAGCGAAACCAGCGTGCAAAGGATGAAGGCGAAGTAACCGGTGTTCTGCGCGGTGCTGTGGCGTTCGAGTACAGCGAGAAAATGACTGTTCGCCGCGACCAGGAGCGCAAATTGAAGGAAGATGTAAATGCTCAAAGCCGCCGGGCGCTCCGGATCAAAGCGCCGGAAGTCGATTTCCGGATCGTAGGGCGGCTTGGGAAAACGCGCTGCGACATCGGCCGGACGCCAGCCAGGATGCATGAACCACACTCTCACTTTGTCCAGCCACGACGCGGCGTGCCAGCAGTCCTTGGCCATCGCCCAGTAGTAGTGCAGGTTCGCCCACACCGGGTTCCAACGGTTCAACGGGCCGCGAATCCCATAGATGCAGGGCTCCGAATCCAGTTCATCCTGGTAGGTGCCGAACCAGTGGTCCCAGATCATGAAAATCCCGACGTAGTTCTTGTCCAGGTAGATTTCATTCTGCGCGTGGTGAACCCGGTGATTGGATGGCGTCTGAATCCAGCGGTCGAGGACTCCCAGTTTCCCGATAAGCCGGGTGTGCGGCCAGAACTGGTAGAAGAGTTGGATCAGGCCGGCCAGCAGCATTACGCCCAACGGAATTCCACACAGCGCCATCGGGAGATAGAAAATCCAACTGGTGAACGAACCCGTCCCCGGCTGCCGCAGGGCCGTGGTGAGGTTGAACTCTTCGCTTTGATGATGGACCACATGCGAGGCCCAGAAAAGTCCTGAAGTGTGCCCCAACCGGTGGTTCCAGTAGTAGCAGAAATCATAGAAAACGAGAGCGAATATCCACACACCCCAATGATTCGAGGGCAACACAAACGGCGCCCAGTGGCGCAGGACCCACTCATAGAAGAAGACACCGAGAAACCCGAAGAACACCCGCATGCCCGTGCTTGCGACTCCGCAACTCAGGCTGTTGACCGCATCGGCAAACCGGTAGTAGCGCGTGCCCCGCGCGCGGTCGACGATCCATTCCAACAGGATCAGGGTGAGAAAGACCGGTATCGCAAGCGACACAGCCCTGCTGTAGGTGGTGTCCATCGTGTTCGCGCCCGACCGTCTATCCTACCGCGTGCCGAACGGTGGTCTGACCCGCCACGGCTACGAATGCGTGATTGTGCATCCGCCGTTCGTGCGCTAGGCTTGTAATTCGTGTGGCAAGGAGCATTTGGTTCTAGAACGTTGAGTACTTTCGGTCTTGGAATAAGCCAGGCGCCGGCAAATTGGGCCTCAACAAGTTTCCGGGTGCAAGCTCCGCCCGTTTGCCGCTAGCGTTCGCCTATGACACCGCTGGTTTCGCTCTTGATCCCGGTTCACAACGCGGAACCGTACTTGGATGCGGCCCTGGACAGCGCCCGGAATCAAACCTACACTAATCTCGAAATCCTATGCTGCGACGATGCGAGCGAGGATGGTTCGGTTCAAGTCCTCGAAAAGCATGCGGCGCAGGATTCCCGGATTCAGGTATTCCGGCGCAGCACAAATGGCGGAGTGGTCGAAACCCGGAACCAACTGCTGGCGGAGGCGCGAGGTGAATTCATCGCGTGGCTGGACGCCGACGACCTGATCGAACCGGCCAAGATCGAGAGGCAACTCGCGCTTCTCGCTGAGGATCCGGAGTGCGGCGCCGTCGGGACGGGCGTCCGGTTTGTGGATCTGGATGCTCGTCCGATTCGCACGGAAAGCTACCCGGATCAGCCTTCACGCCAACGGTCTGATCCGCACATCTGCTGCGCGTCGGTTCTGGTGCGGCGGGAGGCCATTGAGAATAGCGGCTACTTCAGGCCGATGTTCCGGAAGGGCGGCGAAGATGGCGACTGGCTGCTGCGGATTGCGGACCGCTGGTCGCTCCGCAACATGCCCGAACCACTGTACTCCTACCGGGTAAGATCGGGCAGCGTATCACGATCCAATCAGGGGGCCATTCGACGTTTGGGCGTGGTGGCTCGCGTCGCCGCCCGGGAACGCCGGCAGACCGGCACTTGTCCGATCGATGCCCGCGAGTTTCTCACCGGAAGTCAAGACGAGGTCCTCGCCAGCCCGAAAATTGCACCGGGTGAGAAGGTGCTGGCGCTCTCCCTGCCGGATCCCGAACAAAATCCGCTGGTCACCGTGGCGATCCCGTTCTATCGCGCCTTTCCTTTCATTGGCGAGTGCCTGGAGTCGCTCGCGCGCCAAACCTTCCAGAACTTTGAAGTCGTCATCTACGACGACGGGTCGCAACCGAAACTGGACCTCGCTCAGGTTCCGGAGGCGCAGCAACTTTCCAAGGATCGCATCAGGCTTCTGCGCGGGGAGCAGAACCGGGGCCCGGCGCACGGACGAAACCAGATTCTGGACGCGGCCAGAGGCCGGTACGTGGTCTTTCAGGATGCCGATGATATCAGCGAACCTGCACGCTTGTGGATCCTGATCGAGGAGCTATTCGCCAACCCTGGCCTCATCGCCGTTGGTTCGGCGCTGCACTTTGTCGACCTGCGCGGCAAACTGCTGAGGCCCGAATACTATCCGAGACAGGCCATCACGGCCGGCGGGTTCAACGGCTGTTGCGCGTCCTTCATGTATGACAAGTCCCGCGCGCCCGAGGTGCGTTTGGATGAGGGATTGGTGGCGGCCTCGGAAGACGTGGAGTTTCTGCTGCGGCTGGAAGAGTTCGGCGCCGTCTGGAACTCGAAAGAAGTTCTCTACCGCTACCGGGTGAATCCCTCATCGCTCACAGCGCAGGGCGACTGGCTCGAGGCTCACACCAACTTCATGTGGAGGGTCTTTGCCAAGAAAAGGGGCGTTTTCGAGGAGTCTGGGCTTGCGCCGAGCCACCTGCTGGACCTGATCTTCGCCGCGGACGGGACCCAGACCGCCGAATTACTGCTGACATTGAGCTATCGTCAATGGCGCAGCCGCCAGATCAGCGCCAGGCGATTCGTGGCCCTTTCGCGTCTCTTCCCACGATCCGCCCTCCACATCCTGTATCAGCATTTTCTCCTGGCTGTCTCGTCACGATCCAAGGCGCTCGCGAAGGCTGCGCACCGTGTCCAGGTCAGGACCATCCAGGCGCTGACATGGGCATTGGGCCCGCCGGTCAGGTTTGTTTTGCGGCTGGTGAAGTTTCCGGCACAGTGGATCAAGCAACACCAGGCGCCGATCCGGGTCAAAATCCTGGACAACTGGGGCGACGCGGACGAAGCGCTTGCGCTCTTGCTGCCCGGCCGCAAAGGACAATGGGACCGGGTCCACTTTTCTACACGCGGTTGGTTGTTCCGGCGCCCGGACTACGTTCTCGTTCTCAACCAACCCAGCAAGCCAACTCGACTGCGTATGAGTCCCAACCGGGTGTGGTTCGCCATCGGCGAGCCGCCGACCCAGTCACACGAAGCGCTCCACCTGGGGCAAGCCAGCGGAACCACCGTTTTTACTCCCGCCCACTATCCGTCCATGAATGCCAACGGCGCCACCCGGCACTACCGTCCGGCTCATGCGATGACAAGAACGTGGTGGGTCAAGCGTACGTTCGAAGAACTCAACCGGACCACCGAGGTGCCGAAGTCCAGGATGCTTAGTTGTATTTCGAGCAATCTGACGCTCTTAGCCGGCCACCGTGCGCGCCTGGCCTTTGTCGAGCGCGCCCGGCAGGAACTTCCGATCGACTTGTTCGGCCGCGGCTTCCGGGAGATCGGAGATAAGTGGTCGGGACTGGCGCCCTACCGGTTCAGCCTGGCGTACGAGAATACGCGCGCGCCGGGATACTTCACCGAGAAGCTCATGGACTGCCTCGTATGCCTGACGGTTCCGCTTTACGTGGGAGCCACCGACATTCACGACTATTTTCCAGCCGACTCGGTGATCGTGATTGATCCGGACGACCCGGACGTTTTCGAGAAGATCAGGAGCCTCCTGACAGTGTGTGAGTATGAACGCCGACTGCCAGCGCTGCGGGCCGCCAAGCATCTCGTCCTCAATCGTTACAATATGTTCGTCCATCTCGCCGATGCAATCATGAATGATCGCGACCCGGCGGAAAGGCCTCGCGAAATCGAACTGAAACCGGTCACGCTGGATTGGAGCCTGAGCCAGTGAAGGAGTTGCTGAGTTGGAGGCATTTCATTGTCCACTTCGCGGTTCAGGATCTTAAGCGGCAGCATTCAGCGACCCTGCTGGGATATTGGTGGCTGGTGATTACCTATTTCGTGACGATTTTTGGCGTGGCGTGGGTGTATGCCGGTCTCTGGAAGATGTCGACGGCCGCCTTTCTGCCGTATCTTTCCGCCGGAATTCTGCTCTGGAACTTCATGGCGAATACCTTCAACGAATCGACCCGCCTCTTTCCGGGCCAGGTGGGCATTCTGACCAACTTCACGATTCCGCCAATCGTGTTCCTGTTCCTTCTCATCCTGAGGCAGATTTTCGTTCTGGGCTACGCAACCCTGGTCCACGCGGCAGTGCTTTGGTACAGCGGCGCCGCCAGCGCTCCGGGTTGGAATCCCTGGAATTTCGTGCTCCTGCCGTTCGGCTATTTGCTGATTGCGGCGTGCATGACTTGCCTGTCGCTGCCCGTGGCGATCGCCGCGGCAAGATATCGGGATCTTGCTCCGCTGATCGGCAACCTGACCTATCTCTTGTTCCTCGTGAGTCCCATCCTCTGGCAGGAGAATCAACTGCCTGAAAAGGCTCGCTACTTGCTGAACTACAATCCCTTTGTCTGGCTCTTCCGCGTCGGGCGGCCGATGATGTTGGGCCAGCGCCCAGAGGCTTCAAACGTCTTGAGCGTGTTGGCGGTATTGGTCGTTTCAGCGCCGTTGTGTTGGCTGCTTTACCGCAGGCTGTGCGTCCGCCTGCCGTATTGGGTGCGGTGATTCAGGTACCAGCGGCATGATTGATTTGCGCCATGTTTCGATTGATTTTCCGGTCTTCAACAACTTTCTTGCCGGCGAACTCCGGCGGGCCATGCAGCGATCATCCCGGCTGGTGCTGGGAGGGACACCACTCAAATCGCGGGCGGTTGTGTCGGCGCTTCGTGACATCAGCGTGACGGTGCGCCCCGGCGAGACCCTGGGATTGATCGGCTTGAACGGCGCCGGCAAAACCACCCTTTTGAAGACGATGGCCGGTATCTACCGCCCAACACGAGGTGAGATCGACATTATCGGGCGCGTCCGGGGCTTCTTCAACTTGAGCGCCGGGTTGGACAACACGCTCACCGGCCGCGAGAACATTCACAACCTCTCTTTCTTCTACACGAAAGACCCGGTGGAAATCCGTGGGCGGATGGACGAGATCATTGAATTTACGGGATTGGGCGAGTTCATCTACATGCCCGTCTCGACGTACTCGTCAGGGATGCTGGCACGCCTGCTCGTTTCCGTGGCGATCCACTTTGACGTGGAACACTTGCTGTTCGACGAAGGAATCGGCGCGGGCGATACGCCCTTCCTTACAAAGCTGAGCCGGCGAGTGGCTAAAATGGTCAAGGACGCCAGAACGCTCGTGGTCGCGAGCCATTCTTTTCCAGTACTCATGCAATACTGCTCACGCGCCGCCCTGCTCCGCGACGGTGAGTTGTTGTACGA
>JADZCI010000332.1 GCA_020851655.1 Bryobacterales bacterium
CCGAAACGCTTATCCACGATGTCGATGAGGGGGAAGTCGCGGTGGATGGTTTCCTCGAAGCCGCGTTCGCGGGCGATGGCGGAGGCGCTGCCGGGTTGCACGGCGATCATGCCGGTCTTTCCCTTGCCGCCCAACAACGCGGCGACGCGGCGCGCGCCCATCGCCCCCGCGCCGTAGTTGTCGGTCGCCACCCAAGCGGTGTAGGCGTTGGTCTCAACGCCGGTGTCAAACACGATGACGGGAATCTTTTCCCGCGCGGCGCGCTCCACGATGCTGACGAGGGCTCTCTGGTCGCAGGGCGCAAAGCCGATGGCGTCCAGCCGCTTGTTGATCATCGCATCGAGGATCTGCAACTGGCCGTTGGTGTCGATTTCGGTGGAGGGAGCGTTCCACTCGATTTCGACTCCGGCTTCGCGGGCGGCGGCCACCGCGCCGGCATGGATGGTCTGCCAGAACATGTGGGTCTTGCCTTGCGCCACCATGCCGATGACGCGCGCGCCGCCGCGGCGGCAGCCAACCAGAGCGCCGGTGGCAAGCAGCGCGCGGCGTGAATATAGAATATTTCCGTTGTTCAAGATCGCGTTGGTCCCCGGCGCCCCAAGAAATACGCTACCACCGGCGCGGGGGTGCGCTTTTTGTCATGATCAATGTGATCTTCTGGTAAGGAGCCGTACGCATGAGCCACCACGAACACTCGATCTCGATCTGGTTCTTCATCGGGAGCTTGCTGCTGGTGTACGGGATTCTGATTGGCGGGACGGGGATTTGGGAAATCGTCCATCCTCCGGAGCGGCAGGTGGTGCTATACCAACTGCATGCCGGATTGTGGTGGGGCGCCCTGTTGATCATCCTGGGCGGTTTCTACGTGGTGAAGTTCCGTCCCGGCAAGGCCTAAGCATAGCCAAGGATACTTGAAATCTTGAGGACGGGAGCTTTCAGCGATCAGCGGTCAGCATTCAGCTTTTGGATGAGCGCGGTGAGCATGCGTTTCAACTCGATAGAGCCTGTAAGCTGACCGCTAAAGCTGAGCGCTGATCGCTGACAGCTCGGCGCCCTCGCAGCCATGCCCTCACAACGGCAAGTCTGCGAGACCAATTGTCAGATTTTGGCGGCTAGAATCTATCGAAAGAACGCTAAAATAGTGATACACTCCAAAGCAGATAAGCTTTGGAGGTCCGAAAAATGAACAGGCGTTTCTTTTTTTTGGCAATCCTGGGGTCTGCCCTCCTTTTCGCCCAGAACAGGGGGTCGATTTCGGGTGAGGTAACCGATCCGACCGGGTCCGCGGTGCCCAATGCCAAGGTCAAGGTTTCGGCGCCGTCGATTGGGTTGACGCGCGAAACGTCGACCAACGAAAGCGGCTACTTCACGGTTCCGGCGCTGTTTGCGGCCGACTACGACGTGCAAGTGGAAGCGGCGGGCTTCAAGACGCTAATCCGCAACGGGGTGCGGGTGGACACCGACCTGGCGGTGGTGTTGAAGCTGCAACTGGACGTCGGCCAGTTGACGGAGAAGATAGAGGTAACGAGCGACGCGCCGCTGGTGGAGACGGCCAATGGTGAAGTGGCGCGGACGGTGACCGAGCAGCAGTTGCAGAATTTTGCGCTGCCGGGGCGCAATCCGTTCTACATGTTGGGGATCATGCCGGGGGTGATTTCCCGGTACGGCAACTTCATGACCGACTTTCGCGGCACGAGTTACTCGATGGGCGGGTTGCAGGTGAACGGGCAGCGGAAGGACATGAACTTCATTTCGGTGGACGGCATCAACAACGGCCGTAACCGCGATGGAGTGCAGCAGAACAACATCATGGGCGTCGACTTCATTGAAGAAGTGAAGGTGTCGGCGACGCGCTATGCGCCGGAATACGGCCGTTCGACGGGGGCGCAGATCAACTTCACGACGCGGCGCGGGACACAGGACTTTCATGCGTCGGCGTACGAATTTTATTTCTCGGAAACCACGGCGGCTTGCCCGTACGTGGTCGGATGCGCCGCCAAGCCGCGCATCCGGTACAACAACTTCGGGTTCACGGTAGGCGGTCCGATTTACATTCCGAAGCTGTTCAACACGGAGAAGAACAAGCTGTTTTTCTTTGTTGGGTGGGAAGCGCGGCGCAATTCCGGCAGTAATCAGAAACTGTCGGTCGTGCCGACGACGGCGGAACGGAACGGCGACTTTTCGGGCAGCGCGGTGAAGCCGGTGGACCCGGCGACGGGGCTGCCGTTTCCGGGAAACGTGATTCCGGCTTCGCGGATCAGCTCGTTCGGCAAGGCCCTGCAAAAGGTCTATCCCGATCCGAATTACACGGGTCCGGGCGGCAACTACTACGCGTTCAACTCGCAGCCGACCAACAGCGACGACATCATCTATCGCGTCGATTACAACATCAAGCAGAACTGGCAACTCAGTTTCCGCGCCTTGCCGGGGCAGCAGGACTTCACCTCGGTGTTCGACAACACGGGCAACAACATTCCGTTGTTCCAAGCCTACCGGGACCGGCGCGGCAACAACTACATGGCGTCGTTGAACACGGTATTCAACGCGACGACGGTCAACGAATTGAGTTACGGCTACTCGGACTACCGGGAAGATTTCCGGCTGTTGGGCGACGGGATGAAGCGGCAGACGTACGGGTTCACCTTTCCGGAGGTATTTCCGGGCAACCGGCTGGACCGGATTCCGAACGTGAGCATTACGGGGATCCAGGGCATCAGCGGATCGGGACATCCGAGCTATGCGCGGACGCCGACATTTATCGTGCGGGAGAACTTCAGCAAGATTCTCGGCTCGCACACGATCAAAGCGGGCATGTACCTGGAGTGGATGAACATGAACGAGCTGAACCAGGCCAACGACAACGGCTCGTTCGGGTTCAGCAGTTCGTCTTCGAATCCGAGGAACTCGCTCAACCCGTGGGCCAACGCGCTGCTGGGCAATTTCGACGGCTACTCGGAATCGAGTTCGCCGGTGCAGACGGTGTACAAGGCGTACACACGCGAGTTTTACGTTCAGGACAGCTGGCGGCTGGCGCGCACGTTTTCGCTGGAATTTGGAATGCGGTGGGCGTTTGTGTCTCCGTGGTCGGCGCAACTGAACAACCTGGTGGCGTTCATGGCGCCGTACTGGGACCCGGCCAAGGCGCCACAGGTGGCGGCCAACGGCTCCATTGTTCCGGGGACGGGCGACCCCTACAACGGGCTGGTGCTGCCGGGGTCCGGCTGGCCGGAAGAAGCCAAGGGGCGGATTCCGCAGTATGACGATCCGGCCTTCAAGGCGCTGTTCCGGGGCGTGCCGCGCGGCTTTGTTCCGCTGCGGAAGACGAACATCGAGCCGCGGCTGAGCTTTGCCTGGGACGTGCTGGGCAACGGGCGCATCGCGGTGCGCGCCGGCGCCGGCGTGTTTCACGGCGTGACGGGCATTGCTTACTCGGGCTGGTACCTGGGCGCGCGGCAGCCGCTGACCCAGGCGACGAGCATTTCAAACGGCACGGCGGATAATCCGGCAAGCGGCATTCCGAACACGACGCAGTTTCCGATCGATGCCGGTTCGCTGCCGGTGGACTACAAGATTCCGACGATCTACAACTTCAGTTTCGGAGTCCAGGCGCTGCTGCCCTACAAGACGCAGTTGGACGTGAGCTATGTGGGCAACACGGGACGCCAGCTTGCCTTTGCGCGGCCGTTGAACTTTCTGACGCCGGAGCAGCAGCAGGCGCACCAGGGAGTGGACCTGCGGCGCTTCTATCCGTATCGCGGGCTGGGCGGAATCAACCTGGTGGAGCCGTCCTCGACTTCGAGTTACAACTCGGTGCAGTTGGCGGCGCGGCGCCGCACGGGCGACCTGACGTACAGCTTTTCGTACACGCTGGGCAAGATCATCGGGTTCGGCAATGAAGGGGTGGCCGGCGGCATACAGAATCCGCTGGACCGGCGTCCGGAAAAATCCGAACTGGAAGAGAGCCGACGGCATTATGCGGTTGTCATGCACACCTACGAGTTTCCTTGGTATCGCAGCCAGCAGGGGATCCTGGGGCGGATTCTGGGCGGCTGGTCGGTCACGGGAGTGTGGACGCTGACGACGGGCCGGCTGTTCGGGCTGAGCCTGACGGGCGTGCCGCGGCAGGTGGCCAACCGTCCGGATGTCGTTGGAGACTGGTATCTGGCGCCCGAGAAGCGGTCGCTGGTTCAGTACTTCAATACGGCGGCGTTTGCGCGACCCAAGGACTGGACGTACGGCAACGCGGGCAAATGGATCATTCGCGGACCCGGTTCCATCGACCTGAGCGCGTTCATGCTCAAGGATGTCCGCATCCTGGAGAACCTGAAGCTGCAGTTCCGCGTGGAGTCCTTCAACGTGATGAACCACATGAACCTGGGCGGGTTCAACACGCAGTTGGGCAACCGCGCATTCGGGCAGATCAACGACCTCGGGGCTCCGCGCTACTTCCAGTACGGCGCCAAGCTGCTCTGGTAAGACACCGCAAGCGGTAAGCTTGGGTGTGCTCACCGATCTGGGTGAAGTTCGAAGACTCGGAGAGCTGAAGGCGGCGGAGAACCTGGAGTTCCGGCGGTACGTGTCGGCGCATCACTGGCCTGAGGCGCCGTTTCAGGTCATCGCGACCGAGGTGAGCAAGTCGATTGACTGCACCGCGTGCGCGAACTGCTGCCGTGAATCTGTCGTGGCGGTCGAGGCGGCCGACATCGCCTCGATCGCCCGGCATCTCGGCTACGACACTGCGCGGGTGGAGGCCCTGTACACGGCGCCGGGCGAGGAGGATTCCTCGCGGCGCGTCCTGAAGAGCGGCTCCGCGGGGTGTGTTTTTCTGAGCGGGAACCTGTGTGTCATTTACGAAGCCCGGCCGAAGGCGTGCCGCGACTTTCCGCACGCCGCGCCCGGCGCGCATACGCTGGGCAGCCGGCTGGAATCACACCTGCGCTGGGCGGCGAGGTGCCCGATCATCTACAACGCGCTGGAGCAGTACAAACACGCGACCGGGTTTCACGCGAAGGCGGGTTAGCGTCCGGCGGGCGCCGACTTGGCGGCTTCTTCCAGTTCGCGCTCGCGCAGCACCTGGCAATGGGCGCAATAGCCGCCGACTTCGGTCCGGGCGATGAGGATCTGGAACCCGAAAGTCTCCTCAACCTGCTTGCGGAGGCGTTGGAGCGGTTCGCCGAAGAACTCCTCGACCTTGCCGCAGCGCAGGCAGATGACGTGCGCGTGCTCGCCCTTGGCCCTGGTCTCGTAGTAATGCTGGTCGCCCTCATGGTGCATGAGGTCGAGCTCATCGACGAGTCCGCCCATCTTGAGCATCTTGAGCGTGCGGTAGACCGTGACGCGATTGATCTTGGGATCCTGCTTTTGCGCCAGTTGGTAGAGGCGTTCGGCGTCCAGGTGTTCTCCGGACTTGTCGATCACGTCCAGCAGGATCTTACGCTGCCGTGTGAGACGGAACCCCTGGTCCTGAAGTGCTTTTGATGCGGATTCGGCTTTCACGGTTAAACGGCGTCTTCTTCTTCCGGTACTTCTCCTATCTTAACCGCAGAGAAGATTTCGCGAAACTACCGTCTCGCGGGGCGCGGGCTTCCTGTATTTCGGATGCGAGTGTCCTTTTGGCCGTTGCTCGCAAGATTCCGAGTTTGTTACCCTAAAAGGTCAACAATCCCTCATCAGAAAGGTCCTCCCAATTTATGGCAATTAAAGTTGGCATTAACGGTTTCGGCCGCATCGGAAGGAACGTTTTCCGCGCCGCGCTGGGCAATCCCAATATCGAAATCGTAGCGACAAACGATCTGACCGACACGAAGACTCTGGCGCACCTGTTGAAGTATGATTCCGTTCTTGGTCCGCTCGACGCCGAGGTGACCGCGGGCAGCGATTCCATTACTGTCAATGGCAAGACGGTCAAAGTATTTTCGACGAAGGATCCGGCGGCGATCGACTGGTCGAGCCTGGGTTGCCAGGTGGTGATCGAGTCGACCGGAAGGTTCACGGACGCAACGGCGGCCAAGGCCCACTTACAGGGCACGGTGAAGAAGGTTATTATCTCGGCGCCGGCCAAGAACGAAGATATTACGATCGTGATGGGCGTCAACGATTCCAAGTACGATCCGGCGAAGCACAACGTTGTATCGAACGCGAGCTGCACGACAAACTGCCTGGCGCCGTTTGTGAAGGTCTTGCACGACAAGTTCGGCATCGAGAAGGGCTCGATGACCACAATCCACAGTTACACGAACGACCAGAACGTACTCGACTTTCCGCACAAGGATCTGCGGCGCGCCCGCGCGGCGGC
Source organism: Bryobacterales bacterium (assembly GCA_020851655.1). Classification (GTDB taxonomy): domain Bacteria; phylum Acidobacteriota; class Terriglobia; order Bryobacterales; family Bryobacteraceae; genus JADZCI01. The sequence goes on from JADZCI010000332.1 coordinate 6,296, forward strand.
GTTGAACATGATTCCGACGACCACCGGAGCGGCCAAGGCGATCGGGCTGGTGATGCCGGAGTTGAAGGGCAAGCTGGACGGGTACGCGATGCGCGTGCCGACGCCGAATGTTTCCGTGGTTGACCTGGTCGCCGTTCTGCAGAAGCCGGCGACGGCCGAAGAGATCAACAGCGCGTTGAAGGCCGCGGCCGACGGTCCTCTCAAGGGCATTCTGGCCTACACGGAGGATCCCGTGGTTTCGACCGACATGATGCGGAATCCCAACAGCTCGATCATCGACGGCCTGATGACGAAAGTCATCGGCGGGAACCTGGCCAAGGTGGTTTCCTGGTACGACAACGAGTGGGGTTATTCCTGCCGGGTCGTGGACCTGGTGGTGTTCATGGGCAAGAAGGGGCTGTAGTCTCCGCTTCAACGCGATTCGTCAGGCACGAGCGCACCCGCTTTGAGCGCGGGTGCGCTCTTTTTGTAGACACTGGAACCATGCGTTTTATTGGGTTGCTGGCGGCCGCCACGTGCGCGATGGCGCTGGCGCAGAGTCCCGGCCAATACGCGACTTTGAACGGCGTGTTATGGCAGCAGACTTCCGAGGAGTACCAGGCGCTGGGGTTGCAGGCCTTTTCGACGGCGCGAATCATGCTGGACCGGGCGCTCAAAGATAAGAAATGGACGGCGGCGGCCGAGCAAACGGGCAACTTCAAGAAGTTGCCGCCAGCCGTCATCTTCGATGCCGACGATACGCTGGTCGATAGCAGCGGCGGGCAGGCGCGGTTTATTCTCGACGGCAATGGCCGCTACGACCCCAGGATCTGGCGCGAGTGGATCGATCTGCCGGGCGGCCGCCCCACGCCCGGCGCACTCGACTTTGTGCAGTACGCGCGCGGCCGCGGGGTGGCGATTTTCTACGTTACCAACCGCGATGCGAGCGAAGAAGCGGAGACGAGAAAGCAACTGGCGGCTCTGGGATTTCCGGTCGTCGAGGTGAAGACGGGCGAGATTGGCGACACGCTGCTGACGGTGAACGAGAAGCCGGGTTGGACCACGGACAAGTCGGTCCGCCGCAAGCTGCTGGCGCAGCACTACCGCATCCTGCTGCTGGGCGGCGACGATCTGAACGACTTTATGCCGGGCGCGCGCAGCAGCGTTGAAGAGCGCCGCAAGCTGGCGGCTCAATACCAGGGCTGGTGGGGGCGGAAGTGGATCGTGCTGCCGAACCCCAACTACGGCTCCTGGGAGAACTCGCTGTGGAATTTCAAGAGCGGGTTGAGTGGCCAGGAGGTGCTCGACATCAAGGTCCGCGCGCTCCGGCGGGAGTGACGGCTTAGTCCAGGTGATCGATCAGCGCCTTGGCGAATTCGACCGTGGTGGCTGAGCCGCCGACGTCGCGGGTCAGGTACTTTCCTTCGCGGTAGACTCCGGCGACCGACTTCTGCAAACGGTTGGCGGCGGCGCCTTCGCCGAGATGGCGCAGCATCAGGATGGCCGACGAGATGAGGGCGGTGGGATTGGCCACGCCGTGTCCGGCGATATCGGGAGCGCTGCCGTGAACCGCTTCGAACACGGCGTGCCGTTCGCCCATGTTGGCGCCGGGCACCACGCCCAAGCCGCCCACCAATCCGGCTGCCAGGTCCGAGACGATGTCGCCATAGAGGTTGGGCAGCAGCAGGACATCGAAGGTCTCCGGGCGGATGACGAGCTGCATCGACGCGTTGTCGACGATCAACTCGGTGTAGGCGATGTTGGGATAGGACTGGGCGACTTCGCGGCAACAGCGCAGAAACAGGCCGTCGCTCAATTTCATGATGTTGGCTTTGTGGACGGCGGCGATTTTTTTGCGGTGGTTCTTCTGGGCGTATTCAAAGGCGTACCGGGCAATCCGCAAGGATGCGAAGCGGGTGATGATCTTGAGGCTCTCGACGACGTCCTTGACGACTTCGTGCTCGAGTCCGGAGTAGAGATCCTCGGTGTTTTCGCGGAAGATCACCATGTCGATGTTGACGTCCTGGTAGCGTGTTTTCAGCCCGGGAAGCGTGAAGACGGGACGAACGTTGGCGAAGAGGTCGAGGCGTTTGCGGAGCGCGACGTTGACGCTCTGGAACCCTCCGCCGATGGGGGTGGTCACCGGGCCTTTCAATCCGACGCCTGTGCGCTCCAGGGATTCGACCACTTGCG
>JADZCI010000333.1 GCA_020851655.1 Bryobacterales bacterium
CGGTTAGTTTCATGTTCTCATCCAGGCGGTAGGTGGCGCCGGGCTTGGTTTCGAAGGTCCGGGTCTGCTGGCCGTAGCGGATGTTGCAGGGGTTGCCTTTTAGGGAGCGTAGTTCGGCCCACAGCAGGTTGCGCGCCTGCCAGGCGAAATCGAGTTGAAACGCACCTCTGGCTCGGAGGCCTCGTACCTGCCCGTCGGGCCAGGCGCGGGGAAGCGCCGGGAGGAGGCGGATTTCTCCGGCATGGCTTTGCAGGAGCATCTCGGCGATTCCGGCGGCGCCGCCGAAGTTGCCGTCGATTTGAAAGGGGGGATGGGAGCAGAGCAGATTCGGGTAGACGCCGCCGCGGTCCATGCGGGCTTGCGCGGTTCGGGACAACTGCAGCAGGTTGCGAACGAGCAGGTGGGCGTGGTTACCGTCCAGGAGGCGGGCCCAGAAGTTGATCTTCCAGGCGCGCGACCAGCCGGTGCCCCCATCGCCGCGCAGTTCGAGAGACCGGAGCGCGGCGACAAAGAGGTCCGGCGTGCGAGGCGTCAACTGGTTGGAGGGGTGCAAGGCGAACAAATGAGACACGTGGCGGTGCCGGGGGTCGCTTTCGGGAAAGTCGGCGGGCCACTCCTGCAACTGGCCGCGCCGGCCGACCTGGTAGGGCAGTAACTTGTCCAGCTTGGCCTTTAACTCGTTCCTCAGCGCGGGGTCACGACCCAGCAACTGGGCGGCTTCGATGCAGGCGCCGAAGAGGTGGCGTACGATGCCGAGGTCCATGGTGGGTCCCATGGACACGCCGGCGGTCCGCTTTTCTCCGCGGCGGTCTTCGTAGACAAAGTCGATCTCGGGCGAGTTACTGGCCGCGGTAACCAGGTGTCCTTTGCCGTCGTCGACGAGCCAGTCGGCGAGGAACTCGGCCGCGCCTTTGAGAATGGGGTAGCCTTGACGGGCGAGGAAATCGCGATCCCCGGTGAACAGATAATGCTCCCAGGCGTGAGTAGCGAGCCAGGCGCCGCCGGAGGGCCAAAACGAGGGTCTGGCATCGTTGTCGACGGGCTGCGCATCACGCCAGATCGTCGTATTGTGGTGTTCGACCCAGCCGCGGCGCTGGTACATCTTGCGGGCAACCTCGCCGCCGGTCACGGTGAGTTCGGTGAGCATGCGCATCAGGGGTTCGTGGCACTCGGAGAGGTTGGCCACCTCGGCCAGCCAGTAGTTCATTTCGGTGTTGATGTTGGTGGTGTAAGCGCCGGCCCAAGGAGGAATGACATGCGGGTTCCAAAGACCCTGCAGGTTGAGCGGCTGCCCGCCGGGGCGTGAACCGGCGATCATCAGGTAGCGTCCAAACTGGAAATACAGCGCGGCAAGACCGGGATCGTCCACATCGATCGATCGCGTCACGCGCTCTGGCGTGGGCAGATTTCCACCTCCGGCGCCCAGGTTGATCGAAACGCGGTCGAAGAGGTTCTTGTAGTCGGCGACGTGAGCCTCGCGCAACGCGGAGTAACTCCTGCGCGACGCCCGCGCCAGCGCCTCGCGCGCCAGAGCCGATTGGTCCGCTCCCTCGCGGCTGGGGCTCTTGTCGAAGCCGTTGTAGCTGGTGGCGGCGGTCAACAGGAGGAGGACTTCCCTGGCGTCCTTGACGGCGAGCCCCGCTTCGCTGGCGCTCACCGAGCCGCCAACGGGAATCGCTTTCAGGCGGGCTTCAAAGCGCATGCCGAGGCCGCCGATCTCGCCGCCGTAAAGGACCGGCTTGGCGTTGGGGCGGCGCCGGCCGTCCTTATCCCACAGTTCGGGGTACTTCCACTGGTCGCCGCGTTCTTCGACCCACTCCAAAGTCCGGCGGAGAGCCAAGCCCGGCGCCTGTCCGGCGAGCACGATGGTATCCTGGCCGTCCGCCATGGCTTTCGCGGTGGGGTGAACGCTGGACAGACGGGCGCGGAAGGTGAGCGCCGCCGGGCCGTCCGCGGTGAGCCGGACAACCAGAGCGCGGTCAGGATGGCTGGCGAAATATTCGCGTTGAAAAGCCGCGCCGCCGGACTTGTAGCGCACCGAGCAGAGGGCTTGGGAGAGATCGAGTTCGCGCTCGTAATCGGAGGCGGCGGAGTGATTCTCAAAGCCGAGGTGGAGATCGCCGAGCGGCTGGTAGCAGGGTTGGGCGCGTCCACACCACTTGCGGGTGATAATCTCCCCGGCCTCGGCATAATCGCCGGCGCGGAGCAGCGACACGACCCGCTCGAAATCGGCGCTGACATCGAGAGGCAGATCGCGGCGTCCCGGCTCATCGGAGTAGAGGGTGTTCTCGTTGAGTTGGAGGTGATCCTCGGCAATGCCGCCGAAGATCATGGCGCCCAGGTGGCCGTTGCCGATGGGCAAGGCTTCGTTCCAATCCTGGGCCGGCTGGCGGTACCAGAGGCGGAGGCCGCGCTCGAGATCGGCAGCGGCGCAGAGCGCTACCGGACTGGCCAGGAAACTCCGCCGGGAAACCTTCATAATGTCTTTAGTCTGACAGGAAGGGGCGCGAGGAAGAACAC
>JADZCI010000334.1 GCA_020851655.1 Bryobacterales bacterium
ATCGCATTCCTTCCGCACCAGGCGGGATTATCTATCGACGCCATAGCGCGCGTCGCTTACCGCCGGTGGATCAGCCACAGGCGCCTGCTGGAGTGGCAAACCGCCGAGTCGTGTAATTCGACCAGCCACGAGCATTGGGGTCCTACCTTCCGCCAGATGACCTTGGCCGCGGCCCTTTCATTCGTGCTGTTCCTCGTGCGAGGCACGGGAGTCGCATTGGCGTCGAAGGGTGTGTTTCTGACCCTGTGGATCCTCTCGCCACTGCTCATGCGATGGCTGGGCCAGACGGCGCCGCGAGAAGCGCGGGAAGCCCTGGCAAGCGCGGACATCAGGTACTTACGGACCCTGGCGCGCAAGACCTGGAGATATTTCGAGGACCTGGTGAACGCCGAATCCAACTGGCTGCCGCCTGACAACACGCAACTCGCGCTGCGAATCGAAGTGGCGCAGCGCACGTCCCCCACCAACATCGGCCTCTGGCTCACGTCGGCGCTGGCGGCCACGGATTTCGGCTACCTCACCACCGATGAATTTGTGCGCCGCCTGGAGCTCACCGTCGCAACGCTGGAGAGGATGGAGCGCTACGAGGGCCACTTCCTCAACTGGTATGACACCCGGACGTTGATGCCGTTGTTGCCCCGCTACGTGTCGACTGTCGATAGCGGCAACCTTCTGGCCTGTTTCTGGGTGCTGCAAAAGGGCTGTGACGATCTTCTGCGCCGCCCTCTGATAGGCCGCGCGTGCCTTTCGGGGCTGAACGACACTCTGTCAGTGATTCGCGAAAGCTGCGGCTGGGACCCGTTGATTGCCGCCCCGATTCAGCAACTGCGCCGCCTGTTACGGAGAAAGGTGGAAGGCCATCACGCGGTCAGCCGCTTGGGACTCAGCGCGAACGCCTCGCAGCAGCTCCGGGACACCGGCCGCTGGTTCGAGGCCACCGACGAGCGCCGATACTGGGTGCTGCGAATTGCCGAAGAACTCGGCTCGTGGACGGCAATGGTCCAGCGTTATCTGCTGTGGATGCGGACGCTGACTCAACCGCCCGATTCCTTCGTCGAAAGCGTTGGGAAGGACGCCGCCAGGCTGCGCCGTAAGGCGCTGCGCACCGTACCGTCGCTGCTGGAGTTTGAAGCCGGAGGAACACCATCGCTGCGCGCACTCCTGGCGTTGCGAAACAACGTGGGACTTCGGCCGGAGTCGCGGGCATGGCTCGACCAGGTTTCGGCTGAGTTCGAGGAGGCGAGGAAGCAGGCCGCCGAGACCAGCGCCCGGCTGCGGCGGCTGCGGAGCGCTTTTGAGAGTCTCGCCGCCGCTACCAACATGAGGTTCCTGTATGACTCGTCAAGGAGGCTCTTCGGAGTCGGCTATGCGGTAGGCGGACCAGTCTCCTTCACAAGCCATTACGACTTATTGGCCAGCGAGTGCCGGCTGGCCAGCATGGTTGCCATCGCCAAGGGCGATGTACCGGTCGAGCACTGGTTCACGCTTGGACGCCCGCGCATGATCACCAGAAACGGCCGTGAGGCGCTCTTGTCGTGGAGCGGCACGATGTTCGAGTATCTGATGCCGCTGCTGTTCATGCGCACCTACGAAAATTCCCTGTTGGATCTTGGGTGCCGTGAAGCGGTCAAACAGCAGATCCTGCACGGGCACGCCAGCGGCCTCCCCTGGGGCGTCTCGGAATCCGCCTATACGGCGCTTGACGCCAACCAGGTGTACCAATACCACGCGTTTGGCGTACCGGCTCTGGCGCTGAAGCCTTTGGCCGAAGACCACTCGGTGGTGGCCCCGTATGCCACCGTCCTGGCGTTGATGATCGATCCGGCGGAGGCGGCTGACAATTTGCGGCGGCTCACGGATTTCCGCCTGGCTGGCACGATGGGCTTTTACGATGCCATCGACCTCAGCTTGGAGAGTGAGGAAGGCGGAGAGAGAGGAGTCCCGGTCTTTGCCTACATGGCTCACCACCAAGGCATGAGCCTTCTCGCTCTGGATAATGTCCTGCACCACGGGATTATGCAGCAGCGCTTCCATGGCGATGTTCGCGTCCGCGCAGTCGAGCCATTGCTGTTTGAAGGTGTGCCGGTCGCCGGCGCGCCGCGCGAGGAACCGGAGAGCGCTCCCGCCCCGGTAAAGGTGGAGACCACCGAATCCGACGAACGCACGTGGACTGAGGAAACGCTGGTCCCGCGCGTGAATCTGCAGGGCAACGGACGGTACTGCATCATGCTGTCGAACTCGGGCGGCGGCTACAGCCACTGGCGGGACTTTGATGTTACACGTTGGCGCTCCGACTCAACCGTGGACGCATGGGGCAGTTTCATCTACATCCGTGATGCGAAATCCGGAACGTCCTGGTCCGCTTCTTTTCAGCCGCTAGCCGAAGAGCCGGGCGAAAGCTCGGTACGCTTTGCTCCTGACCGTGCCGAATTCCAGCGCCGCTACGCCAGCATCGAGACGCTTCTGGCAGTGACTGTCGCTCCCGACGATGACGTCGAATTGCGCACGCTCAACGTGACGAATCGCGCGTTGCGAAGGCGGGAATTGGAGTTCACCAGCTATGCCGAACTCGCGATGGCGCCGCACGGTTGGGACGTCTCGCACCCGGCTTTCGCAAAACTGTTTGTGCAAACGGAGTGTCCGGAACCCGGCGTTTTGATCGCGCACCGGCGCCCGCGCGCTCCAGGTGAGGCCCCCATTTGGACCGCGCATTTTGTTGCGGGTCCGGGCCGTTCCATACAGTTCGAGACTGACCGGGCGCGGTTCCTCGGCCGCGCCCGGACGGCGGCCAAGCCAGGGGCGCTAGGGAAGAGACTCTCCGGTTCGGCCGGTACCGTGCTGGATCCGGTCTTCAGCCTCCGCTGCCAAGTCACGCTTGAACCGCGCGATCAAAAGGTGATCACATTTGTCACCGCGGCGGCATCGTCGCTTGAGGATTTGAAAGTCTTGATCGAGAAGTACCGGCGGCCCGAGGCGGCCACGCGCGCCTTCGAAATGTCCTGGACTCGGGCCCAACTCGAATTCCGGTACCTCGGAATCGGCCCGGCGGCCGCGCATCGCTTCCAGGAACTCGCCGGCTACATGCTGTTTCCGAGCGCGGCGCTTCGTCCGGCGGGCGCGCGTTTGATGCAAAATCGGCTTGGGCGGACGGCCTTGTGGACATACGGAATCTCCGGCGACCTGCCCCTGCTCGTCGTGACGATCGGCTCGGAGCGCCACTTCCCTCTGGTGCGCGAACTCCTGACCGCCCACACGTACTGGCGCCTACGCGGCTTTCGCGCGGACCTCTTGATTCTGAATCAGGAAGGGCCCACCTACGACAATCCGTTGCACCAGCAACTGGCGCGCCTGATTGAAGCCCACTCGGCGGAAACCGGCGTGGACCGCCCCGGAGGCGTATTTCTGCGGGACTGGGGCCTGATCGAGGAAGTGCACCGTGAATCCATCCAGGCGGCTGCCAGCGTTGTTCTGAACGGCGCGCGCGGCTCATTGCAGCACCAGCTTTCCGTACTCCCCGACAAGTCCTTGGTTCCGGCTTTTGTCGCTCCAGGCGGCCAGGAGGAGGCGTCGGCGCCGCTTCCCTTCCTCGAATTGCCGTACTTCAATGGCGTAGGAGGCTTCACCGCCGGCGGCCGCGACTATGCAATCTACCTGTCCGAGGGAGTCAACACGCCTCTGCCTTGGGTCAATGTCATGGCAAATCCGCGCTTCGGCTGCATGGTGAGCGAGTCGGGTCTCGGATGCACGTGGGCTGGCAACAGCCAGTCAAACCGGCTCACGCCCTGGCACAACGATCCGGTCAGCGACCCGCAGTCGGAGGCCATCTATATCCGCGACGACGACACCGGCGCACTTTGGACTCCCACAGCACTCCCGATTCGCGAGCGGGACGCTTATCGCGCGCGTCACGGGCAGGGCTGCACAGTGTACGAACACAACAGCCATGCGATTGAGCAGGAGTTGACGGTGTTTGTCCCGCTGAATGATGCCCTGGGTGACCCGGTGAAAGTCTGCCGCCTGCGGCTCCGCAACAGCTCCAGCCGCGTACGGAGATTGACCGTGACCTACTACGCGGAGTGGGTCTTGGGGACGGTCCGAGAAGAAACCGGCAGGCATGTCCGGACGTCCTGGGACGAGGAGAGCGGCGCGGTCCTTGCCACTCAGACGTGGAACGGGAGTACCGCGGGACAGATCGCGTTTGCCGCGTCAAGCCCGCGCGCCGAGAGCTACTCGGGAGACCGCACGCGGTTTCTGGGCCGCGACGGAACGGCATCAAGACCGGATGCCCTGGACCGTAAGCGGCTCGACAATCGAGCCGGCGCGGGGCTGGATCCGGCAGCGGCGCTCCAATTCACGCTCAAAATAATGCCTGGGCAGCAGCAGGAGGCGGTCTTCCTGCTGGGCGAGGCGCCGGCCATCGAAGAGGTCCGGGCTATGGTCAAGAGCTACCAGGCCGGCCCCAGCGTCGAAGCGGCCCTTGCGCTCACCAGGCAATGGTGGGATTCGAAGTTGAATGTCATCCAGGTTCGGACGCCGCAGCTTTCGACTAACTTCCTCGTGAATCGGTGGCTTCCCTATCAAGCGCTGAGCTGCCGCTTCTGGGCCCGGTCCGCCCTGTATCAATCAAGCGGCGCATTCGGATTTCGCGACCAGCTACAGGATGCGATGGCGTTTGTCTATTCCTTTCCGGAACTGACACGCACGCATATTCTGACCGCCGCCGCACATCAGTTTACCGAGGGTGATGTGCGGCATTGGTGGCATCCGGACACGGGGGCGGGAGTGCGAACGAAATGCTCCGACGACCTGCTGTGGCTCCCTTACGTTGTCGCTCAGTACGTGAAGGTGACAAACGACGCCACCATCCTCAACGAACTGGTCCCGTTCCTGGAAGAAGATGAACTGAAGCCGGGAGAGGATGAACGATTCTCCGCACCTCGCGTCTCTGAGCAGGTAGGAACGATTCGCGAGCACTGCCGCCGCGCGCTGGAACGAGGCGGGCGGTTGGGACCGCATGGGATCCCGCTGATCGGCTCAGGTGATTGGAACGATGGTTTGAACCGGGTCGGCATCGAAGGTCAAGGAGAGAGCGTGTGGCTCGCATGGTTCCTGTGCGACGTGCTCGAATCGTTTTCGGACATGGAGGAATCGCTCTCAGCCCCAGCCGAAGACATTGCGGCCAGGAGGCATCGGGCCGCGGAAGTGGCGGCGGCCGTTGAGCGGCTGTGCTGGGATGGCCAGTGGTACTTGCGAGGTTACTTCGACGATGGCAGTCCGCTCGGATCGCGAGACAATGCTGAAGCGAAGATCGATTCGCTTTCCCAATCCTGGGCAGTGATTTCCAAAGCTTCGCAACCGGGGCGCGCCGCCGTGGCGATGCGTTCCGCCGAAAAGCTGTTGTTCGACGAGCGGAACCGCCTGATGCTGCTGTTTACTCCGCCGTTTGATCGTTCAACGCCTCATCCCGGCTACATCATGGGTTATCCGCCCGGGCTTCGAGAAAACGGCGGTCAATATACGCATGGCGCCCTGTGGATGGCGGCGGCCTGGGCGCGCCTGGGTGATGGTGATGAGGCGGTGAGATTATTGACGGCGTTGAATCCAGTGGAGTCGGCCCGCAACCCCGAGATGTCCGCCCGGTATCAGGGTGAGCCCTATGTCGTTGCCGCTGACGTCTATTCGGCGCCGGAGCACATTGGCCGGGCTGGGTGGACCTGGTACACCGGATCGGCCGGCTGGATGTATCGCATTTGGGTCGAGGAAGTGCTGGGCTTCAAACTTCGCGGCTCCACACTGCGAATCGAGCCGGTGATACCGCGAGACTGGGATGGCTTCGAAATGTCGTACATGTACAGGTCGGCCCGCTACGAAGTCTCTGTCCGGCGCGGCCAGTTGGACCGAACCGTCGTGGAACTGGATGGCAAGCCGGCAAAAAGCGGCGCCGTCACACTGACGGACGATGGGGGCGTTCACAAACTGGACATTTGGCTGGCGCCGGCCGGCAGGCGCGCTGCTGATTCAAAGGCCGCTGCGGGGACGAGGAAGGCCTCAAACGTGGAAAAGGCAGAGCGCATGGAAGCCGGCAAGTGAAATTCGGTGGCGGGGTGCTTCGGAAAGGAATGGCGGGGACGACGGGGCTCGAACCCGCGACCTCCGACGTGACAGGCCGGCGTTCTAACCAACTGAACTACGTCCCCGTACCATTGCGGGCAACTCCTTTACAATAGCATACAGACGGCAGCGGGCCAACTCGCGCCACACACTGTACATGAAGCTCTTCCTGCTCGCCGGAGGTCTCCTCGCTCTGAGCGCGTGTTCCACGGTTGACAAGCCGGTCACAGACCGGATTCAGGCCGCGAACCGCCCCACCCTCCCCGGAATGCCGCCAGTGATTGACTGGCGCAACATCTACTCCGAAGCCGCGGCGGGGAAACTCAGCCCGGCGGTGAAAGACTTCCCAAGCTACCTTTACGTGCCCAACAGCAAGAGCAATACGGTCGATGTGATCGATCAGAAGACGTTTCAGATCGTCAATCATTTCACCGTTGGCACGGAGCCGCAGCACGTGGTTCCGTCGTGGGACCTGAAGACCTTGTACTCCACAAACGACTTGAACAGCACACTCACCGAGATCGATCCCGCTACGGGAAAGAAGGTGCGGACGTTCAAGGTCGAGGATCCCTACAACATGTATTACACGCCGGACGGAAAGTTCGCGATCGTCGTGGCCGAACGGAAGAAGAGCCTGGACTTTCGCGAGCCGGGTACTTTCAACCTGGTCGAATCCGTTCCGGTATCCTGCCGCGGCGTGGACCACCTTGATTTTTCCGCTGACGGCCGCTATTTCATCGCCACTTGCGAGTTCTCCGGCGAACTGATCAAAGTAGACGTCGCCAGCAGGACCCTTGTGGGCAAGATTGCGCTGCCGGGTGGCGGCATGCCCCAGGACATCAAGTTGTCGCCGGATGGCAAGGTTTTCTACGTGGCGGACATGGAGTCGAACGGCATTCACATGGTGGATGGCGACGCCTTCCAGATCACAGGATTCCTGGCAACCGGAAAGGGCGCTCACGGGCTCTACATCAGCCGGGACTCAAAGATCCTTTACATATCGAATCGTGGCGAAGGGACTGTGTCGCTGCTGGACCTGGCGGCGCGGAAGTTGATTGCCAAGTGGGAAATTCCGGGAGGAGGCAGTCCCGACATGGGCAATCTCTCGGCAGACGGCAAAGTCCTGTGGCTGTCGGGACGGTACCACAAGGAAGTCTACGGCTTCGACACCGGCAGCGGAAAGCTCATTGCGCGAATCAAAGTCGGCAAAGGTCCGCACGGGCTCTGCGTTTACCCGATTCCTGGAAGATATTCGACGGGACACACCGGCATTACGCGCTGAGAACTCACAAAATTTCGCCGCCCGTCCGCCTCGCCGCGCATCCATTTTCGTATGGCTGAATTGAAGGAGGGCGCCAAAGCGCCTGAAATCTCTCTCCTGGACGACGCGGGCAATCCGTTCAAATTGTCGTCGCTCAAGGGCCAGAACGTGGTCCTGTACTTCTATCCCAAGGCGGACACCCCGGGCTGCACCAAGGAAGCCTGCGAGTTTCGAGACCGGCTGCCGTCGATCAAGAAGCAAGGCGCCGTCGTGGTGGGCGCCTCGCCGGACCCGGTGAAGGCGGTCGCGAAGTTCAAGCAGAAATTCCAGCTCGATTTTCCTCTGCTGGCCGACGAGAACCACAACGCCGCGGAAGCCTACGGCGTGTGGAAGGAGAAGACCATGTACGGCAAGACCCATATGGGTGTCGAGCGTACGACATTCATCATCGGCAAGGACGGCAAGGTTGCGAAGATTTTTCCAAGGGTGAAGGTGGACGGACACGCCGAAGCGGTTCTCGACGCTCTGAACGGCCTGTAGGCCACGCGCTCCAACGGCTCGGGCGATAATGGAAGCTACCCAAACGCCCCAAGGAGCGACCCTTGTCTATCAAGCCGGCCCCGTTGACCGACAACTGGAACGCCGGACTCACGCGCCAAACGGTTGAGGAGCACTTGGGCCGGATCCTGGCCAGTGCGGAATTTCGCGACGCAAGCCGCATGGCCCGCTTTCTCCGGTTCATCGTCGAGGAGCGCCTGGCGGGCAAGGCCGAATCCCTCAAGGAAACGGTGATCGGCGTTGGCGTCTTCGATCGCGCGGCCGGCTATGACCCCAGGCTCGATCCGATCGTTCGAGTGGAAGCGCGCCGTTTGCGCGCGAAGCTGGCCAAATATTACGCGGGTCCGGGTGCGGGAGACGCGCTGTGGATCGATTTGCCGACCGGCGCTTACAGTCCCGTGTTCCGGGACCGGCGTGAAGCGGCGCCGGAACGGGTTCGAGCGCGCATCGCGGTCATGCCGTTTCGTAACCTGAGCGGCCTCGCGTCTGAGGACTACTTCAGCGATGGGCTGACCGAAGAGTTGATCCACGCTCTGACCAAGATCGAAGGCTTGCAGGTGGTCGCCTGGTCATCGGTCGCCAAACTCCGGGGGCAGGACGAGCAGGTAGCGGAGGTCGGAAACCGTTTGGGAGCGGGCCATATCCTGCGCGGCCACGTCCGCAAGACGGCCGATCGCGTGCGCATTACGGCGCAGTTGATTGACACTTCCACGGCGACATACCTGTGGTCGGAGCTTTCGACCGCGTGACGAGCGATATTTTTCGGATTCAGGAAGACATCGCCGCGGCGATCGCGACAGCCCTCCAGTTGCGCCTGTCGGGGAACCGGACCGGGAGCGTGACGGCGCACCGGCTCAACAGCTACAACCTGTACCTCAAGGGCAGGCACCAGTGGGGAGAAAGGACAGCCGATGCCCTGAAGCGTTCCATTGTCTACTTCGAGCATGCCGTGGCCATGGATCCCACATTTGCCGTGGCGTTTGCCGGACTGGCCGATGCTCACACCCTGCTGGCCGACTATGGCATCGTGGCGCCAAGCGAGGCGCTGCCCAAGGCGAAGGAGGCGGCCGAGCGGGCGCTGGAGTTGGATCCCGCTTGCGCCGAAGCGTACACCTCACTCGCCCTGATCCGGACCCTGGTCGAATGGCGATGGGAAGAAGCCGAGTCTCTCTACCGCCAGGCCATCAAACTGAAGCCGTCGTACGCCGTGGCGCACCATTGGTACTCGATCGACTACCTGGCCATGCTCGGCCGTTTCGAGGAGGCGTTCGCCGAGATGGACGTCGCTCTGGACCTCAATCCACTCTCGGGAATTCTCCGCGAAGGGCGGGCGTCACTGCGGACCTTCGCGCGACAGTACGGCGAAGCAGTCCGGCTTTTCCAGGAGGCGCTGAATCTGGACCCCACGTTTTACAAAGGTTACACGTCCTTCGGCCGGACTTTGATTCTGCTGGGCGAATACGGCAAGGCCATTGAAATGCTCGAACGAGGGCGCTCTCTGGCTGGCGAGGTGCCCAATATTCTGGCGGCGCTCGGCCAAGCGCATGCCTTGGCCGGGAACCGGGAGCGGGCACTGTGGTTCATCGAGGAACTTGAACGCCTCAGCACGTTTCGATATGTGCCATCAACGTGTTACGCGGTGGTATGCCTGGGCCTTGGACAGCATGGGAAGGCCCTGGATTACCTGGAGGCCAGCGCCGGCCGCCGCGAACTGACGCTATCGGGGCTCGGCATACACCCCTTGTGGGACCCGCTTCGAGGTGAAGCGCGTTTCCATGCGCTTCTGGACCGGATCGGGCTCGGCTTCTTACGGTAAGGACGGTCTCCTCTTTACCTTTTCACACCTGTTCGCCCTGACATTTTTGGGGCATCCTGTATACAAAGAGGTGGCGGATGCGATTGGTTGAGTTACCCCTGATCCTGTCGCTGGCAGCCTTGAGCGGAAGCTCAGCGGTGGCGGCGACCAAGTTTGTTCCCAAGTTCAACGATGCCGGAGTCCCGGAGTTGCGCTTTGCGCCACGAAATGCGGACAGCGCCGCGGAGGCGCCCGCGGCGCATGGCCGCTGGTCTGGCAGTGCTGAAGTTGAGGTGATCGGCGATGAAGCGGTGGTCACCTTCACACTGCGGCGAATCCTTCCCGGCGGAGAGACCGATAGCCAGCAAGGCTGGAAATTCGTGTGGCGCCTCAAGCTCAGACCGGCTGCGGCCGAATTCATCTGAGCGCCAAGGCCGCACTGAAGCACGCCCGGCGCACCCGCCTGCGCCGGCCTGGAGCAGGGGTTCCGCGCACAGGCGTAGAATAGTAATGGAGTTAAGACCCTGAAACTCCTGTTCAAGCGCATCGGCGGGCTCTGGCAGCGGTTGAGCGTCAAGCTCATCTTTTCCATCACTCTCATCGTGATTCTCGTCGCGTCGACGTACGGCTTCTACCACATTCAAACGCAGCGCAAGCGGCTGCTCGACACCATGATCCAGGGCGCCGACCAGCTCTCCAAAGGCATTACGTCTGCGACGTGGCATGCCATGCTCGTGGACCGCCGTTCGGCCGCCTACGAGATCATGAGCAAGATCGCCGAGCAGCAAGGCATCAACCGGATCCGCATGTTCAATCGCGAAGGCCGCGTGATGTACTCCACGCGCGGACA
>JADZCI010000335.1 GCA_020851655.1 Bryobacterales bacterium
GTCTATCACACCTTCCGTCGCGGACACCGCATCATGGTGCACATCCAAAGCTCGTGGTTCCCGCTGGGCGACCGGAATCCCCAGAAATTCATGAAAATCAGCGACGCCCGCGCCGAGGATTTCCAGAAGGCCACACAACGCGTTTATCGCAACGCCGCGGCGCCGTCGGGATTGCAGTTGCTCGTGATCGAATGACCCCCTGACACCCATGCAAGCGCGTAACAACAGCGCCCACCTGCATGTGGTGAGATGCTCGCGGCTACGAATTCCATGCCCTTCATCCTGCGAAAGAGATTTGCGGCGGGCGTCTTCCGTCGTGAGCCCCGCAGCGGCGTTCCAGAGATCACGAAAATCTATCTAAAACATTTCTCAGGAAGTTATTGATTCGCTGGGCTCGGCGGCGGCCTCAAATTTCCCTTTGACTTTCTAGTATGAACGTGTTAAATGTATCCCGTGATCTGTGAACAGGGGTTTCTGTACAATCCATGTAAGCGCTTGCCAATGCCGAGGCCATCTATGAAACTGTGGGCTAGGTTCGCCTGCCTGCTGCTTTCCTCAACCATGATCCTCTCCGTCTGGGCGCAGAGGGCGGATCGAGCCAGTATCACTGGTGTCGTCACCGATCCCGCCGGAAGCGCCGTTCCGGGGGCGACGGTCAAAATCCTGAACGAGGATACGGGAGTTGAGACCGCGACTGTCACCAACGATGCGGGAGCCTACACCACGCCGTCACTCGTCCTGGGCAAGTACAGGGTGAGCGTTGAGATGACCGGGTTCAAGACGGTGTCTCGCACGGACATTCAGCTCGTGGGCGGCCAAACATACCGGCAGGACATCACCCTCGAGTTGGGCTCGGTCAACGAGCAGGTGACCGTTTCCGGCAGCGCGGAGGTCCTGAACACCACCAACGCCGACGTGACCCATACCGTCGACAGGGTCTACTACGAGAATCTTCCGGTGGTGATGGGCGCCGACATCCGGCTTGCCGAATCGCTGCTTCAGCTTCAGCCAGGCTACAACCCGATGAAGCCGAACGGAGACCCCATGTTTCGGGGCAGCCAGTTCCAGTCGCGCCTCAACGGCGGACAGCACTCAGCCATGGAGAACTTCTTTGATGGAGTCGCCTTCGGCTACGCCGCGGGCCATAACCAGAGCCATGAGAGCGCCCCGCCGATCGAGAGCGTTGGCGAAATGAAGGTCATCACGTCCACCTTCTCGGCGCAGTACGGACATTCCAGTGGCGGAACCGTCGAATACTCATCCAAGGCCGGAACCAAGGACCTGCACGGCAGCTTTTACGAGTACTTCGCCAACGACAAGTTGAACGCACGCGGGTTCTTTCCCAGCAAAGCATCGAAACAGCGCAGCAATGCCTACGGCTTCACAGTCGGCGGCCCCGTGTATATCCCAAAGGTCTATGACGGCCGGAACAAGACTTTCTTCTTCACCAACTGGGACTGGCTGAAGTTTCGCGCTGGCGTGCTGCCGGGATTCGGAAACACCACGCCGATTGACGCGTTCAAGCAGGGCGACTTCGGAGCGCTTCTTACCGGAAGAACTCTCGGCAATGACGCACTCGGCCGTCCGATCGCCGATGGCGCCATCTTCGATCCGGCTTCCACTTCAACCTCGCCGAGCGGCGTGCCTGTGCGAACCCCGTTCCCCAACAATCAGATCCCGCGGAGCATGTTCAGCGGCGTAGCCGGCAAGATTGTGCCTCTGATGGTCAGGCCGGATCGTGCGGGCACGTCGTTCAACGTGGCTGGCAACCCCTCCGGAGATCAGACCTGGGTGGCGGATTTCCGCACGATCATGTTCCGGGTGGACCAGCAGTGGACAGACAAGTTCAAGACCACCACGAGTTTCTTCTGGCCGCACAGGCCGTCGATTCGCAACTGTGGCGAGGTCCAGGGCTGCTCGTCGCAGTACGATCCACGGGTGTCGCCGGAGAAGAACGACACGTACGTAGGGAACGGATTCGTGCAGCGGATCGCTACCCACCACGCTACCCAGCAATTCGACTACATCATCAAGAACAACCTGCTGTACCACGCCACGGTGGCCTGGGACCGCTGGTACATGGGCGGCACGCCGATCGCCGCCGGAGTCAACTGGCCGGACAAACTGTGGGGTGTCGACAAGAGCGGCCTGATCGACAAGACGGCTGGGATGCCGAACTTCACTTTCTCCGGTAACACTCCGTACACCCAACTGGGGATCGGATGGATCGGAGCGGGATTCGAGGCGATCAACCGCTGGCAGTTCGCCAACGATCTTACGTGGATCAAAGACCGTCACAACATCAAGGTTGGCTACGAATTCCGTTATCACCAGTTCAATTTCCATGGCTGGGCGGCATCGACTGGAGGCAGTTTCAACTTCAACCGGCTCGGCACCAGCGGATATGACGCCAATGGGAACAGCCTGGCCGGTACGGGCGATCCCTTCGCCTCGTTCCTGCTCGGGCAGGTGCACACATCGAGTTTCCTGATCCCGGCGTTCACCACCTTCAACGGCGACTTCAACGCTGTTTATATCAATGACGAGTACAAGGTCAACAACCGGCTGAACCTAACGCTGGGCTTGCGCTTCGACTACCAGTTCCCCTGGACGGAGCGGTATGACAGGATGTCGACGTTTGATCCGACGCTGCCCAATCCCGGCGCGGGCGGACGGCTTGGCGCGCTCGCTTTTGCCGGCACGGGACCCGGCAGGACGGGATCGAGGACTTTCGATAAGGCGCCGAAAGACGCTTGGGGGCCTCGCTTCGGCTTCGCTTACAAGATCACGGACCTGACGGTTCTCCGGGGCGGGTACGGCATTTATTACGCAGGCGTGACATTTGGGCAGGGGAGCGCGCCGATCATCGGCTACCAATCCAACCCCACCGCCCCAAATCTTACGAATGGTCTCCGGCCTGCGTTTCAGTTGGATGACGGATTTCCGAGGAATCTCATCCGGCAACCACCATTCATCGACCCCACGTTTTCGAATGGCACGGCTCCAGTCGGATACCCGGGCGATGGTTTGATTCAGCCCCGCTACCAGAACTGGTCCCTCACTTTGCAACGGCAGTTTGGGACCACGATGTTCCTGGAAGCGTCCTACATCGGCAACAAGGGAACGCGTCTCCCGCACAACCCGCAGTTTCTGGGTCCGCTGTACAACATGAACACTCCGGACGTTCTGAAACTGGGAGCGTCAGTCTTGCAAGCCGACATCAACTCGTCTGTGGCTCAGAACGCGGGTATTCGGCCGCCGTACGCGGGCTTTACCGGCAGCGTGGCGCAGGCCCTCCGGCCCTACCCCCAATATCAGGCGATTGAATGGCGGGACATACCGATCGGCAAGAGCCGCTACGACTCGTTCCAGATCAAGTTCGACAAGAAGTTTACCAGTGGAATGCAGTTCCGTACGTTCTACGTTTGGGCGCAGTTGTACAACAACCGCGCCGACAGCGGGCAGCGTGGCGGTGGCGGCGTGCAGAACCCGATTGATACGCAGCGAGGCGAATGGAGCATCGCCGGCGATAACGTGCGCCATTCCTTCGTCTTCACCGGCACCTACGAACTACCTCTTGCCAGGAATGCCAGCGGGGCGCTAGGCTACCTTGCCAAAGGATGGACCGTCAACGGGATTCTCCGCTATGATGCCGGCCGCCCCCTGGCAATTTCGATGAACAACGATCTGGGTGGCTTGCTGTTCAGCACCACCAAGCGGCCCAATCGTAACGGTGACGCCTCAGCTACCGCTGACTGGGGCGAAGGCGGGTTCGACCCGAACGCCGACCGGTATTTCAATCGTGCGGCGTGGTCCGATCCGGGCCCCCTTCAGTTCGGGAACGCGCCTAGCCGCGACGGCAATGCGCGCGGCTTCATGAACATCGTTGAAGACGTCAGCCTTTCTAAGATAACGAAGTTCAACGAACGCTACAGCCTTCGGCTGGACATCCAAGGCGGAAACGTCACCAACCGCGTTGTCTTCTGCGATCCCGCAACCAACTGGAGCGCGGCGAACTTCGGTCAAGTCAGCCTGCAATGCAACCAGCCGAGGTCGGTGCAGTTTGGCTTGAAGTTCCAATATTGAACCTGCCAACTCCGGCACGGCGAAAGGGCGCCGGGTCATTCACGGCCCGGCGCCCATTTGGTATGTTCAGGGGATCCACCGGGATGTTGTTTCGTGTGGCGACTCTGCCGATCGCCGGGCTGCTGCTGGCGGCTCAACCGGCTGATCCTGCGCGCCAGATCGCCGCCGGTCAGGAACTGCTTCAGAAGCGCGAATGGCGTACGGCTTCGGAACGGTTCAACGAAGTCCTCAAGTCGTCGCCGCGCAATCTCGATGCTCTGACCGGAATGGGCAGCGCGTTGTGGGCTCTGGGCAACCGGCCGCAAGCGGTCGAGATCTTCCGCCGCGCAGTTCAAGCTCATCCGTCGTCCTCGCGGGCCCACTTTAACCTTGCCTTGGCCTTGCGCGACACGGACCAAGTCCAGGCAGCGATCAATGAAGCCAAAGCCGCCATCGCTCTGAAACCGGCGTTTGACGAGGCGCGTCTGGCGTTGGGCATTATGCTTCAACAAAGAGGCGACACAACCGCGGCCGTGGTCCAATATCGCCAGATCCTCAAGAACAATCCCCGGTCGGCGGAGGCTCATAACTGGCTGGGCGTCGCCTACATGCAACAGAACCGCCTCGCCGATGCCGCCACCTCGCTTCGGACGGCCATTCAGCTCAAGCCGGATTTCGTCCGCGCCTACAGCAACCTTGGCTCTACCTTGGCGCAGGCGGGTGACCTCCAGGCTGGAATCGAAGCGTTCCAGCGCGGCCTCCAGTTCGCGCCGGACGACCTTTCACTGCATCTCAACCTGGGGACAGCCCTTCGTACCAAGGGCGACGCCGGCGGTGCGATTGAGCAGTTTGAATTCGTGCTAAAGCGGGATCCCGGCAATCCGGAGATACATCACCAACTCGGCCTCGCCTGGCGCGAGAAGGGTGATCTGGACGTCGCCGTTCGCGAATTCGAAACTTCCTTGCGGCTTGACCCGGAGTACCGGGATGGTTACTACGTCCTGGGCCAGACTTTGCGCCAGATGGCGCCGGCCCGGAGATCCACCGGCGCATCCGGGGAGACACAAAGACTGATCGGCGACGGGATCACGGCCGGCAAGGCCGGCGACATGAGGGGCGCTATTGCTCACCTGACGAAAGCGGTCCAGTTGAGTCCCGGCGTGGCGGAGGCACACTTTCATCTGGGAGCAGCCCTCTGGTACTCGGGCGAGAAAGCCAGGGCGGTGGACGAGTTGGATGCGGCCATGCGGCTCAATCCCGCATCGGCTGAAGCATACGCGCTACGCGCGCTGGCCTATCGCGACGCCAACGATCTGGAATCCGCGAGCCGGATGTTGCAGCGGGCCATTGCGATCCAGCCTCAATTTCAAGCCGGGTACTTTGACCTGGGAGTCGTTTTCTTGCGGCTGA
>JADZCI010000336.1 GCA_020851655.1 Bryobacterales bacterium
CGCCGGAGTTGATCGCCGGGCGCGCCGACCGACATAGGTGAACTGAACCGCATCGTGACGAGCACCCGCGCTGGGATTTCCAGGTCCACCGCGCCAGCGCCGAAATGATCGAGGCTGGCCAGCGGCCGGAAAAGTCGGCAGCCGTGGACCGGGATTGTCTGGCGCTACAGTATTTCTTGAGGATAACGAACGTCACCGATGCGCGGACGTACTTCGCCGGAATCGCTCATTAGCACGTTGCCCTTCGCCGAAGAGGAGCCAATCCCATGACGGGAATGGATTTATTGAAACAGCAATTCAACGGTCACGTGGCATTCCGGGAGCGCCGGCCGGGCGTCGTCCAGGTGCTCGCCCCGCTGTTTCACGAAGACGGCGACATGGTGGACATCTTTATCGACGAGGCCCGGAACGGATCGAACCGGGTGCGGATCAGCGATCACAGCATGATGCTGATGCGGCTCACCTACAACTGCGGCCTGGACACAGGGAACAAGCTGCGGATCTTCAGCCGCATCCTGGCCGAGAACCGGATCTCGGAGCAGGACGGGCGGCTGTACATCGATGCGGAGCCGGAGCGCCTCTACCCGGCCATTCTGCAATTCGCGCAAACGGTGGCCAAGGTGTCGCAGTTCCGCGCGAGGTGATCCAGAGCCTGTTCTACGAGCAACTGGCCGAGTTCATCGAAGATCGCCTTGCTGAATTCAACCCGCGCGCCCACGTGCTGCCCATCCCGGACCATGACGAGCACGAGGTCGATTACCAGTTCGACGCCGGTCCGCGCCCGCTGTATCTGTTCGGCGTGAAGAGATCACACCCGCATCACGAGCGCGGCCGACAAGCAGTTCCCGTTGCTGGATGACTTCCGTGAGAACGGCGCGCTGTTCCTGGAGCGCGAGCGGGCGGCATGACCGCGAATTGCCGCCGTCTAAACGGATCGAGCCCGAGCGATCATCGACACGAAGCAATGATCAGAGGGGAGTGCGGCGAGGACGGTGCGGTAAGTCTTTGACGTATTCGAGGAAAGTTTGGTGAACCCGGTGAGATTCGAACTCGCGACCTCTTCCATGCCGTGGTGCGCGCTTCCGAACCATGCTACACGTTGTAGATGACTGCCCAAGCCCGTACTGAAGAACTCATCCGTTATATCAATCTGAAGTTGGCCGCATTGGGTCAGCCGGTGAGTGAACGGACCGCCGATCCGTACTTCCTCGAACTGGCGCGGCCTCTGCTGCGGAACCACTACCGGAAGAACCAGTTGCTGGCCGGCCTGCTGTGCCCGGCCGATGCCCGGATTCAAGCGTTCCTCGATTCCTACCTCTGTGACCTGTGCCCGCAAGGCGCGCCACGGCTTCCCTTCAGCGTGTTTACCCTGGACCGCCCAGAACTGGCCCGGACGATGTCGGTGCCTTTAGCGGCCGGCGTCTTTTCTTCGCCGTACCTGAAGTCGTACCGTGTTCCACAAGGTGTTCTTCACAATCCGCGCAGCGACCGGCGCACGACAAAAGGCATCTTCCACATTGTCGAGGGCGGACTGCCGGTTCCGGCCGATAAGGTGGAAGTTCCGAAGGTGGCGTACGCGGCGCTGCTGCGAGCCGCCCTTTCGCCGCCGCCCGAGGTGATGCTTCTGCCTTTCACCGCGGATCAGGACAACGCAGCCCGGCTGTTTGTGTCTTTGCTGCTCCGTCCGATGGTGTGTCCGGCCAATGGCTGCGACCCGGCCAAGTCCATGGAGGTGCGTTTTTTCGCGCCGGGCAGCCTGATCAGCAACCTGGATTTCGTGGAAGGGATCTTCGGCAATGGCGGCGACCCGTATCTGCCGGAAAACGATGCCGCCCTCGACGTGGAGCACTGGACGGGACACACAGGCTGCGTGATTCTGGCTC
Source organism: Bryobacterales bacterium (assembly GCA_020851655.1). Lineage (GTDB taxonomy): Bacteria > Acidobacteriota > Terriglobia > Bryobacterales > Bryobacteraceae > JADZCI01. The sequence continues at coordinate 1,884 of JADZCI010000336.1, forward strand.
CGCACATCGCGGGCTTGCGCAAGAAAGAACTCGGACTGCCGCACTTTGACCAGGCGTCCCAGCGCCAGCGCCGCGACGGAATGTGCTGGCAATCCGAACATGACCTGTATAACGACGGCGAGGCATTCAAAATTACTTGCCGCGACAAGCGCGGCGTCATCGTCACCGTCATCGCCGACAATTACTTTGGCTATTGCAAGAAGGAGGTCAAGACTCAAATCAGCTTTGCAGCCAACCTCTTTGGCCTCGCCGAAGAGGAGCACGCGGGCGGCGCCATCGCGTTTCCAGCCTACGTCCTGGGCCAGGAATACTACGCCGGCCGCACCGTGATGCTCAAGAAGGCGTCATACCGCGACGCGCTGGCGCTGCTGGGCGGCCGTGTGGAAGAACGTCCCGAAGGTTACGCGATCGACCGGAACTATCCCGACATCCTCTATTTACCGGAGAACGCCGAATTTTACGTCCGCGAAGGACGCATCCAGTGGGAACAAGACGGCGGCCGGCAGGAGTTGACTCTACGCCCCGGCGAAACGTACGTCCTTCCGTCCGGCTACAAAGTGCGGCTGGAAAAACAACAGGGCGGAACCGCGTGGCGTCTGGTAGGTTCCGTCGCGCACGGGACCTTTTGCCACAAGCCCTGCACCGTTTCCGGAGGCGGCAAATCGGAAATCTCGAAATCCATCTCGTCCATGCTGCTCCGAGGCCCGGTGTTCATTCGGAACTACCACGCCGACATGGATACCGTCGCCGGAATTTTGAAGCGGGACTTCTCCGGCATATTTTGCACGCCGCAACCGCCGGAGCGCGCCAGACGCCCGCTGTTGAGCCCCGAGCGCTCGCTCGGCTCGGTGATTAAGCTCTTGACGCCGTCCAGCGAGTACACAGCCGAATACAACGCGTGGTTGCGAGATCTGCCCCAGACCATCCGTCAGCTAGTCTTCACCATCAAGCGGTATTATCACCCCGACTGGGGCGACAACTGGCGCGACCTCTTCACTGTGGATCGCATCAACGGCTTTCTGGGGCACGAACTGAAATTCGAAAAACAGAAGCTCGTGGGCAACTACTTGAGGATCGGTTTTGACCCGGAGGGCTCGTGGCGTATTCACAAGCTCCGGCCGGACTTTTACCCGGCGGACAAGCTCCAGATGGAAGACGATATTACGGCGTCGGTCACGGTTCCTCGCGCCTGGCTGGCCGGCGTGGACCAAAAGTATCAGAACGACAGCCTCAAACTGGCCGAGAACTGCGAAAGCCTGCTCTTCCAGAGACCGGACGACGCCATTCAACCGGGGCAGGACGCGCAAGCCGAGTCCGATATCGCGTCGCCGGGAACTTTCCTGTCAAACTACGAGCCGCTGAGTCCCGAGCAGGTCAGAAAGCTGGTCGATCACACCGTCGTGTTCGACGAGTTCACCGGCCCCATGCAGAAGCTTTTGGCTGATTACGCCAAGCGCCCGGCGACCGCCTACGCCGTCAGTTCGGCCCACCCGCGCATGGTGGACGGCAGTCCGTCGAAAAATCCGCGGTACCTGCAACGCCGTCCCGACCTGGTGAACCCGCGCGGCCGCTACCTGGCGGAAGTGTGCGCGCGGCTGGACCGCCAAGTCCCGGCCGGGGGCGGCATCCATTTTCCAGTGAATGCGGTCTTGGCCGGACGGCGCGGGAATCCCGCCGACCCGAAGGTAAATTTGCCGCCGCTGGCGGTCTACAATCCGGTTCACTACCAGGAACTGCCTGAGTTGTTCATGGACTTCCTTTGCAGCCTCACGGGGAAGTCGCCATCGACCACCGGGTTTGGCAGTGAAGGGGCATTGACCAAGGGTCCGTTCAATGCGCTCTGGCCGGTTGTCGATGTCAACAACGCGTTGGTCTCGGCCATCCTCACCGGCTATGCGGGCTTTACGACCGCGGCGGGCTACGCAGGACCGCGGTACCGCATGGATCACGACATCAGCATGCTGATTCCGGAAGTCTGGTGCCGCATGCGTGTCGCTGAGCGCGACCCCGCATTCCTCATCGAGAACGGCTACCTCGAAAGAGTTAACGACTTCGAGTACGAAGGAAGATTGGTACGCGCCAGCCGCTTGGGATACCGCATTACGGAACGGTTTGCCGACCACTTCCTGGGCCGGATTTTCGAGAACCCGGTCATGGTGTTTCCCGAAGAGCTGCTGCAACCTGAAAAGCAGGACTTGGCCGCGTTTGTTTCAGGAGTCGACGCAATTGTGGACGCGCAGCGGCGTGTCGCGCAGAACTACTTTGAAGATGGCAGCGTGGAAGGCGCCTGCCCGCCCATTCGCGCGCTGCTGCACATACTGGCGCACGGCCAGTATGAGGGCCAGACGGAAGACCATCCCGCCATTCGCGCGTCGTTCACGCGCGAGGCCATGCTGGCCAGCGAGTGGTACCAGGAGCGCCTGCGTGTTAAACAGGAGCGCGACGTTGCGCTGTGGAAGCGGCACCTGGCCACACTCGAAAAGGCGGGGGATGACCTCGGGCGCCTGGAGATCGCGCGAACCCAGTTGGAGCGTGTCGTCTCCGCGGCATACCTCGCCGGTCTGACGGGCACCATCGGCGCCGACCCGTTTCACGGGCAATAGCCGGCGCTCAAAGCCTTAGTCGAGATCGAAAGGCTTCCGCGGCGGACCCTGGTCCGGGTCGGCTTGAGCTTGCTTCAACAGCTCGTCGAACTTCCGGGACAGAACGTCCTTCTGCGATTTCATGGCATCGACTTGCTTCTGGAAGACGGCGTCACGCTGCGATTCCTGTTGCCTGAGTTTCTCCACGCCCGCGCTGATGTCTTCCAATGTGTGCGGCCGCTCTTTGGCCTTGAAGCTCAGAACGGCTTTAACGCCGGAGTCGATTTGGAGCGCCGCCTGACAGCAGGGGCACTCCACTTCAAAAGTCGCGGCTGATTTTCGTGCCATAGTCCATTGACTATTGTATGGCCGCCGCATCGCTACAGGGCGTGCATCACGTCATATCCGTGATCGGGGATATGCGCCCACAGTATCTCGGACGCGTGTCCGGCGCGGGCAAATATCTCCCGGAAGCATTCGACCACGTCCTGGTGTCCGCGTTCGTAAAAGACCAGGACCGAGGGACCGGCGCCGCTGAGGGCGCAACCCAGCAGTCCCGGAGCTTTGAATTTCAGCATTTCCGGCAAACCGGGAACGAGGTGCTGGCGATACGGCTGGTGAAGGCGGTCCTGGAGCGCCGTGTGAAACGCGTCGGTGGTGCGCGTCAGCATGGCGGCGATGAGCAGCGCGGAACGCTGAATGTTGAAGACCGCGTCGGAACGGGAGTAGAAATCAGGTAGCGCGGCGCGAGCTTTGGAGGTGGGCAGAATGAAGTCTGGCACAACGATCGCCACGCCGTAGAGCGCGGGTAATTGCATTCGCACGGCGCGCGTTACGCCGTCTTCGTCGATGGCGCTGGCGACGATGGAGCCCAGCACGCACGCGCTGACGTTGTCGGGATGGCCTTCGATGCGCGCGGCTTCATCCAGAATCTTGTGGCGGTCCCAGTTGAGGCCCAGGACCTCGTCGGCCAGCACCACTCCGGCGACCAGCGCGGCGGCGCTGGAGCCCAGCCCCTTGCCGATAGGAATGTTGTTCTGGATCAGCAGCTCGACCGGCGGCAGCGGCCGGCACATGCTCTGCGCCACATTCAGTGCCGTCTGCCAGATGAGATTGTCCTGGCCAGTCGAGATCATGTCCGCGTTGCGGCCCGCCGGCCGGATGACCAGTTCGCGATGGGGCCGGAAGCGGCACTCCAGGTAGATGCTGAGCGCCATGCCGAGCGCGTCGAACCCCGGCCCCAGGTTCGCGCTGGTGGCCGGGATGCGTGCTTCGGTCCAACTCATCGGCCGAGCGTTACTTTCTGGCCGGTGCGGCAGGACTCGTAGACCGAGAGAACGACTTCCAGCGCGCGGTAGCCCTCCTCGCCGGAGACGCTGGGTGTGCGGTGGTTCTTGATCGCATCGCCGAAGTCGAGAAACTGGCGCTCGAAAGGCGTCAGCGGAATCGCCATCGGATCCGAGGCGCCCGACATCACCTCCTTCTCCACCGGAGCGGGTTCCCCGTGGTCGTCGAGCACATCCCAGGTGGTCAGTTTGTCGCCGGTAAAGATCGCCGTCCCCTTCGTGCCATGGATCTCCACACGTTCGCTGTATCCCGGCCAGAAGGCGGTGGACGCCTGGATCACGCCGGTAGCCCCGTTTTCGTAGCGCAGCATCGCGTTCACCACATCTTCGGATTCAATCTTGTGGCGCGCCGCGAGTTGCCAGTAGCCGAAAAGTTCCTTCACGTTGCCAATCAGGTGGAGCAGCACGTCCACCTGGTGGACCGCCTGGTTGATGAGCGCGCCGCCGCCTTCGGTCTGCCAACTGCCCTTGATGGGACGCGAATAGTATTCCTCCGACCGCCACCACTTGACGTAAGCGTCCGCTTGCAGGATCTTGCCGAGGCGCCCGCCGGCGATCGCTTTCTTCACGAACACCGTCGAGTCGTCAAAACGATGCTGGCTGACGACGCCGAGCACGATCCCGCCTTGCCGCGCGACGTCGATCATTTTGCGCGCGGTCTCGAGGCTGGTCGCGACCGGCTTCTGCACCTGTACGTGCTTGCCCGCCTGTGCGCAGATCTCGATCGGCTGCAGGCGGAAATCGGGAAAGGTGCAGACATCGACGAAGTCGACTTCGTTATGCCGGCAGACTTCTTCATAGGTGGGTACGAACTGGCAGCCGTACTTTTCGGCGAAGGCTCGCCCCGCCCCCTCGTTCACGTCGGTGCAAACCGTAATCCGGTATCCAATGTTGTGGTAGACGGCGGCGTGTTTGTGGGAGATCGCGCCGGTTCCGATAAGTCCAACTCGCATAGTGAATCTACTATCCTTGCAAGCCGTGGTTGTTTCCGCAAATCGAGACATCGATTCCCATTTCGCGGAAGGCGGCGGCTTTGACGGCGAGCGCATGATCAGCCGACTTGGCGTCCCGCCCGTAAGCCACCTGGATGTGGTTCGACTTGTGGCGCGCCATTAATTGGTCGCGTGACACGCCGTAGAGAACCGCGTGCATGATGGGCCATTGCGGGGTGGTGATCTGCCACCGGCGCTCGGTTTCTTCAGCCGGCAGTTCGACCACTTTGGCCCGGCCGATGTCGGCCTTCAGCGCGCCGTTGTCGACAAAGATGCGGCTCCAGACGATTTCTCCTGGCTTACTAACGCCTTTGACGGTGCCGCCGCCGAGCCGGAAATACATGGGCGGCTGCCGTTCGCTGATCACGCCCGCGTACTCGCCGATCAGGTGCTTGGGCGGCACAGAGCCGGAGATCTCAAACACCCACACGTAGTCGCCGTTGTACGGCTCGCCGTACCGGACGTCGTGAAGCGTGGTTTCAGGATCCATGCCCATGCCGTTCCAGATGATGTTGGTGAGGATGGCGTCCAGCCCGCAGCACTCGTCCACTTCGTTGAAGTGAGGCAGCGCCTTTCCCTCGTACAGGACGCGCTTGCCGTCGCGTGAGGTGACGGGCGGGCGGTCGACGTTGTTCAGCAGTCCTTCGACCAGGTCCGAAGCAGGCGCCAGGTCCTTGAGCCCCTGCTGGTACTGTATGCCGATGGCATCACACCCGAAGTCGTCGGCGATGCGCAGCGCGGCGACGTACATCTTGCACTGCTCGTGAATCTGCGCTCCGGTCAGGTCGGTTTCCTCGCTTGGTCCGGTGACGAACCGGACGCCCCGCTTGTCCAGCCACTGGCGCACCGCTGAGGCTTCCGCGTCGGAAACCGTGCGCATTTCCGCGTACAGGGCCGACTGGCTGAGGCGTTCCTTGAAGACACCCGTGGCGTGCAGCAGTTCGTCGGGAATGATGGCGTTGTACATGCCCATACAGCCCTCGTCAAAGACGCCCATGATCGCCTTGTCACGCTTGAGTTGGAGGGCGGTGGCGCGTCCGACGGCGTCGGCGTCCCGAGGGAGTGCGTAGGAGGCCAGCGGCTTGACGTGGCTCAGGTCGTGAGCCAGCGTTTCGCCGTTCAGCCACCGCTTGAGTCCGTTGAGAAAGAAGCCGTCTCGAAAATCCTGCGACCAGAGCGTGCTGTAGGTCACGCCGGCTTTGGTCAGTGAGGCGTTGAGGTTGAGCAGTCCCACTAGACCAGGCCACTGCCCGCTCCAATTGGCCACGGTAAGGATGGGTCCCTGGTGAGTGAGTAGCCCGGCGAGAACGTGATGGCTGTACTGCCACACGGCTTCGACAACGATGAGTGGCGCTTGCGGAGGAATCGTCCGGAAGACTTCCATGCCGTACTTCTGGCTGTCGATGAAACCGTGCCCTTTGGCAGGGTCGACGGGATGCCCGCGTTCGATCGCATGGCCGAAGCTTCGCACCGCGGCCATGACGGCCTGTTCCACTTCGTTCTGCGCGGGCCAGCATTTTTGATTGGCTGAAAGGCGTAAGTCGCCGTTTGCAATTAGGATGACCGGATCTGCCATGCCCCTATTTAATCACTGGTCCGCCGCCGGCTCCCGCTAGATCGCGTGAAACAGAACGAAATACTCCGGAATCCCACGAAGAAGGAGGGAGCACGGGGTCAGCATGTTATTCTGAATGTGTTCCCCCCGCGAGATTCCAAGGGCCGGTAGCTCAGCGGTAGAGCATCTGACTTTTAATCAGAGGGTCGCGGGTTCGACCCCCGCCCGGCTCACCAACTCCCCGTAACTCGTCTCCGGCGGTGAAGAAATATCGCCGCCAGCAGACCTGAGCCACAGATACACCAAGTCGCCGGTTCGGGTACCTGCTCCACTCGCAGAGTCAAGACGGAATTGGCCCAGCCGGTATACTCACCCTCGAGGACTTGGATAGACTCGGCGCTGTAGGCAAAGTCGAACGTGGCCCACACGTTGAACTTCAGGTCGTTGATGCCTTGCGGATTCCAGAGATTGGCTCCCTGACAGCCAGCCTCGAAGCCGAGCGCAAAATTGTCTCCCGGATTCAACGTCACGGAATCGGAGGAAAATCCCACGCAACCCGCGCCGCTTCCGGCAAAACTCGCGTATGTCTCGACAAAGGTGTCGATGGAGACTTCCGCCGGCTGGCCGCCCCGGTTTTGCATCCACTGGCTATAGACCAAGCGGCCATCCGTGGCGACCTCCGCAGAGAGAATCCGGTATTTGGCCAGGTCCAGATCTACAGCGGCCTCACCCTGGCAAAAGGGCGAACCAGCGCTGAAGCAGCCGGTTTCGTACTGCAATTCAACAATCTTCCCGGCCAGTGACGTCAGGCTGGGAAAACAGAGTGCGAACACAAACAGTACGACTCGCATCGAAAATCTCATCGGCCGCGTGAGAACATCTTAACCGCCTGATTTCGTCTCACAGCGGTTCATTTTGATGCCGGTACGTACTGAGCCCTATAGGGCTTGACTCAATCCCTTGGCCTTATGGGTTGGCCGGCCGCTCTCCCGGATGGGGCGAAGAAGGATTCTTCGGCTGTGGCGGCACGGGATGCCTGTTCGGCATGATGCGGGCAGTGTGATACTTCTTCGGATTGAGGAACGGCGAACGGATGCGGTCGACGACCCAGGTCCGTGTGACGTGGGGTTGTTTCGGCTTGTCCATGCGTGACTCCTTCCGACTAATACAGTACACCCCCTGAGTGTGGTTGTGAAGCCCCGGCGGGTAAGGGGGTACCGTAGGCGGCGTGGCCCAGTCAGGTCTATTCTGAGGCGCCAGCCATCGCGGCGGCGCGGCGGATAGCCGCCTTGAGACTGCGCGGGTCCGCCTGGTTCCGGCCCACAATGTCGTAGGCCGTGCCATGATCTACCGACGTCCGGATCACGGGCAGGCCCAGCGAGATATTCACCGTACCCTCGAAGTCCAGCAGTTTCATCGGTATATGGCCCTGGTCGTGATACATCGCCACCACCAGGTCGTAACGGCCGCGCGCGGCCATCAGGAATACGGTGTCGGCAGCCAGCGGCCCCTCGCACGGGATCCCGCGCTGGTGAACCTCCTCAATGGCCGGCCGGATAGCGCCCGCGTCTTCCGCCCCGAAGAGCCCGTTTTCGCCGGCGTGGGGGTTAAGGCCGCACACCGCGATTCGCGGGGCGGGGAAGCCGAGGCGGCGCATGGCTTGGCAGCCGAGTTCGATGGTTCGCACAATGCGCTGGCGGGAAACCTCGCAGGCGTTGCGCAGCGCCACGTGTGTTGTCACGTGCACAACCGCAAGTTTGTCATTGATCAGCAGCATGCGCGACTCGCCGGCGCCGCACAGTTGCGCGATGTACTCGGTGTGCCCCGTAAAGGGCATGCCGGAGAGTGTGACGGCTTCCTTGTTGAGGGGCGCGGTGACCATCGCCGCCGCGTCGCCTCGCAAACACATCTCCGTGGCCGCTTTGACATAGCAAACCGCGGCCGCGCCGCATTCCGCCGAAAGTTTTCCCGCAACCCAATCCGATGTGTCGCGCAGCGCACCCGGGTCAACCAGAGAAACGTTGGGCTGGCGCAGCAGGGCGGCGGTGGCGGCCGGATCGGTACGCTCCAGGGCCGCGCGATCCCCCACAACCACGTGATGGGCGAGGGCGAGAATGGCGGGGTCGGCCAAAGCCTTCAAGACGATCTCAGGACCGATCCCGGCGGGGTCGCCCAGGGTGATTGCGAGGCGCGGTTGGCTCATGCCTGACACCTCAAGAATCGCACGGTGTCGACGAGCGTGTTCCCGTGGCCAAAGCCTCCTGGCTTGGATGCCAAGACGGCGCCATTCGGAGTCGAACCGATCGCCACTCCCGGAACTAGTTCGCCGTGAAGGGTCACGCGCACGACGCCGAAATGCCCGGTCACTTGAGCCAGAGTGTCGCCGCCAACGACCAGCAGCGCGTGGCCCGCCGTGAGCCAATCGGGCGGAATGGCCGAGACCGAGGCTGCGCTGATGATCGACGTGCCGGCAAGGTGCGCCGCCCGCAGGACCTCCACCTGTTCTCGCGTAACCGCTTGGTGCGACCCGGCAACGACAAGAATCTCACGCGCCAGAGCCAGCTTGGGAGGCGTATGCGTCCCGGCCGGCTTCCACTTGCGGGCCATGGCCTTAGCCAACCCGGCCGAACCCGCCAGCACGGCGTCGCCCGCTTCATCGAGGACTGCGGCGAGGTCCGCCTCCGTTTGCGCATCGCAATACCGCACTCCTGATAACGACCCGAGCCACTGTTTCAGCCGGATACCGGTGGGTTCGCCGTGGACGATAAGTTCTCCGTCAACGATCAGGCGGCCTTGCGCGGGATTGGCGGGGGCGACCACCATCCGCCTGGGGCCGATCGCCCGGTACACTTCGGCCAGGAAAGCCGCGCTGCCTTCGGCCAAAGTGGAGTCGATCTTGATAAACAGGGGCGCCGCCAAATGGGGCAGGGAACAGCAGAAATCACGCGTGCGCCGCCGCGCGCTTTCGGCTTCCCGGCGCCGCACATCGAGGCTGATGGAGTGGACTGTTCCGTCGCTTACCGCGGGAGGGCTGGCGTCGAAGTACACTTCCACCGGCCAGCCCTCATCTGCGAACGCAGCGCCTGCGTCGCACGCGCCGGTGTGATCGTCAGCCACGAGGAGGAAGCATGGCACGACGACCAGTCTACCGGCAAAAAACCCACAGCCCTTGCGTCATCGGTCCTCGAGCGGTGGCGGAGGCGGCTTTTCACTCCGGCTGATAAAAAACTCCACAACAAACGCCTTGTCCGCACTCTCGAAACGCAGGAGCGGTCCGTCCACTGTCATTACCGTCGTCGAACTGAGCGCCTTGAGGAACTGGGTCTCAAGGCTCATGCGGTCCGGCGCTCCGGCCATCATCGTGGAACCCATCCCCGGGGCGGTCCACTCGATGCGGTTGTTCTCAGCCGTCTTGTAGGATCCGAAGTAGCGGTTAACCCCGGCAAAGCCCGCCACGCGATTTGATGGCAGCAGGGTGATCGTCGGCAACTTTTCCGCCGGCAGCGCCACGTTCTGTCCACCGGCCACCAAGCGGGACAGAATGAAGGTGGGGTCCTTGCCGCCCGCCACGGACAGCGGCGCCAGGAATAAGACGACGGTGGCAGGTTGGAGGAGCATTCTGGCCATCACAACGTCTGACAGTTTTGGACTTGGTTAAGGTTTCAAACACTGATCGGACGCCGATGGCGCGGAAAAATCAGCAGGGAGGAGGGGAGAAATAGACCACGAGGCCCCGGGCTCGGGACCTCGTGACGGTGGCAGGCCGGAGTTGGGTGTATCTAGCTCTGGGGCGCGCGCTTGGCGGTGAACTCGCGCGGCGGCCGGTCGGAACCTTCGCGCATAGTCTTGAACTTGATTTCGTCGCCCGCGATCTTGCCTTCGTACTTGATCACCATCTCGTTCCCGTTGAATTCCCGCTTTACTTTGAAGGTGACGGTGTCGCCCTCGATTTTCCCGTCCTGGATTTGGGCCTCGCCGCCCATTCCGCCGCTGATGCTGCCGGTGACGGTGCTTCCTTCGGCCTTTAGTTTGAAGGTCTGTTCCATGGTTTGGCCGTCACGGCCCTGCATGGTGGCCTTCCACGCGCCATTGATATCCGCGCCAACGGCCGTGAAGACGGCCAGCGCCACCAGGACCCCCAGGGTCCAAATCAGGTGCTTTTTCATCGTTTCTCCTTGGGTCGAGGATTCCCTCAGGGTTTAAGACTACACGAGCCGAGGTAGAAGTTACACAAACAAAAGAGGCGCGTCATCGAGACGCGCCCCTTCTGTTCACAAGGAGATGCTAAAGTCAGCTCCGCCGCTTCAAAGTCGGACGTTCGTCTGGATCGACATCCTTGTCTTTCGACTTCTCGTTGCCCTCGTCGATGGGCGAGGAACCGCCGCCCGGCGCCCTCTTCAGCCTCGGCTTGTTCGGGTCTTCGTTGTCGTCTCCCTTGCGCCGGCTGTTCTGGGCCATCAAGCGGTTCTTGACGTTCTCAAATTCCGAAGTCGTCACCACGTACTCAGGCTTCTCTTTGAGGATCTGCTCGATGTTCTTCTGAGCTTCCTTGATCCGGTCATCGGTGGGCGGGTGGGTGGAGAAAATCTTCTGAATCGCCCCGGGCTTTTTCTTCTCCAGGCTCTGCAGGCGTTCAAAGAAGTCGATGAAGCCGTTCGGGTCGTAACCCGCTTTGTACATGTATTGCAGGCCCAGCATGTCGGCTTCCTCTTCAAAGCCGCGCGAAAATTGCAGGAATCCCATGGGAATCAGGATACTGGCCGCCTGCCGGATGCCATAACCGGTCCAGCCGCCGAGGAAAATCAGCGGAATTGTCGCCAGGTTTGCGATTTGGCCCCGCGTAGCCTGCTTGGTGCCATGACGCGCCGCAATGTGCGCAATCTCGTGGCCCATGACGCCAGCCATCTCGGCTTCATTCTCAGCCAGCGTAATCAACCCGGAGTTGACAAAGAAAAATCCCCCGGGCAGCGCCATGGCATTGGGCACGTCGGTGTCCAGGACCTTGATGGTGACCGGAACTTTGCAATCGGAATTGCGCACCAGGTTCTGTCCGACACGATTCACGTATTCGGAAATCACCGGGTCGTCGATGATCTTGGCTTGGCGCTCGATTTCCATGGCCATCTGCTTGCCGAGCGCGATTTCCTTCTCGATGGAGTAGAAGTTGGTGCCCTTGCCGACATCGCGATTGCCGATCTCGTCCGGGTCTTTCTTCTTGTTCTTTCCCGCAAAAGCGCCGGGCGCGGCTATCAGCAGCGCCATCCCGAGGACGATACCCCGGCTCAGCATCCGTGCATCCCGAAGTTGCATGATTCGCTCCGCGTAGGGAATGAGGGTCTTTCCTGCAATCAGTATACGCCCATTCCCCTATACGTCATAACGTACAGTAAAGAAGATGGGTTGCAATAATGTCACGGCTCAGGAATTGTGGCAGGCTTACGAGACGGAGTTTCCCGTCCGCGACGAATTGACCTACCTGAACCATGCCGCCGTCGCTCCCCTGTGCCGGCGAGCTTCAGATGCCATGAAATCCCTGGCCGAGCAAGCCTGCCGGTTTGGATCGCTGCACTACTCCACCTGGATGGACTGCTACGAGGCCCTGCGGGTTGCAGCGGCGCGCCTGATGGGCGCTCACCGGGATGAAATCGCCATTGTCAAGAACACTTCCGAAGGAATTGCGGCGGTAGCCCTTGGATTTCCCTGGAAGGCCGGCGACAAAGTTGTAGTGTTTAATGAAGAATTTCCTGCTAACCAATACATCTGGAGAAGGTTACAAGATCGTGGCGTGGTCCTTGAGTGGCTTCCGATCGACGCGCCGCTCGAACGTGTCGACCAAGCCTGCCGGAACGCCCGCCTGCTGGCGGTCAGTTTCGTGCAGTACTTGAGCGGCTACCGGATTGACCTGGAAGCGTTCGGCGAGATTTGCCGCCGGCGCGGCGTTTTCTTTTTTGTCGATGCGATCCAAGGTCTGGGAGCATTTCCGCTGGACGTCCGGGCGGCGCGCATCGGCGCCTTGGCCGCCGATGGCCACAAGTGGCTCCTGGGACCGGAAGGCAACGGAATTCTGTACGTCAACCGGGAGTGGGTGGACAGGATTGAGCCAGTCGAGTTCGGCTGGACCACGGTAGCCAGTTATGCCGACTACTCGTCTCGTGACATGACGCCGCGCGCCGATGCCGGCCGCTTCGAGTGTGGCACCTTGAATACGATCGGATGTTTTGGCCTGCGGGCGTCGATCGAGTTCCTGCTTGAAGTGGGCGTCGAGCGGATCGCGCCGCAGGTGCGCAAGCTGGGTGACATGGTTGCGGAGGGCGCGGCCCGCAAAGGCTACGAGGTACTGGGCGAGCGCACTCCGGACACGGGCGCCGGCATCGTCTGCATCCGCAAGCCGGGCGTCGATTCGCGGGCCGTGCACGCCGCGTTACGGGAGCGCAAATTCATCACCGCCCCGAGGCAAGGCTGGGTGCGAATTTCACCCCATTTCTACGTTCCTCCGCAAGATATCGAGGCTATGACCGATGCGCTTCCCTGACTTTTCCCGGCGGGATTTTCTCCAACTCCCCGCGGCTTTGGCGCTGCAAGGGGCTCAACGTCCCAATATCATCTTTGCCTTGGCCGACGACCTGGGTTACGGCGACATCGGGCCCTATGGCCAGAAGCGCATCCGCACGCCGAACCTTGACCGGATGGCGGCCGAAGGCATGCGCTTCACACAAGCCTATGCCGGGAGCACGGTATGCGCCCCGTCGCGCTGTTCGGCGTTCACAGGATTGAATACGGGACACACGCGCATTCGAGGCAACACCGATGTCTGGCTGCGGCCGGAAGACCCGTGCCTCGCCGAAGTTCTCAAAGGAGCTGGCTACCGGACGGGGCTCTTCGGCAAGTGGTCGCTCGGCGGCATTGGAACGTCGGGACATCCCAACGACAAGGGTTTCGACGAGTTCTACGGGTATTTCAGCCAGCTTCAGGCGCACCTGTACTATCCCGGACTCTTGTTGCACAACAAGCGCGAAGTAGCGCTGACCCGGAATTGGGGCGCCAGCCGGGAACAGTACGCGCACGACTTGTTCACCGAACAGGCTCTGCGGTTTATCGAGTCGGCCGGCGATCCATTCTTCGTGCACCTGGCGTGGACGATACCGCACGCCAACAACGAACTGGGCCGCGACACCGGCAACGGCATGGAGGTGCCTTCCGACGAGCCGTACACGCGGGAATCCTGGCCGCAACCGGAGAAGAACTTCGCGGCGATGATTACGCGCATGGACCGGGACATGGGCCGCCTGTTCGACCTGCTGCGCCGCAAGGGCATCGACAAGAACACCTTCGTGATCTTCGCCTCCGATAACGGGCCGCATAAAGAGGGCGGACACAGCCCCGGCTTCTTCAACTCCTCCGGACCGCTGCGGGGGATTAAGCGCGACATGTATGACGGAGGAATCCGGGTTCCGGCGATGGCGCGCTGGCCCGGCAGGGTTCCGGCCGGAGTGGCCAACGAGATGCCGTGGGCGTTCTGGGACTTGCTGCCGACTTTCGCTGAACTCGCCGGCGCCAGGGCGCCGTCCGGCTTGGACGGACAGTCGATCGTGCCGGCGCTGACGGGCGGGACGATGAAGCCGCATGAGTTCCTTTACTGGGAATTTCACGAGCGCGGGTTCCACCAGGCGGTTCGCCACGAGAACTGGAAAGCCGTCCGTTACGGCGTCAACCAGCCGCTCGAGCTCTATGACGTGAAGAACGACATCGGCGAGACGCGGAACGTCGCCGCGCAGCATCCCGAGGTCGTCAGGAAAATCGAGGAATACTTGTCCCGCGCCCGGTCTGAATCGGCCGACTATCCGATTTCCGCGTCGACCGCTCAGTAGAGGGTGCTGCCGGAACCGGGATGCGCTATCCTCGGCGATTATGATGAATCGCCGTACGTTTGTGGCGTCAGCGGTGACGGGCGCGGCCTGGGCATCGCCGTCGAAGATGTTCCGGTATTCCGAAGTCGAGGCCCGGATCGCGCGGCGCGACTTCAGCGGCATCACCAAGGATGACCTGCCGACTCCGAGCCTGTGCGTCGACAAGGCAATCTTCGAGAAGAACCTCGAGGCGATGTTTGCGCACTGCAAGTCGGCCGGAATCGGCCTCCGGGCGCACTGCAAGATTCACAAGTCTCCGGTGATCGCCAAGAAGCAAATGGCGATGGGCAGCCTGGGAATCTGCTGCGCCACGATTGCCGAAGCCGAGCTAATGGTCAAGCACGGGATCAAAGGCGTGCTCTACACGTGCCAGCCGGCCGGAAAGAACAAGATCTGGCGCACGGTCGCGCTGGCTCAGCGCGAGCCGACGTTCATGGCCGTGGCCGACGATCCTCTCACCGTTGATCTGCTCGAGGAGGCTTGCGCCGCCGCCGGTACGAAACTGACGGTGCTGGTTGATCTATACGCCGGCTTGACGCGTGCCGGGCATGCCACCGGGCGCCCCGGGGTCGAACTCGCAGCCAAGATAGACAGCCAGAAGAATCTGAAACTCGGCGGCATTATGGGCTACTCGGGCGGGGCGTCTCACACGCGGGGTTGGGAAGCGAGAAGACTCAAATCGATCAAAGACGTTCAGCCGGTAGTTGAGACAGCCCTGGCGGTGCGCAAAGCGGGACTGCCCGCGCCGGTCATCACCGGCGGCAGCACGGGCACATACAACATCGACAAGGAGATCGGCTTGACCGAGTTGCAGGCCGGCTCGTTTGTCTTTATGGATACGCTCTATGCCGGAGTGGGCGGCAAGGGCAACGACGCGCGCTACACCGACTTTGACATCGCGCTGACGGTGTTGACAACGGTGATCAGCCGGAACCATCCCAACCAGGCGACGATCGACGCGGGCAACAAGGCCATGCTGAGGCCAACCGACCAGGTCAAGTCGCACCCCGGCATGATCGTCGAAAATCAGGGCGCCGAGTATGGAATCCTGCGCTGGACCGGGGGCGATGAGCTGAAACTGGGCCAGAAGGTCGAGCTCTATACGTCGAATCTCGACATGACCACCAACTGCTACGACCGCTACTACGTCTGCGAGGGCGGCCGCCTTGTGGATGTCTGGCCCGTCATGGATCGCGCCGGCGCCGTGCAGCGCTAGCGCCCGCGGCTAGTGGCCTTCGGCTTGCAGCACGCCGGCTACGCCATGTAGCGTGGCCGCGATGCGGACCGCGGCGAGGATGGTTTCGTCTTTCACGCCCTTTTCGCGAAGCACCGCTTCGTGGGACTTGACGCAGGCTTCGCAGGCGTTGATCGCGGAGACCGCGAGGCAGAACAACTCGAAATCCACCGGGTCTCCGCCGTGCCCCCGGATGACCAGCATCCGCAGGCGCGCGGGAATCGCGTTGTACTCTTCGCGGCCCGCCATGTGGCGAAAGCGGTAGAAGACGTTGTTCATTCCCATGACGGCGAATGCGGCTTTGGCGGATTCCTGTGCTTCCGGCGAGAGCTTCGCCGCGGCTTCCGCCTTGACCGCCTCGCTCAATACCGTGTTGCGGCAGGCAAGCGCGCACGCCAGCGCCACACCCCAGGTCTGTTGTTCTGTCAACTCGGCTTGCGCCAGGGTGTTCTGCAGATTGATCCGCAGATCCCTGGCGTATCCGGGCAGAGTTTCTGAAATCTGCTCCAGCGTCATCAGACTTTGATGGTCTCTTCGTCCTTGGTCCAGTTGCAGGGGCAGAGTTCGTCGGTCTGCAGCGCATCGAGCACGCGCAGGACTTCCTGGGTGTTGCGTCCCACCGACAAGTCCGTGACCATCACGAAGCGGATGACGTTCTCCGGATCGACAATGTAGACCGCGCGCTGCGAGACGCCCGCTTGAGGGTCGAGAATGCCCAGCCCCGCGCTGAGTTCGCGCTTGATGTCGGACAGCATCGGGAAGGGAAGGCTCTTCAGGTCGGCGTGGTTCTCGCGCCAGGCCAGATGCACGTATTCCGAATCGATGCTGGCGCCCAGCACCTGCGCGTCGCGGCTGGCGAAGTCCTTGGTCATCTTTCCAAACGCGGCGATCTCCGTCGGACAGACAAACGTGAAGTCCTTGGGCCAGAAAAAGATGACTTTCCACTTGCCGGGGTACGACTCGTTGCTGATTTCTTTGAATGCGTTCTTCCGATCGAGGCTGACCGTGGCGGTCAAATTGAATTCAGGGAATTTCTGTCCTACGCCAAGCATAGGGTATGCTCTCCTTCGTTTATTAAATATGAGACTTTATTGTCTCTTTCTGCAGCCCGGGCACAGGCCGTAGAATTCGATTTTGTATCCGTTCACCAGGAAGCCCTTGGGGGGCTTACGCCTGAGTTGAACTTCGTCTACTTCGTTCGAATCAACGTCGAAGATCGCCCTGCAACCAGTGCACACCAAGTGGTGGTGAGGTTGAACGTTGGTCTCCAACCGCATTGTTCCGTGGTGGAGGGTCACTTCGCACAACAGTCCGGCATTAAGGAACGTCTTGATGTTCTTGTAGACGGTACCCGCCGAAATGGAGGGAATCCGCTTGCGGACTTTCTCGTAGATGACCTCGGGACACGGATGGCCGCGAGCTTGCATCAGCACCTGGTAAATCACCTGGCGCTGATGAGTCAGAGCCAGCCCGGCCGCACGGCACCGTGCTTGGAACTCTGTCACATCAAACACTGATACTTACTATTAAACAAGAATTATTATCGTTTGTCAAGAAATGCGCGGTCATTCGGTCATTCGCTCCGTGCCGCGACTCCCGGATCCACGCGGGCCGCTTCGCGCGCCGGCAAGTAGCTGGCCGCCGCGGCGGCTGCGCCAAACACCGCGCAGGCGATCAGCAAGGTTGCCGGATCGGCGGAACGGATGCCAAAGAGCAAGCTCGAAATCGAACGCCCGGCGATGAGTGCGGCGGCGACTCCAACGGCCATGCCGGCCGCGGTGGTGCGCAGGGCCTGACCCGCTACGAGCCATGCGGCATCGAAAGGTGTGGCGCCGAGCGCCAGGCGAATGCCGATTTCCCGTCTCCGCTGCGCGGCGGCGTAAGAGTTCACGCCATAGATTCCCAGCATCCCCAGCAGAATCGCCAGAGCGCCGGACAGCGCGGTGATCCGGGCGCGGAAGCGCGGCTCGCCGATGGATTCCGCCGTGATCTGCTCCAGGGTACTGACGCCGGAAACAACCGCGTTTGGGTTCAGGGTCAGCGCCGCACGCCGGACTTCGGCGGCCATCTGGAAGGGGTCGCCCACCGTGCGCAGGAGCAGGACCGGGTTGTACCACGAGAATTGACGGTAGCTATAGAACAGCTCCGGCTGAGGAGGCGTGTCCAGCGCTGAACTCCTGATATCGCCAACAACGCCGATAATCTCACGCCATTCCGGCAC
>JADZCI010000337.1 GCA_020851655.1 Bryobacterales bacterium
ATCACCAGCCAGTGCACGGGCCAGCAGCGTGGAGCGTATGGCTATTATCGCTATCGTTTCTTCGGCACGACCGGTAATGTATCCAGCAACAACCAGTCGTTGTTCCTGCAGGATACCTGGCGGGTCAGCAAGAACCTGACCCTCAACCTGGGCATCCGGACCGAGCGCGAGTATCTGCCCAGTTTCGCCAGCGGCACCAGCATTCCGTCAAGAGCCATCGAGTTTAGCTGGGCGCAGAAGTTTTCTCCCCGGCTTGGTTTCGCCTGGGATCCCAACGGCGATGGAACCCAGAGGATCTACGCTTCCTGGGGATACTTCTACGACATCATGAAGTACGAACTGCCTCGCGGCAGCTTTGGCGGTGACCAGTGGTACGACACGTTCTTCTCTTTGGATGACCCCAACTGGGTGAAGTTGAACCAGGGCATCCCGCCGGATCCGAGGAAGATCCGGGGCCGGTTCTTTGAGTATGTCAACTGGCGCATTCCGTCCAACGATCCCGACAACTACACGATCGATCCGAACCTGAAGCCAATGAAACAGCGGATGTTCGACATTGGCTACGAGCGCAGCATTACTTCGACGCTGGTCGCTTCGGCGCGTTACACCAACCGCCGCTTGATCCGGACGATCGAAGACGTTGGGACCCTGGGACCCGCCGGCGAAGTGTACTACATCGGCAATCCGGGGTTCGGCATCACCGCCGATCCCAAGACCTGGGATGCCGGATTCCCGGTGACGCCGAAGGCGCGGCGTGAGTACGACGCACTGGAACTGCGGGCGGACAAGCGCTTCTCGCGATCCTACCAGTTTGCGATCAGCTACACCTGGGCGCGCCAGGACGGCAACTACTCGGGTCTGGCCAGTTCGGATGAAAACGGCCGCACCAGTCCGAACGTGAACCGTTACTTTGACCTTCCCTGGGTGTACTACACCGAGCGGGGCAACTTCGCTTCCGGACCGCTGGCGACCGACCGCCGCCACACGCTGAAGTTCTTTGGCGGCCACACGCTGAACAGCCGCTTGGGCGCGACGACTTTCTCGCCGACCATTTACCTGTATTCCGGTATGCCCGTCACGACCGAAGTGACGGCGATCTCCTCGGTTCCTACCGCTCCCTATGGACGCGGCGACCTGGGGCGGACTCCGGTTTACTTCAATACCGACTTCAACGTGATGCACGACTTCAAACCAGTCAAGTCGAACGAAGCGTTGCGGTTCCGGATTGAAGCCACCATCTTCAACTTGTTCAACAACTCGGCGGTGACCAACTACTACACCACCATGAACCACACCGGTTACGGCCAGTTGCAGTTCGCGCACGAAGCCGACATCTTTAAGGGATTCAACACCAAGCAGATGATGGCGGCTCAGGAACTGCCGATCGACCCGCAGTACCGCCAGGCCAGCGATTGGCAGAGCCCGCGGTACATCCGTCTCCAGTTCACGTTCTTCTTCTAGGACGATGAGCGCGGCGGCTTCCTGAAGGAAGTGGCCGGTTGAAAAGCAAAAGCGGGGCGGCCTTCGGGCCGCCCCGCTTTTGCTTGTGCGCCGCGCTGGCTGGTGAAGGGTAATTTCACGGCGCAGCGGCGATATGCCTGGATTACTGGATCACAGGCTCTGAAGAAAAATCATCCGGTCCGCGTCAAGAACGCCATCTGTAGCCGAACCATGGTGTTGTGCGGGCTGGCTCCGGGCCAACAGAGAGCGTGTCATCAGGCGTGCGCCTTCGGGCAGGTGTAAGGAGATGTTGCGGACGGAGTCTCCGGGCTCCGCCTCCGACACCATTTCTGAGGAGCCTGTGGGGTGCGACTGGTTTTCGGTTTGCTGGTTGCCGCGGCCGCGCTGGCCTGCGATTTTTCGGCGGTAGAGGCGCGGGAACGGTTGGCCGGCGAGGCCATCGGTTCCGGCAGGCTCTCCGAGGCGCGCAAGATTTTGCGAGCCGTGGTGGATGGCTCGGAAACGTGCGGAGAAAGCGCGCTTCCTTTGAGGACGCGGGCGATGATGGGGCTGGCCGGGCTTGAACGCGTCCTGGGCCACCCGAAGGAAGGGTTGGCTTGGGCGCGGCGCGCGGTCACGCTGGCCGAAACCAGCCAGACGGCGCCATTGCAGGCTGATGCGCTGCATACGCTGGCGCAGTTGCTGGCGGCAGCGGGCAAGTTCTACGACGCTGAACCGGCGATTCAGCGCGCGCTGGAAATCTGGCAACGCGAAGGCGGCGATCACGGAGTGGAGATGGCGTCCTGCCTGAACACGCTGGCTGTCCTGCATCTCACTCTCGCGGACCCCGGCGGCGCCCGGCGCCACTTGCGCAGAGCGCTGACCTACGGACGCGCCAGCGGCGCGGACTTGGCTGTGGCCGGAACGCTCCACGCGCTGGCGACCGTCGAGTGGCAGGAAGGACGCAGCCAGGAGAGCCTGAGCTTGCTGGAGGAAGCCAGGGTGCTGGCTGAGCGGGCGTTGGGGCCCGGCCACCCGTACCTGGCCAATCTGCTGGCATCGTACTCCCGCGTGCTGTCTTCGCTGCATCGCAAGACCGAGGCCCGGCAGTACCGCGACCGGGCGAAGTCCTTGACGCTGATGCTGGACCGGTAGAGCTTAGCCCTTGACGACAATGTTGATGAGTTTGCCGGGCACGACAATCACTTTGACGACGGGCCTGCCGGCGATGAACGTGCGCACCTTCTCGCCGGCGAGGGCGGCTGCTTCCTGCTCCTCTTTCGATGCGGTGGCGGGCAGCGTGATACGGCCGCGCAGCTTTCCGTTGACTTGAACCGGGATTTCGATTTCCTCTTCGCGCGCGAGCGCTTCATCGCATTGCGGCCAGGGTTGCTTGAACACCGGACCCTGGCGTCCCATCAGTTCCCACAGTTCTTCGGCGGCGAACGGCGCAAAGGGAGCGAGCATGAGCGTCAGGTCGCGGCAGGCGGCCGTGCGCGCCCCGGCCGACATTCCGGATTCCAACAGATACAGTTCGTTGGTCAATTCCATCAGCGCCGCGATGGAGGTGTTGAAGTGGAAACGGTTATCGAAATCCTGCGTGACCTTGGCGATGGTTTGGTGCAGCTTACGCAGGGCTTTGACGTCGGTCTCTCCGCTTCCCGCAGCCGCGCCGGTATTGCGGGTCACGAACCGGAACACACGGCCTAGAAACCGGTACTGTCCTTCGCAGCTCTTCTCGTCCCAATCCATGTCGCGTTCGGGCGGCGCCGCAAACAGGATGAACAGGCGGCAGGTGTCGGCGCCGAACTTGGCCACCATGTCATCCGGATCGACGATATTGCCTTTTGACTTCGACATGGTCTGGCCGGCCAATTGAACCATGCCCTGCGTGAACAGGTTCTTGAAGGGCTCATCGAGATCCACCAGGCCGATGTCGCGCATCACCTTGCACCAGAAGCGGGAGTAGAGCAGGTGCAGGATGGCGTGGGTGATGCCGCCAATATACTGGTCGACCGGGAACCATGGTTTGACGGCTTCCGGATTGAACGGAAGCTTGTCATTGTGCGGGTCCAGGTAGCGGAAGAAGTACCACGAGGAATCGACAAAGGTGTCCATGGTGTCGGTCTCGCGGCGGGCCGCGGCGCCGCAGCGGGGACACGGCACGTTGAGAAACGCGTCGTGGCTGGCGAGCGGCGATTTTCCTTCGCCGGTGATTTTGACATCCACCGGCAGGACGACCGGCAAGTCGCGTTCCGGCACCGGAACGATACCGCACTGGGGGCAGTGAATCACCGGAATCGGCGTGCCCCAATAGCGCTGCCGCGAGACCCCCCAGTCTTTCAGGCGGTAGGTGATGGAGGCGCAGCCGAAGCCGTCGCGCCCGGCCCGGGCGCTCATCCGGCGGCGGGCTTCCTCGCTGGCGAGCCCGGAGTATTCACCAGAAGACTCCAGGATGCCGTCGTCGGGAAAGGCCTGTTGCGGGTGCGCGTCGAGTGGACCATCCACCGGGCGGATGACGGGCACAATCGGGATGCCGTACTTGGAGCAGAACTCGAAATCACGCTCATCGTGCGCGGGCACGGCCATGATCGCGCCGGTTCCGTACCCCATCAGGACAAAGTTGCCGATCCAGACGGGGATGCTCTGTCCGTTATAGGGGTTAATGGCCGAATGGCCGGTGGCGAATCCTTCTTTGACGAGATGCTCCGGGTCCTTGCGGCCCTGGTCATCGACCATCGCTTTGAGATCGGCGGCGAGATGGCCCTGGCATAGTTGCCGGGCCAGCGGATGCTCCGGCGCCAGAATCACGCACGTGGCGCCGAAGATGGTGTCGACGCGCGTGGTGAAGACGCGAATTTGTTCTTCGCCCCCGGC
>JADZCI010000338.1 GCA_020851655.1 Bryobacterales bacterium
GCCGCCCTGCCAAAGACCCCCGCCGATGCGATGGCCAAGCTGTTCCGGCGCGACGGACAGTCCGCCCACGTGGCGCCCGCGCCCGGCAAGAGCAAGTCCGACGAACCCATGTTCCGCGTGTTGGTCGGGCCCTTCTCGGACAATACCGAAATCGCCAAAGCGCGAGAATACCTGAAGGAGAAAGGAATCGAAAAACCGATTCCGCGAACGTACCCGGATGCTCGTTCAAATTGACCGCCCGGCGAAGGCGCGTCCCGAAAGGCTGCCCGAGTGGCTTCGCAAACCCGCGACTCATTTCCCCTCCGTGCAGACGCTCAAAAACGATCTGCGCCGCCTCAATCTGCACACGGTGTGCGAATCGGCGCGCTGTCCCAACATCCACGAGTGCTTCCACCGGGGAACCGCGACTTTCATGATTCTGGGCAACCTCTGCACGCGCGGGTGCTCGTTCTGCTCGGTGCCCAAGGGTTCGCCCGGTAAACACGAATTCCGCCTCGACCCCCAGGAGCCCGCCCACGTCGCACACATGGCCGCCGCCATGGGACTGCGCCACGTCGTCATCACCAGCGTCAACCGCGACGACCTGGAAGATGGCGGCTCGCATCACTTCGCCCAAACCGTCGCCGAGGTGCGGCGCGCGCTGCCTCAGGCGCGCGTGGAAGTGCTGACGCCGGATTTCTGTGGCGACCTCGCCGCCGTCGCCCGCGTGCTCGATGCCGGACCCGATATCTTCAACCACAACATGGAGACGGTGGCCAGGCTCTACAGCCGCGTCCGCCCGCAGGCCCGCTACCGCCAGTCGCTCCAGGTGCTCGAGTTCGCGCGCCGGTATCGCGCCGGCGGTCTGGTGAAATCCGGCCTGATGGTGGGTCTCGGTGAAACGCCCGAAGAAGTGGAAGCGCTGCTGCGCGACCTGCGCCAGGCTCACGCCGACGTGGTCACCATCGGCCAGTACTTGCAGCCGTCGCGCCGCAACCGCCGCGTGGCCGCCTACATCCGCCCCGAGCAATACGAAGCGTGGCGGCGCTACGGGCTGGCGCTGGGATTCAGAATGGTGTTCGCCGGACCATTCGTGCGCAGTTCCTACATGGCGGACCTGGTCGATCACGAAGCGTCATGCGCCTCTGGCACCTAGAACTGGCCGGTTCGGCTCTCACCGCGCTGCTGCTGTGGGCGCTCTTCCCCGCCTTGAACCTGGCGTTTCTGGCCCCCATCGCCTTGACCCCGCTGCTCTACGCGCTGGCGCACGAACCGTTCGCCCACTCGCGCTTCTTGTGGTCGTGGCTCTGCGGAACGCTCTATTGGGGGCTCACCTGCTACTGGATTCAAGCAGTGCTGGCCGAATACGGCGGGCTCAACACCGCGCTCAGTTGGCTGGCGCTGCTGTTGTTTGCCGCGGCGAAAGGCCTGATCATCGGCGTCTTCGGCTGGCTGTCGGGCTTTCTGCTCGCGCGGCCGTTCGCCATCCCGGCCATCGCCGCGCTATGGACCGGGCTGGAACGGCTGAATGGACCACAGGGATTCGCCTGGCTCACGCTGGGCAATGCCGGCATCGGCATGGCGGTTCCGCTGCGGCTGGCGCCCTATCTCGGCGTCTACGGATTGTCGTTTGTCTTTGCCGCGCTGGCCACAGCGGCAACGCTCGTTGCCATCAAACGCAGCCGGCGTGAACTCATCTGGCTCGCCCCGCTGGTCCTCATTGTCCTGCTGCCGGCGGTCGAACTGAAACAGGCGCCCGCCGCCGAAGCCGCGGTCCTCCAACCCGCCGTCAAGGATCACGATAACTGGACCGAAGCCGAGAAGTCGCGCGCCCTCCGGCAATTCTCGGTGAGCACCCTGGCGCAAGCCCTGGACCCCAGCCGGAAAAAGCCCGGCCTGATCGTCTGGCCTGAAGTCCCTGCGCCGTTCTATTACTACGCCGACGCCGAGTTCCGCGATGATGTCACCCGGATCGCGCAAACCGCGCGCGTGCCCTTTCTGTTCGGGACCGTCGCCTTCACCACCACCGGCGAGCCGCTCAACTCCTCGGTCTTCCTCACCGCCGAAGGCCGGCTCGGCGGGCGCTACGACAAAATCAACCTCGTGCCCTTCGGCGAGTTCATACCGCCGTTCTTCAACTGGATCGCCAAGATCAGCTCCGAAGCGGGCAACTACAGCCCCGGCCAGCGCATCGTGATCTTCGAGGCCGGAGAGCACGGCATCGGCGCTTTCATCTGCTACGAGTCCGCCTTTCCCGATCTCGTCCGGCAATTCGCACGCCTCGGCGCCCACGTGCTGGTCAATCAAACCAACGACGGCTACTTTGGCCACAGCGTCGCGCGCGCACAGCATCTCTACCTGGCGCGCATGAGAGCCGTCGAGAATCAGCGCTGGCTGCTGCGCGTGGCCAACGACGGAATCACCGTATCCATCGACCCGGCCGGCCGCCTGTGGGATCAACTGCCGCCCTATCAGGCCCTCTCCGGCCGCCTGCGTTTCGATTGGAACCGCGAAGTCACACCCTACACCCAATTCGGCGACTGGTTCGCCTGGGCCTGCCTGGCCATTGCGCTCGGACTATCTTTCGGGTCCTTCTTATGGGGACCTCGAA
>JADZCI010000339.1 GCA_020851655.1 Bryobacterales bacterium
CTCGAAATGCGGCGGCACTTTCTGGGGACGCACTTTTTTAACCCGCCGCGCTACCTGCGCCTGCTGGAGTTGATCCCCGGCGCGGATTCCGATCCCGCGGTGCTGGCCGCCGTTGGCGGGTTCTGCGACCGCCAATTGGGCAAGGGCGTGGTGCCGTGCAAGGATACGCCCAACTTCATTGCCAACCGCATTGGAAGCTTCTTCGGCGCGACCGTGCACAAGACCATGATGGAGGACGGTTACAGCGTTGAAGAGGTGGACGCCATTACCGGCCCGTTGATCGGGTTGCCGAATTCGGCCAGCTTCCGGCTGCTCGATATCGTCGGCCTCGATGTCTGGAATTTTGTTTCCAAGAACCTCTATGAGCTGGTTCCGGACGACCCGTGGCGGGAGCGCTTCATCCCGCCGCCGTTTTTGACTGAGATGGTGAACCGCGGCTGGTTGGGCGAAAAATCGGGCCAGGGTTTTTTTAAGCGCCTGGGCAGCGGCGGCAAGAAGGAAATCCAGGCCATCGACTGGAGGACATTCGAGTATCATCCGGCGCGGAAGGTTAGCTTTCCCGAAGCCGAGCAGGCGCGGTTGATCGCCGACCTGCCGGCGCGGCTCAAGACTCTCGTCTACGGGCAAGGGCGCGTGGCGAACTTCCTGTGGAAGCTTTACCGCGACGGATTCCTGTACAGCGCCGGACGCATCCCGGAGATCTCGGACCGGATCGTCGAGGTCGACCGCGCGATGCGCTGGGGCTATGCGCACAAGCTCGGGCCGTTTGAACTGGCGGACGCCTTGGGCGTTGAGGAGATGGCGCGGAGAATCGAAAAAGAAGGGCTTGACCTGCCTCCGGCCGTCGTCAAGATGCTCTCCACCGGAGCGAAGGGATTTTACCGGCCGGCGGATTCCAACGGGGTTCCGAAGACCGACTATTTCTGCTTCCAGAAGAACCGCTACGATGCGCTGGAGGAGCGTCCCGGCATCCTGTCACTGAGAGAGGTCAAGCGCGCGCGCGGCGTGGTGAAGTCCAACCCGGGCGCTTCGCTGGTTGATTTGGGCGACGGCGTGTTGTGCCTGGAATTCCACTCCAAGATGAACACCCTGGGTGAAGACCAGATCGCCATGGTTTATGCGGGACTGGAGGAGACGGGCAGGAACTTCGCGGCCATGGTGATCGCCAACGAAGGCGAGATCTTCAGCGCCGGCGCCAACCTGATGCTGGTGTTGCTGGCCGCGCAGGAAGGCGAGTGGGATGAACTGAACCTGGCCATCCATCGCTTTCAGCAGGCTTCGATGGCGCTCAAGTATGCGAGCAAGCCGGTGGTGGCGGCGCCGTTTTCGCGCGCCCTGGGCGGAGGTTGCGAACTGGTGCTGCATTCACGCGGCGTGCAGGCCTCGGCCGAACTCTATATGGGGCTGGTGGAAGCCGGTGTGGGCCTGATTCCGGGCGCCGGGGGCTGCAAGGAACTGATCGCGCGATTGAAGGATCCGCGGAAGGTCTTCGAGCTGATCGGCCTGGCGAAGGTGTCGGCCAGCGCCGAGCACGCCAAGGAACTTGGGTTGCTGGACAAGTGCGCCGGTGTTTCGATGAATGGCGAGAGGCTGATCGCAGACGCCAAAGCCATGGCGCTGTCGATGGCGCCGTCATACCGTCCGGGGAGCCCGCGCAACGACGTTAAAGTTACGGGCGACAGCGGCTACGCGGCTCTGAAGATGGGCGCCTGGCTGATGCGGCAGGCGGGCTACATTTCCGATCACGACATGCTAATCGCCGATAAACTGGCCAGGGTGATCACGGGCGGAAACATCACGGGCGAGCACCTGGTTTCTGAACAGTACCTGCTCGACCTGGAGCGCGAGGCCTTTCTGAGCCTGTGCGGGCAGCCCAAGACCCAGGAGCGGATGCAATACATGCTGAAAACGGGCAAGCCGCTGAGGAATTAGGAGGGGCGCCATGAAAGAAGCCGTAGTAGTCGATTGTTTGCGGACGCCGGTGGGCAAAGCGCCCAAGGGCTCTCTCCGGACGGTGCGCCCGGACGACATGGCCGCGGCCGTGATCCGGCGGTTGTTTGAGAAATACCCGCAAGTTTCTAAAGACCAGGTGGACGATGTGATTCTCGGCTGCGCCATGCCCGAGGGTGAGCAGGGTATGAACATGGCGCGCATCGCGGCGCTCAGCGCGGGGCTCCCCGTGTCGACTCCGGCGGTGACGATCAACCGGTTCTGCTCGTCGGGCTTGCAGGCGATCGCGATGGCGGCGGAAAAGATCCGTTCCGGCGCGGCGGAGGTGGTTGTCGCGGGTGGCGCCGAATCGATGAGCCTGATCCCGATGTCCGGGCGGTCGTTTGCGCCCAATCCCCACGTGGTTGAAACGCATCCGGAGATCTATATCAGCATGGGCCTGACCGCGGAGAACCTACAGCGCCAATACGAAATCAGCCGGCGGGATCAGGACGCGTTTTCCTACCGCAGCCATTCCAACGCGCTGAAAGCGCAGGCTGAGGGCCGGTTCGACGAGGAACTGGTTCCGCTCGATGTCACGATCAACACGCTTGAAAACGGCAAGCCCGCGACACGCCGTTTTACGGTCGCCAAAGATGAAGGACCTCGGCAGGACACGTCGTTGGAAGCGCTGGCCAAGCTGAAGCCCGTCTTCCACGCTTCGGGCACGGTGACGGCGGGCAATTCGTCGCAGACTTCGGACGGCGCCGCGGCTGCGCTGGTGATGTCGGAAGAGCGCGCGCGAGAGCTGGGGCTTAAACCCATGGCGCGATTTGTCAGCTTCGCGGCGGCCGGGGTGGCGCCGGAGGTCATGGGGATTGGCCCGGTCGAGGCGATTCCGAAGGCGTTACGCCTGGCCGGGCTGAAACTCGATGACATGGCGCTGATCGAGTTGAACGAAGCGTTCGCCGTGCAGGCGCTGGCGGTGATCCGCCAGGCGGGGCTCGACCCGGAGCGGGTCAACGTGAATGGCGGCGCTGTCGCGCTGGGGCACCCGCTGGGCTGCACCGGCGCTAAACTAACGGCTACGATTTTGCGCGAATTGAAGCGGCGCGGCGCCCGGTACGGCATGGTGACAATGTGTATTGGCGGGGGCCAGGGCGCCGCCGGGATATTTGAGTCGTTGAACTAGGGAGGACATTTACGATGGCCGCCACTGTTACCCATGTGCTGCCGAAGACCAAGGGCGGCGCGTTTCTGCTGGAGTCCCGCACGCCAGGCGAGATCTTCACGCCGGAGGATTTCACCGATGAGCACCGCGCCATCGCGCGGACGGCTGAAGAGTTCTGGAACAAGGAAGTCGCGCCGCACCTGGAAGCGATCCAGCACCAGGACCACGACCTGGCGGTGAAGATCCTGAAGAAGTCAGCGGAACTCGGGCTTACGGCGGTGATTGTGCCCGAGCGGTACGGCGGCATGGAGATGGACTTGGTTTCAGCCATGGTGGTGGCCGAGAACATGTCGCGCGATGGATCGTATTCGGGCTGGCATGGCGCCCATGCGGGCATCGGGACCGTGCCCGTGCTGATGTTCGGAACGGAGGCGCAGAAAGAGAAATATCTGACCCGGCTCGCGGCGGTCGATCTGGTGGGCGCCTACGCGCTGACCGAACCGCACGCGGGTTCCGACGCGCTGGCGGCCAAGACGCGCGCCGATTTGAGCGCCGATGGCGCGCATTACGTGCTGAACGGCAGCAAGATGTGGATCACCAACGCGGGCAAGGCGGACCTGTTCACGGTGTTCGCAAAGATCAACGGCGAAAAGGAGAAGTTCACCGCGTTCCTGGTGGAGCGTGCCTGGCCCGGCGTCTCGGTTGGCAACGAGGAGAAGAAGATGGGCATCAAGGGCAGTTCGACTTGCGCCGTCTACTTCGACAACGTCAAGGTTCCGGTGGAGAACGTGCTGGGCGAAATCGGCCGCGGCCACATCATTGCGTTCAACACGCTGAACCTGGGACGCCTGAAGTTGGGGCCGTTCGCCGTAGGCGGATCGAAGGCCGTGCTCCAGCAGTCGATCAAGTACGCCAAGGAGCGCGAAGCCTTTGGCGGGCCGATCGCGCGTTTCGGCTTGATCCAGCACAAGCTGGCCGAGATGGCCATACGCATTTTTGCGGCTGAGACGATCAGCTACCGAGTCACCGGCATGATCGAAGGCGTGCTCGGAGACTGGAGTTGGAAGCAAGCCGATGCGGCGCCGGTGTTGTTGAAGGCGGTGGAGGAGTTTGCCGCCGAGTGCTCCTACATCAAGGTCTACGCGTCGGAAGTGCTGGACTATGTGGTGGACGAAGGTGTGCAAATCCATGGTGGTTACGGGTACCACCAAGACTACGCGGTGGAGCGCGCTTACCGGGATTCCCGCATCAACCGGATCTTTGAGGGCACCAACGAGATCAACCGGCTTCTGGCCACGGGCACGCTGTTGAAGCGGGCGCAGCGGGGCCAACTGGCGCTGGTCGAGGCGGTCCAGAACTTGCAGGCTGAGGTGCTCGCCGGTCCCGCGCTCAGCGGCGCGGACGAATCGGAAGAGCAGCGTCTGGTGGCCAACGCCAAAAAGGTTGCCCTGTTCGCCCTGGGACTGGCCTATCAGAAATATCTGGGCGCCATCGAGCAGCAGCAGGAGGTTGTGGCCGGGATTACCGAGATTGCGATGAACGCGTTCGTGATGGAGTCGGTCTATCTGCGCGTGCAAAAACTGGCATCGACTCCCAAGGGCGCGCTGGCGCAGGATGTTTGCCGGGTGTTCCTGCGCGATGCGATGAACATTGTGGAAGACTCCGCCCGGACGGTGCTGGCCAACTGTTCGGAGGGCGACGGGCTGCGGATGAACCTCGCCATCCTGAAGCGCTTTACCAAGTACGAACCGGTGGATTCCATCAGCGCCCGCCGCCGTCTGGCGGCGAGGCTGATCGAGACCGGCAGATATCTGTTCTAAACTGCCCTTTTGCGGCCCAAAATCTGCGTCCTGGTCGGTTTGCCTGGTTCGGGCAAATCGTGGTGGGTGGAACAGAACCGTCTGCCCGCGCTCTCGTCGGACCTGGTGCGCCACCTGCTGAGCGATACCGAGGAGATCCAGAGCATCAACCGGCTGGTGTTCGCCACCATGCGCTATTTGGTGAAGCAACGGATCAAGGCGGGCGCCGCGGTGACGTACATCGACTCGACGGCTCTCTCGCTGTGGGAGCGGCGGTGCTGGGTGCGGCTGGCGCAGGGCAGCGACTGCGGCATTGAGGCGATTTTTTTCGAAACGCCGCTTGAAATCTGCCTGGAGCGAAATTCCCGCCGGAGCCGGGTCGTGCCTCCCGAAGTGATTCAAACCATGGCGCGCCGGCTTGTCCCGCCAACCGAAGCCGAAGGTTTTCAAAAGGTTACAATCATCCGCCCCGCCTGAACGCCGGGCCGCGGCGCACCACGGATTTGCGGCTCACGCCGGCCCCGTCCTGGACATACCTTGTGGACGGTAGCAACCTCATCCCGGGGGACACGCCTAATAAAGTGAAGGCGAAAGTGAGGACGATTATGAATCGCCGAATTTTCAGGATGCTGGGCATCGCCGCGGTTCTGCTGGCGGCTTCGATGCCCGCCCGGGCGGCCACACCGGCGGAGGCGCGTGTGGGCTCGCTCGACTACGTCGAAGGCAAGGCGTTTGTCGATGGCGCCGCGGTCAACGGCACACAAGCCACGTACCCCATTGTCGGTACCGGACAGGTTCTCTCAAC
>JADZCI010000340.1 GCA_020851655.1 Bryobacterales bacterium
GCGCAACCGGCAGCAACCTCTCCGGATCGGGCTGGCTTCCGAATACGAAAAAGCGAACCGAAGGATTAATGTCGCTTCTCAAGGTGTCTTCGGCGTGAGTGACGGTGGCGCGAAACCGTGTGTAACCCTTTCCGCGCAGGTCGATGTGAAACGTGGACGACGCTCCCCGGACTGGCACGTCAACCGCAACCTCGCCCTCAGGGCCCACCAGCCGCGCATTCTTCCACAACGGCTTGGTCTGGTCAGGATCATACGATCCGTGGTCGGCTGCCACCAGCCACAGGTCACTCAGCCCAGCGATGCCGGCATCCACCGTCGGCGGCGTCTGGACCGATCCCATCCCGACATTTCCGCTGTCCCACAGCGGCGCGGGCGCCGCCCGCATTTCGCCTCGCAGACGCAGCGCTCCGTTCGACAGCAGCCGGAACAGATCTTTACCGTTCACCAGTTCCAAGGCTTGAAGAGTCGTCGCCTGCGATGTGCGTTCGGTCACCACCTGCTCGCGCGTCGGCCGTCCCATGGCCAGCGTCAGCGCCGAAATCTTGAGCTGGTAGTCGCGCCCATACCGCGCCTGCTTGGACCGCGGTGGAACATAAGTCCGCCACTCCCCGGTCATTGCGCTCAGCGAGTCGGCAAACTGCTCCGCCGTCATCCTTCGCACCGCCGGACCGCGAAAAACCCAGTCCTTTTGCCCGGGCTCCGGCGCGGCTTCAACCGAAGGCATCTCGTAGGCGCGCGACAGCAGAATCGTCTCAATCAGGTGATTGATGTCGTAGCCGCTGCGCGCAAAGTCAACCGACAGCCAGTCGAGCAGCGCCGGACTCCACGGCTCTCCATCCATGTCGTCCACCGTCTCCACGATTCCACGCCCCATCAATCGCTGCCAAATGCGGTTTACGAATGTCCGCACGGCGCGCCCGTTCTCGGGAGCCGTGAAGATGGCCGCCGCCGCCGCGCGCCGTTCGGCCAGCGTTTCTCCCGCCGGACGGTCCAGTTCCTGGAACAGGAAATGCGGTCCAGTGTGCTGTCCCGTGGGAATATCGCAGCGCACCATCTCCAGATTCGCTTCTTCGGAAAAGTACGCTGCCAATCCAAAGGCATCCTTCAGCTTCCAGCGGCTGACAAAGCTGTCGTGGCACGCGTTGCATTTGAGGTTGACGCCCAGAAATACCTGTGCCGTGTTTTGCGCCGCCTGCATTTGCGGCGTCTGGCTCGCACTCACGTCGCCGCGCCAGTTCACGCCCATCAGGAACCCGCTGGGGTCGCCAGGCGCAACCGGGTTCAGCAGCGCCGCCACAAACTTCTCGTAAGACAGGTTCTGTTCGATGGCCGGAACCAGCCACGGCGTAATCGGCTTCCGGTCGCCGCCATGAAACGGCGCGTCGTCGTTGTGGAGCAGGTCGTTCCAGAAGTTCACCCAATTGCCGGCGAAATTCTTGCGCTGCCCCAGCAGAGTGCGCACCAGCCGTCCCCGTTTGTCCGCTCCGTTATCTTTGATGAACGCGGCCCATTGCTCGGGCGTAGGCAGCAGGCCCCACAAGTCCAGATAGACCCGGCGCGCAAACAAAGCGTCGCTCACCGGCCGTGGCTGCGAAATCTTGTGCGACGCCAGGTAGGCCGCCACAATCCGGTCCGCCGGCCGCTCCCAACCGCGCCACGTGATGCCGGGCACGGCCGGCTCCTTGAGCGCCATCTCCGGAATCCAACGCTTCTTTGCCGCCGCCGACTGCGGCGTCATCCGCGCGCCTTCGCCAATCCACGCCGTCAACGCGGCAATCTCTATCGCGCTCAACTTGCCGCCCGGGGGCATTGCGGGCTGCATCTCGCCCGTCACCCGCTTGAGCAGCAGACTTTCCCGGGGCTCGCCGGGAACCAGCACCGCACCGCTCCGCCCGCCGTCCAGCACGGACTGGTAATCGCGCAACGATAGCCCGCCGGAGCGCTTGTCGCCGCCGTGGCACGCAAAACATTTGGCGGCGAGAATCGGATGAATGTCCCGCTCATAATCGGCCGCCGGAGCTTGCGCCCCAACGGCTGCCGCCAGACAGACGGCTCCCAGTGATAGCCTGAGCATTCGGATTCTACTATTAGACAACAGGCCATCGGAGATTTCATGCGACTCGTAGTTTTGGACGGATATGCCCTGAATCCCGGTGATCTTTCCTGGGGCGATCTCGAACAGTGGGTGGAGGTCTCCGTCCACGACCGCACGCCCGCCGGAGAGGCTGCCGCCAGGGCGGCCGGCGCCGGACTGGTGATGACCAACAAAACGCCCCTCCCCGCCGGCGTCCTCAAGCAACTGCCCGATCTGAAGTATGTCGGCGTTCTGGCCACCGGGTACAACATTGTGGACGTCGCCGCCGCCAAAGAGCTCGGCATTGTCGTCACCAACATCCCCACTTATGGCACCGAATCGGTAGCCCAGTTCGCCATCGCGCTGCTCCTGGAGCTATGCCACCACGCCGGCCTTCACAGCCAGGCGGTGCGCGCGGGCGAATGGAACCGCAGCCCCGATTGGTCCTTCTGGAAAACACCGCTGATCGAACTCGCCGGCAAGACCATGGGCATCATCGGATACGGACGGATTGGCCGCCACACCGCCCGAATCGCCGCCGCCTTAGGCATGCGGATCTGCGCCTACGACCTCCAGCCCTCTAGCCCGGAACCCGGAGTCGCGATGGTGACTCTCGACGAACTGCTCACCCAGTCCGACGTGGTCAGCCTGCATTGTCCGCTGTTTCCCGAAACGCAGGGTCTGATCAACTCTGAGCGGCTCGGCCGCATGAAGCCCGGCGCATTCCTCATCAACACGTCCCGCGGTCCGCTCGTGGTCGAGAAAGATGTGGCCGAGGCCCTCAACTCCGGGCGCTTGGGAGGCGCCGCCGTGGACGTCATCTCGGTGGAACCGCCCACCGGCGATTCACCCTTGTTTTCCGCCCGCAACTGCATCGTCACGCCGCACATCGCTTGGGCCACACGCGAAGCCCGCGCCCGCCTAATGCAAATCGCGGTCGCCAACGTGGTCGCCTTCCTGAACGGCCAGCCGGTCAATCGCGTCAACTGAGCCGCTTTCAGGCCATCGCCTGATACATCGGCAAAATTCGCCTCAGGTGGGAGAAACTTGGCTCAAAAATCCACGCGCTTACGCGTCCTGTTTTGGAATGAAAAAA
>JADZCI010000341.1 GCA_020851655.1 Bryobacterales bacterium
CGGCTTGCGGCATTACCCGGCGTGTCGGCGGTTGGCGCCATTAACCGGCTACCGCTGGCCCCTGAGCGCGGCATCAACGGTGTGCTGGCCGAAGGCGAACCGGCCCGTCCCCTGTCCGAACAGCTTTTGGCGAATTACCGGACTGCCACAAGCGGTTACTTTGCCGCCGCGGGCATCAGCTTGAGCAAGGGGCGGATTTTCGATGAGAGCGTGGCGGACACGGCGGGAGTGGTGATCTCGGAGAATCTGGCACGCCGCGCGTGGCCGGGTCAGGATCCCGTGGGCCGTCGTTTCCGCCGGAATGGTGAGGGCGACTGGTTTACCGTGCTCGGCGTGGTGGCCGACGTGAAGCAGGTGAATCTGGAAGCGGCGGCGCCTATGATGGTGTACCAGCGCGATCGCGGCCAAAGCGGCCTGAACGTGGTCGTGCGAACCTCGCTCCCGCCCGAGGCCTTCGCAAAGACTCTGCGCGCCGAAATGGCCCAGATCGATCGTTCAATCCTGATCGACGACATCCGTTCGTTAGAGCAGGTTGTCTCGGCATCCACCGCAAGGCGGCGTTGGCAGACCTTGCTGATTTCTATGTTTGCCGGTGTAGCCGCGTTGCTCGCCGGATTGGGAATCTGGGGTGTGGTGAGCTACGCAGTCAGCCAGCGGCGCAATGAAATCGGTGTCCGAATGGCGTTGGGGGCCTCAGCGGGAAGTGTCGTAAGGCTGGTTGTGGGCCAGGGACTACGCCCGATCGCGCTTGGCGCGCTTGGAGGTGGGCTGCTCTCGCTGGTGACGGCGCGGGCGCTGGAGAGCCAACTCTTTGGAATCCAGGCATTCGACCTCCCGTCATTTCTAGGCACGACTGCGCTTCTGATCGTGGTAGCCGCCACAGCCTGCGTGCTACCTGCCCGCCGTGCCGCGAGAGTTGATCCCGCCGATTCGCTGCGAGTCGACTAACGGGAGTATCACTGAATGATGGCTCGTTGCCCTGCGACTTTGGAATCTTTCAGGATCATGGTGCGGATGGTGCGGATGAGAGGACTTGAACCCCCACGAGATGCTCCCGCTAGCACCTCAAGGAAAAAGCGCCGGTATCCCGCGGTAAGTCAATGTGTAAGTGCCTGATTTCTTTATGCTGCCGGTATCCGCCAGGCTCGCGGAGTGCCCCATCGTAGTTGCCGTTTTGGTTACACTCTCGAACACGCACTGACCCTGATACAAGCCGGCCGCACACGACGATCAGGAGTTACTGAACCGCGATCAGCGCGGGAAGCGTCCAGTTATTCGGGATGGTGCAGTAGAACAAATTGTCTCCGGCCCTGGCGCTATTCGGAATGGTGACGTTCATTTGATACAGTCCCGGACTGACCAGCGCGGCCACCACGTTGGCCGGATCGCCGCTCAGGAAACAGTTGGGCGGAAATGGCAGAGGTCCCGTCTGTGCGGACGAGCCCTGTACGAGCGGCGTGGTGGGCAGTCCGAAGCCGATCGTCCAAAGCGAGATCGTTTCCCCGCGCTGGCCTGGCGTCGATAGTCCGGGATACAGCGTTGTGGGCCCCAACAAGCTCCCGTCCAGATGAGTGGCGACCGCGTCACCGCGCGCAGAGAACCGCAGGATCGATGGCGTGTTGGTGACCTTGGTAACCCGGAAGGCGCCACTGGTCCGCGCGCCGTCCTTGACTACGGCCAACACCTGGCCCTCGTAGTCATCCAAAGGTGTCAGCACGTTGATCTGATCTTCGGAGCAGGCGGGCGTGGTGGCCTTGCTGCAGAAGAAATGGACGTATGCGGGCTTGCCATTCACGGTCACGCTGATGCCGCTGAGTTCGGTGGGCATACGTCCCTGTGCGAATTCGGGAGCGTTGCTCCACACCACGCCGCCCGCGGGCGTGGTTGCCGGAACCAGGTTGGTCCCTTTGATCTGGATCCAATCGTTCTGCCCGATGAGAGGATTGGGCAGCCAGTAGGCCGTAGTGACCGAGGTAATGATCGGAGTTGTGGGCCCCGCCTCGGTAATGGTTCCGCTAATACTTACGATCGAGGATTCCCCGGGTCCTTCGGCGACGTTCGTCACCTGGACTGAACCCGCGGCGCCTGCAAATCGTCCCGTGCCACCGGTGATCGTAATCGGACTGAGCGATGTCGAACGGGGGTCCAGCGTGAGGAAGCCCCGCACACTGTCACTGGAAGAAAACGAACAAGTGAAGCTGATCTCAAGGAAATGGACGCTTTCGTCCCACTTATTCGTGTCGGGGTGGACCCTGGCGGTCAGGGTACCGTTGCCGATGGCCGGGATCTCGCAGGTTCCCGGCTGGGTGTCGAATAGGTTGACCTGCGAAATTGTTAACGTGACCGGCACATTCACGATCGCGAGATTCAGCGACTGCCCGCCGACAGTCGCCGATCCGCTCAAGCTCACGTTGTAGCGCAGCGGGGAAGTGGAGGTGTGTGTGAAGGTGAGCCTCATTCCCCCTGCCGTGCTGGTGGCGCCGGCATAAAGGCCTCTGCTGTTGTTGGTGTTCACGGTTCCAGGCACGGTGATCGTGGCGAAATCGGGATCCTGAATGGGAAGCCCCCCGAAGTTCACCTGGATCTGATCCAGGCTATTGAACATCAATAGCAGCGTCCCGGTGATTGGACCCACACCTGCGCGGTAATCCTCAGTCAGGCTGTTTTGCGTCAGGTTTAGAACTAGCGTCGCGGCGCCCAGCGAACCGACTGCGCCGGTTCCGTGCAGGGCCCGGACGAACTGCTCCGTTGGTTGCGTCTGCGACTCATTGGCGATGATTCTTCCGGTGAAGTTGGTGGTGGTCTGAGCCAGTGCTGGCAAAGCGAGAAGAATCGGAGCAAGAAAGTGGTGGACACGGCGCGTCATGGTGAATATTGTGCGGTCGAACGCGCCGGAAAGTCGTCCTCCAAATGGAGTAGTTTCAGCCCCGCCCCGCGATCCGGTCGAGAATCGAGGCCAATTCGCCGGCCATGGAGAAAAAGGGCGCGTGATCCGTGTCCAGCGAGTAGATGCGATCCGCCGGAAAGCCCGCATGCATCGATCGCTGAAGCGCGATGGGAACGATGCGGTCTTGCAAGCACTCGATGTAGTAGTGCGGTACACCCAGGCCGGCGAAGTAGAGCGGGGTTTCATAGGGCAGGACAGGCTCAGCCGTCAGTAGGGGCAGCACTGCGTCGACGGTGACCCGCGGACACCGGAAATAGGCGAACCGGCGAACTCCCTCGGGGGAGAGCCGCGTTGTGCGGCGATCCTCCGCCCAGAGGATCTGGGCGAGGTACTCGGGATCGAAACCTTTGACCAAGCTGAGCACGTTGGCTCCGTTCCGCGGCAATAGCGATGCCACGGACACGATCGCGCGAACGCGACCCGGCTCGAGCCCGGCGGCTTGCCGGACAATCGCACCGCCCATGCTGTGTCCGACAAGAATCGGCGCATCGCTCGAATCGTTCACCGCTTGTAACGTGCGATCGACATAGTGCTGAAGTGTGACACTCTCGACGGGCGTCCGGTCGTCGCCATGACCCGGTAGGTCGATCGCTGCTACCTCATGGCCGCCTGATGCGAGGCGCGGAATCACCTCACGCCAGCACCAGGCGCCTTGCCAGGATCCGTGGATTAACACGAATCTAGCCATCACTGCCTCCGTTCTTGACGACTGGCAGCCGGGCGATCAGCAACAGCAATTCCGCCTGGCGCGAGGCGCCTGTCTTGCTGAAGATTCGCCGCAGATGCGTGCGGGCAGTCTCGTAGGTGATGCACATCTCCTCCGCGGTCTGCTCCACCGATTTTCCCTGCGATAGCTTCGCCGCGAAGGCCGCTTCCCTGGGGGTCAGCTTGTACAGTTCCCTCAGCAGATCGGTACTGGCGGGTGTCTGTCGTTCGGGATCGGTGATGAGGACCAGAGCCATAGGCTTCGCCATTCTGTTGAACTGCGGAAGCCGGCCCAGCAGAGGTGCGGCGACGACCTGATAGCTGCGGCCTAACGATCGGCGGGGCGCCATCACCGCCGCTGGCCCCGGCGGATGGCAAAGCGACAAGGCGCTGTTAATCGCCTCTCGAAGCTGCGTTTCGGCCCTTCCATCTTGTGCCGTGAGCACGCCATTGCGGAGGGAGAGACCGTCGCCGGCGCGCAAGATCTCCCCGGCGGCCCGGTTTGCGTACACGAGAGAACCCCCTTCGCCCAAAAACACCGCGCCTAGCGGCAGGGTGTCCAGCACCGCTTCACCTGCCGCGAGCTGGTCCAGGCGCTCCGCAATAATCCAGGCGCGGCTGAGGTGGGGCAACAGAAACTTCGCGATTTCGCGGTCGCGTTCGTCGAACGGTCGCTTGCTGCGCTGCGACGACACAGTAGGGGCACGGTTTCCTTCCCGCGCGAAAACCGCGCCCATCGAATAGGCGCCTCCGATCCTGAGCATGTAGTCGTTGTAGAACTCGGATCGCTCCAGCACTTCGCGAGGACACATCTCATGGCTCAAATTCACTCGTCCGGCAGCGATGTTAGCGCGGCCGTGCTCCCGCCAGATGTTGAGCTTCGAGTAATGCTCGTTATAGGATTTTGTTAATGGGGAGGCGAGCCCGAAGCCGCTCAGCACGGTGGATACGTGCCCTCCAATGTCGTGGATCTGTAAGACGGAGCCCTGGGCTGAGAGGATTTCCGTGTAGCGCTTCAGGAAATCGAGCCACAATTCGGGTTCAGCGGCTGCTTCGTAGGCGGCCAGCGCCAGCCGCAGTAACTCGGTCTCCGTCGCCAACTGAACGCCCTCTGGTGGTTCGACCAGTGTATCCCATCACTGTTCAGTTCGGCTCGGTTCTTTCAGGGCCATGGTGCGGATGAGAGGACTTGAACCTCCACGAGATTGCTCCCGCTAGCACCTCAAGCTAGTGCGTCTGCCAATTCCGCCACATCCGCACACCACGCGCTGGCAGCCGGAAATCCGGAAGCCAGCAAACCGTTGATTCAAAGATCGCCCGCAGAATCTAATTCTACTTCTTTGCCGGCGTGGCCGGCTGCGCCGGAGTCTGAGCCGGAAGTGGAATCTTCACCGTCTCGCCGCTGGGCGTCTTGACGTCGATCGGCGCCGGGGTGGCGGGCGCCGGTTGACCCTTTTGCGCCGGAACGGGTTGTCCGGAGCGCTCCAGCACCGAACTGCCCCCACCCTGCCGGGTGTGCATGATGGAGAGCGTCAGCGAAGTCAGCATGAACACCACGGCGGCGATCGTGGTGGCCTTGGACAGGACCGTCGCGGCGCCTCGCGGGCCAAACGCGGTCTGCGAACCCATGCCGCCAAAAGCGCCAGCGAGGTCAGCCGCCTTGCCGCTTTGCAGCAGCACGACGATGATCAAAAAAATGCACACAAGCACATGCAGAGTCGTCAGAGCGATGATCATTGATACACCTCGGTCAGACACACACGCGGCGGGCGCGGGCGCCTGACACGG
Source organism: Bryobacterales bacterium (assembly GCA_020851655.1). Taxonomy (GTDB): domain Bacteria; phylum Acidobacteriota; class Terriglobia; order Bryobacterales; family Bryobacteraceae; genus JADZCI01. The sequence goes on from JADZCI010000341.1 coordinate 5,441, forward strand.
AACTTTCAGTATACCGCGTGAACCGCGTAATTTTCGCGGTGAGCTCTAACGGACATTCGAGTATGATTAGGGCAGGTCACTATGAAGTCTCGCCTCTTTTTCACCCTTATTACGCTTGTACTGCTCACGGCTCCGGTGTTCGCCCAGGCGGCCGCCGGACTCTCCGCCATCACGGGCGTCGTCCGCGACCCCAGCGGCGCGGTCGTGCCGGCCGCCGACGTGGTCCTCTCCAATCCCGCCAAAGGCATCCGCCGGCAGATGTCCACCAACGAAGCCGGCGCCTTTTCGGCGCCCGCATTAACACCCGCGAGCGGCTATACGCTTACGGTCACCAAGCCGGGGTTCGCTCAATGGGAGCTCAAAGATTTTGAACTAACCGTCGGTCTTACTCAGAGTTTCCCGATCGCACTTTCGCTCGTCTCCGCGGCGACGACCGTGGAAGTGAGCGCGGCCGCGCCGATTGTCTCCGACTCCAACGTGGGCGTGTCCCAGGTTGTTGGACAGGCTCAGATCGACAACCTGCCGATCAACGGCCGCCGCGTCGATTCCTTTGTGCTGCTGACGCCGGCCGTCGTTCCGGACGGGACGTTTGGTTTGGTCAGCTTTCGCGGCATTGCCATGGGCAACGCTTTCCTGACCGACGGCAACGATACCACCAACAGCTTCTACAACGAGAACGCCGGCCGCACGAGAATTTCGACGCAGATCTCCCAGGACGCGGTCCAGGAATTTCAGGTCCTCTCCAACGGCTTCTCCGCCGAGTTCGGCCGTGCGATGGGCGGCGTGGTGAACACGGTCACGCGCAGCGGCGCCAACGATATTCACGGAACCGCGTATTGGTTCTTCCGCAACCGTACGCTGAACGCGACCGACCGTTATGCCAACGGCATGAACGCCCCCGAATGGCGGCACCAGGCCGGCGCCAGTCTCGGCGGGCCGATCAAACGCGACAAGCTCTTCTACTTCGGCAACTTCGAGATCGTCAAACGCAATTTCCCGGCCCTCAACCGCATCATCAACAACAATCTGACCGATCCGACCGGCAATTTCATTCCACCGGCGGCCTGCACGGCGGCCGCGGCTCAGTGTTCCACGGCCATCAACTTTATCCAGAAGCAGATGAACGTGTTGGTCCCCCGTTCGGTCGATTCCTACATGGGCTTTTTCAAGCTTGACTGGCGGCCGTCGGATCGCAACTCCTTCTCCTTTAGCGGGAACGCGATGCACTGGGTTTCTCCTCACGGGATACAGACACAAGCGGTATTGACCAACGGAAATGCGCTCGCCAACAACGGCAATTCAACGGTGGAAACCCGCTATGCCAAGGCGTCCTGGACGTCGGTGATTACGCCGTCCGTGGTAAACGAGATCCGCTACGGGCTGTTCAAAGATCGCCTGTCGGATCCTGCTGCTTCGGACCTGTGGCCGGCCGAAACGGGCGGACTGTACCTCACGGTTGCCGGTACGACCGTTGGTGCGGCGCAGGCTTATCCACGAACCTATCCCAGCGAACTGCGGCACCAGGTGGTTGAAAACATCAGTTGGACCGCTGGCGCCCACTCCGCCAAGGCGGGCGTCGACTTCCAAACCACGCAAGACTGGATGAACCAGTTGTTCAACGGCGCCGGCGCGTACTCCTACGCCAACATCACCGCTTTCGCCCGCGACTTCAGCGGCAATGTTACGGGTGCCAGAAACTACACGACGTTCTCGCAGGCCTTTGGAAACCCCATCCATCAACTGCGCACCACGGATGTGAACCTGTACGTGCAGGACGCCTGGCGCGTCAGCCGCCGCGTGACACTAAACATGGGTGTGCGTTACGAGAAGGCCTTTCTCGCCCAACCCACTATCACCAATCCGGATTGGACGCAGACCGGCCGGGTTCCGTCGGCCAACCTCAACTTTGCGCCACGCGGCAGCGTCGCGGTCAATATCAACGGCAAGACGGTCTTTCGCGCCGGCTATGGCGTGTTCTTTGCCCGCATCCACGGCAACCTGCTCGACACCCTGTTCCTGGGCAACGGCCGCTACCAGACAGCGATATCCATCAACAATACTCAGCCCGGCGCCCCGGTCTTTCCGAACGTTCTGCCGAGCGCCACGGGCCTGCCGGCGGGTTCCGTACAGTTGTCGTACGCCGCCAACGGTCTGCGAAACCCCTACTCCCAGCAGGCTAACGTTACCCTGGAACGCCAGTTGGGCCGCGACCTGGGTTTGACTGTCAGCTACATCTGGAGTAAGAGTTCCGGCATTTTCTCGCAAAGAGACGTGAATCTCGGCCCGTTAGGACCCACTTCGGTCACCTACCAGATCTTCGACGCAAGCAACAACCGGACGGGCACGTTTTCCACTCCGGTTTATCTCTTTTCCAATCGCGTCGACCCCCGCTATAGCAAGATCCTCCAGGTCGAGAACGGTGGACAGGCCTGGTACAACGGCCTGGCGGTGCAACTCCAAAAGCGGTACTCCCACGGACTGACGTTCCAGGTGTCCTACACCTGGTCCCACGCCATCGACAACGCAAACCAGCAGGGCGCGAGCTGGAACATCGGATCCAACTTTAACAACGCCACCTACGCGGGCAACTACGCCTTCGACAAGGGTTCGTCTTCACTCGACCAGCGGCACCGCGCCGTCATCAACTGGGTCTGGGCCCCGTCGTTTACTTCCAACCAGTCGGCTTTTGCACGTTATGTGATCAACGGTTGGGAACTGTCGTCTATCACCACGATGGCGTCGTCCAACCCGTGGACGCCAACGGTCAGCTTCAGCGGCAGCACCAGCAGCCAGTTTCCCGGAGTCAACCTGGCGTTTGCCACTTTGAACGGCGCCGGTGGCTGGAACCGCGTGCCGTTCCTGCCGGTGGGTTACCTGGACGTGGACAAGACATTCCGCGTCGACGCCCGCATTGTCCGGAACCTGCCCTTCACCGAACGGGTCAAGGCGCAGCTCATTTTCGAAGCCTTCAACGCGTTCAACACGCAGTACAACACGGCGGTCAACACCACCGCCTACACCGCCGCGGGCGGCATCCTGCGCCCGGTGGCCAATGTCGGCCGGGGCACGCAGTCGCAAGGCTTCCCGGACGGCACCAATGCGCGCCGCATGCAGGCAGCTTTCCGCTTTACCTTCTAAACACCTACCTCATACAGCGGCAGACTAGCCGGGGGCTCTCAACGCCTCCGGCTTTTCGTCTTGGCGGCTATCGGCGGACGCTATCCGGCGTGGCTACCGATCGGTGGCATTGGGGGTGCGCAGTTTCGTATGATTCAAAAAGGGTCTTGGCTCGTCAATGAGCCGGTTTGTCCGCTGTACGGTTTGCCGAAGCCCGCTGGCTTGCGGCTTCGCATTCAGTGCCCGCGGATCATATTTTGTTTTTTCTTCTTGATTTTAGGGAGACACGAATGAACAGAATCTGTTCTCTTTTGATGGCGCTGCTCGTTATCGCTTGCGTCCTCGCCATCCCGGTGCTCGCTCAATCTGATAACGCGAGTATTTCCGGGATTGTCAAGGATCCCAGCGGAGCGGCGGTGGCCAACGCCAAAGTCACGGTACGGAACGAAAGCACCGGGTTCGAACGTAGCATTACGTCGAACGAAAGTGGCTTTTACACCGCGCCCAACATCGCACCGGGATACTACACGGTTTCAGTGGAAGCGCCCGGGTTCAAGACTTTTACTAAAACTCGCAACAGGCTGGAAGCGGCCATCCCGATCCAGGTCAACGTTGATCTTGCGGTCGGCCAGTTGACTGAAACCGTCAACGTGGAAGCCAACGCCGCGCAACTGAATACCGAATCAGCCACGGTCGGCAAGACCGTTGAGCAGGCGCAGATTCAGAACCTGACGCTCAATGGCCGGAACCCGCTCTTTCTGGCCATGCTCAAGCCGGGTGTCCGCCGCAGTTCGCCGTTGAGTGGTTTCAGCTACGGATTGGATTCCGGCGGCATGACCATCAATGGTGGCCGTTCCCAGGATTCGCTCATCACGTTCGATGGAGCGGTCGGTATTCGCACCCGCGCCAACGGCACCTCCGTCGGCGTCGCGGACCTGGATACGGTTCAGGAAGTTCAGGTGTTGACCGCCAACTATTCGGCTGAATACGGGCGGTCCTCGGCCGGGCAGATCCGCATGGTCACCCGCTCTGGCACGAAGGACTTTCACGGCGCCGCTTACGAGTACTTCCGCAACAGCGCGCTCGACGCCAACTCATGGTCGCGCAACCGCAACGCTTCCACCAACTTTGTGGCGCCGCTCAAGTACAACCAGTATGGGTACAACGTCGGCGGTCCGGTAATGATCCCGAAAGTGTTCAATACCAGCCGCGAAAAGCTCTTCTTCCTGTGGAGCCAGGAATGGGTCCGGCGGCGCAATGAAGATTCGCTCTTCAACCGTGTTCCCACGATTCCGATGCGCTCCGGAAATTTCAGCGAATTGCTGCAGCCCAGCATCTACTACGGGAGTGCGCGCATCATACGGGATCCGAATACGGGCCAACCGTATCCCGGCAACATCATTCCGTCATCTCAACTGAGCCCCAACGGAACGGCTTTCCTCCGGACGTATTACGAGCCCAACGGAGCCTTCCAGGGCAACACCAATTGGCTGCGCGTCCGTCCAGGCTGGCAGAACCAGAGGAAGGACACACTCGCCGTTGACTTCAATCCCGTGGCCACGCAGGTTTTCAAGGTCCGCTGGGCGAATTACAGCTACACGGCTCTCGACACCAGCCGCGGCGGCTTCGACTATGCCATCACTGACTGGTCTCGTCCCAACATGACAGGCAGTGTCAGCCACACCTGGACACTCAGTCCGACGGCAATCAACGAGGCGATGGTCTCCGGGTCCGTGGACCGTGTGAGGATAGGCGTGGACAAGACGGGTGAACGCTACCTGCGCTCTCGTCCGGGCATCAACTACCCGTACATCTTCCCGGATAAGAAGGAGATCTACGACAAGGTCCCGACGATCGAAATTCCAAACCTGGGTACGATCGACGGCGGTCCGTATCCGTCGAGTTCCGCCGGTCCGATTTACCAGATCTCGGACAACTTCACCAAGATCTGGGGCAATCATACCTTCAAGACCGGCGTCCTGTGGGAACGCTCCGGCCAGAACGATTTCGATCAGATCAACGTTTCCGGCGTCCCGGGCGGAACCAACAACCAAAACGGGCGGTTCATCTTCAACGACAGCCGTCCCGGCGGAGCGCCCGGAACCGGCACTGGAATGGCCAATGCGGCCTTGGGTCTCTTCTCAACCTATGCTGAGATCGGTCCTCGCAGCTACACCCCGTACCGCGGCCACATGTTCGAGTTCTTTGCCCAGGACGCCTGGCGCGTCAACGAAAAGCTGAAGCTGGAACTCGGATTCCGCGGCACCTGGCAGAACGGTTACTACAAGTCGCTGTGGGGCAACATCGCCTACTTCGATCCCGCCAAGTACGATCCGTCCAAAGCGGCCGTGTTGGATCGCGCCACAGGCAACGTGATCTCCGGCGACCGCTACAACGGCGTGGTCATTCCTGGCTCGTCTTTCCCGGATGCCGGCAAGGGACGGGTCCCCGCCATCGATAGCGGCGAATTCAACCGCTTGCTCTCGGGCGGAAGCCCCTATCCGTCACCAAGCCAGTTCAACGTAATGCCGCGCCTCGGTGTGGCGTATTCGGCCACCTCGAAGGACGTGGTGCGGCTGGGATTCGGGGGCTTCATGTCCCGCCCCGGGGTATACGACAGCGTCTTCCTGGGCGGCAACCCGCCATGGCAGCCCATGGTCTCTGTGACCAACGGAATTGCCGACAACCCCGGCGCCGGTCCCAAGACGGCGTTCCCGCAGTTCTTCATGACCATCGACCGTGTGTATAAGATTCCGCGGAGCTATAACTGGAACGCCAGTTATCAACGCCAGATCACCTCCAACACCACTGTGGAGGTTGGCTACATCGGCACCACCGGTCTGTTCCTGTCCCGCGAGCGAGACTTGAACCAGCTTCCCACCGGAACGACGTTCAAGCCGGAGAATGCGGGCGCCAACGTCAATTACCTCCGCCCGTATAAGGGCTATGCCAACGTCCCGATGCTCGAGCACTCCGGACGCAGCACCTACCATGGGCTCCAGATCGAACTCAACCGCCGCTTCACTCGCGGTCTGAGCTACGGCTTCGCCTACACCTTCTCGAAGCTGATGGATAACAACTCGGGTCCACGTGACGGGTTCATCGACACCTACAACCAGTTCCTCAACTGGGGCAAGTCGGGGAACGATGTTCGCCACATCGCCATCTTCAATGCGATTTGGGAGATGCCGTTCTTCAATAGCGCTTCCAACCCGTTTGTGAGGTTCACCCTGGGCGGATGGCAGATGTCCGGTGTGGTGCAATTCCAGACCGGCACTCCGTTCTCCATCGGTAACGGTGACGACTATCTCGGCATCGGTTCGACCAACGGCAAGACGTGGAACCTCGCCAACCAGCCGAAACTGGTCAAGTCGTTCGCCAATGTCAACGCATCGGGCAACTACAACGGCATCACGGACTTCTGGTTCGACCCGCAGCGGAATTCCGCCGGCGCGCAAACACTGGCCACCAAGCCCGCCGATGGTACCCTGCCCAACCAGAATCGCAACTCGATCGGGCTGAACAACGTCGGGTTCCAGAACTGGAACGCCGCCTTGTTCAAGAACTTCCGTGCGACGGAACGGCTCAACCTCCAGTTCCGCGCTGAAGCCTTCAACCTGCCCAACCATCCCAATTGGAACGGTGTGGATACCAACCCCACCTCCGCCACGTTTGGCATGGTCACCGGCAAGGGCAGCGAGCGCAACCTTCAGTTGAGCTTGCGGCTCCAATTCTAAATTCGCTCGTCCATTGGACAGCGTTTTCAAGCCGGGCCTCAAAGGCCCGGCTTTTTTGCGTCCGGAGCGGATAACAGGTACATCGGACTAACTCACCTCAAGATAGTCATCTGTTGATAGCCATCAAGTGATCGATAAGTTTCGATCTACTACTTTTGGTAAGTCATAATTCCAGAACTTGTAGCAGCCGGAACTGGCGGTCGAACTCCCGTCTATCCTCCGATGGCTCCGCCGGATGATTCAAAAAGGACACGCACCCTGGGCCGCGCTATCTCCCGATTTGCAGCCAAAGTGCAAGTCAGGCAATCGCAAAGCTTTCCAAAGCATTAAGGAGATGATGCGGATGCACTTTGGCAAATCAAAGTCCCTGGCGCTAGCCGCGCTGGTGGCGCCTCTAATCTTTTCGCTCCCTGTACTGGCGCAGTCGGATCTGGGTTCGATTCGCGGTTTCGTGAAAGATCCGTCCGGCGCTGTCGTGCCGGGAGCAAAAGTGACGGCCAAGAATACGACAGGCTTGGAACGCCGGACGACCACGAACGAATCCGGCTACTACAACATCACCAATATCCCTCCCGGCTTTTACTCGCTTTCCATCGAAGCTACTGGCTTCAAGAAGTTCGAAACCAGCAACAACAAACTGGATCCCGGCGGCGCGCTCAGCCTGGATGCGGCGCTGACGATCGGCGCGGCGACCGAAGTGGTTGAAGTCTCCGCTTCGGGCGCGACGCTCCAGACAGAATCCGCCTCGGTTCAAAAGAACGTCACGCGCGAGCAGATTGATTCCCTGGAACTGAATGGCCGCAACCCGATCTTCATGGCGAACCTGGTTCCGGGCGCGCGCGGTGGCAACCTGGCGGGTCTCTCGTTCAGCTTCAGCCAGGGTCCCAGCAACTTGAACGGCGCCCGCACGCAGGATAGCCTCATCACCTACGACGGCGCGCCGGCGGTCCGTACCCGCTCCAACGGAACCAGCCTCGGATCGATGGATGTCGACTCGACCTCGGAAATCCAGATCCTCACCGCCGACTACGCGGCCGAGTTCGGCCGGTCCTCCGGCGGGCAGATTCGTATACTCAGCCGTTCCGGGAGCACCAGCTTCCACGGCGCGGCGTTCGAGTACTTGCGCAATACGGCGTTCAACGCGAACACCTGGACGCGTAATCACACCGCCGGACAGAATTTAGTTCCGCCCTTTCACTACAACCAGTTCGGCTACAACCTGAGCGGCCCGCTGTTCATCCCGGGCAAGTGGAACACCGACCGCGGCAAACTTTTCTGGTATTGGGGCCAGGAATGGGTGCGCTACCGGTACCTCGATACCAACTCGATGACTGTGCCGTCCAACCTGATGCGCCAGGGTGACTTCAGCGAACTGCTGAGCCCAAATAATGTGTACTACGGCAAAGTCATGCAGATCAAAGATCCGCTGACCGGCATTCCGTTTCCGAACAACGTCATTCCAGGCAACCGTCTCAGTCCGAGTGGCGCTGGAATTCTGAAGGCCTGGCCGTCGCCCAACCTGCTCACTCCGATCAACGGAAGCCAGTTCTGGTATGCTTCCGCGCTCCATCCGCAAAACCAGCGCAAGGATACGATTTCGATCGACTACAACGTCACTGACAAACACCGTCTCCAATTCCGCCGCATGTACTTCACCTTCTGGGAGTATCAGCCCCTGGACGGCGGAACCCCGTTTACACCGAAGTTCTTTGACCGGCCCAACCAGACCAACTCGCTCAACTATGTGTGGACCGTGTCGCCCAGCATGGTCAACGAGATGTTGGCGACCGTCAGTCTGGACCAGGTGTTCATCCCGGTGGATACCGCCAACTTCCTGGACCGCACGAAGGTCGGAATCAACTACCCCTACATCTTCCCGGAAGGCAAGATGATTCCCACCCGCATTCCGACGGTCAACATGAGCGGCTTCAACGGGCTGAGCGGCGGGCCGTACCCATCGCACTCGCAGGGCCCCATTTACACCTTCTCCGACAGCTTTACCTGGTTGAAGGGGAATCACACTTACAAGTTCGGGTTCGCTTGGGAGAAATCGGGCGAGAACGACAATGACGAGATCAACGTCAGCGCCTGTCCCACTTGCACAAACAACCAGAACGGACAGTTCAGCTTCACCGATACCCGCTCCGGGCGGCCCACTTCGGGCGTGGCCGCGGCTAACGCGGCGCTCGGGTTGTTTGATTCCTATTCCGAACTCGGGCAGCGTGCCTACACGCTGTTCCGCGGCAGCATGTGGGAAGGCTTCGCGCAGGATGCCTGGAAGGTGACTCCCAAGCTGCACATCGACTACGGCGTCCGTTACACCGTCATCATTCCGTTTAGCGCCATCTGGCGCAACATGATTGTGTTCGACCCGGCCTTCTACGACCCGGCCAAGGCGGTTGCGGTCAGCCCTGTAAACGGCTCCGTCACGGTCGGCAATGGCGACCGGTACAACGGCATGGTCATTCCCGGCACGGGGTGGCCCGATTCGGCCAAGGGACGGTTCCCGGAGTCCACGTCAGGACAGTACGATTACCTGTTCCGCGGCGGCTCGGTTCCGTCGTATTACTCCGACATCCGCCAGAATCAGTGGCAGCCGCGCGTCGGCATCGCTTATGAACTGACACCGAAGACGGTCATCCGGGCGGGAGTCGGCCGCTTCTTCACCAAGCTCGGCGTCAGCGACTCCATCTTCCTGGGCGGCAACCCGCCCTTCCAGCCCACGGCGAACGTCAGCTTTGGCAACGTGGACAACCCGGGAGGTACCCAGGCCAACTCGTTGCCTCTCACCGTCACCACCCAGAGCAAAGCGTTCAAGAATCCGGAATCGTGGGCCTGGAACGCCACCGTCGAGCGTGATTTCTTCTGGAACTCGCAGTTGACGGTTGGCTACGTCGCCCGCCGCGGCCTCCATCTTCAACGGGAAGCCAACATCAACCAGCCGCTGCCCTCGGTCGTGGCCGCCAACCCGGGCGTCAACCTGGATGCGTTGCGGCCCTACAAGGGCTACAACTCCATCCGGCAGACCGACAACGTGGCGAGTTCCATGTACCAGTCGCTCCAGGTCAGTTGGAACCGCCGTTTGAGCAAGAACTTTCTGTTTGGCGCCGCCTACACCTATTCCCAGAGCAAGGACAGCGGTTCGGCGCAGCGCGACATCATCCCGAACACGTATGACGCGCACGGCATGTGGGGCTTGTCGGACTTTGACGTGACCCACATCCTGATCGTCAATTACATGTATGAGCTGCCGTTCTTCAGGGATCAGAACCAGTGGCGCGGCAAGCTCCTGGGCGGATGGCAGGTCAGCGGCATCAGCCAGTTCCAGACGGGAACCGCGTGCGGATTCGGCGTCGGCCAGGACTATGCCGGCGTAGGTCAGGACGGCAGCTTCAACTGCGGCGGGCAGCTTTGGGTTTTGAACCAGGTTCCCGACATCACCCACGACATCGCGCTCAACGGAGCCAGTGACGCCAAGTACTGGTTCCAGACCACCGATTCGAACGGCAACCTGATCGTTTCCAAACCCGCTGCTGGAACGTTCAACAACACCCCCGGCTCAAGAAATGCGCTGCACCAGCCCGGATTCCAGAATTGGAATATCGGGCTCTACAAGAAGTTTGCGATCAACGATAAGACCGGCTTCCAATTCCGGGCGCAGGCGTTCAACGTATTCAACCACCCGAATTGGGGCGGCGCCAACTTCAACCCCACCAACCTGTCGACCTTCGGCAAGATCACCGGCAAGACCGGCGACGTTCGCAACTTGCAACTCTCGCTCCGCTTCTATTTCTGAAATCCGCGCGGGGCGGCGGGGTGTTGGCCGCGCCGCCTCAAGAAGCCAGGCCCAGGCGGCGCAGCAACGCCCCTGGGTCTGGATCCCGGCCCATGAAGTTCCGGAACAGCACCGCCGGATCTTCGCTGTCTCCTTTGGACAGGATGCACTCCCGGAACGCGTCGCCGGTTTCCCGGCTGAACAGCCCGCCATCGCGGAAGCGGCTGAACGCGTCGGCGTCGAGAACCTCCGCCCACTTGTAGGAATAGTAGCCCGCGCCATAGCCAGTGGGATCCGCGAACAGATGCGTGAAAGCGTTGATCATGGCGTAGTCTTCCGGAAGCTTCGCTGGGGCGAACCGCTGCAGGATGCGCCGGCTGTAGCCCACCGGATCGCCGTCCCGGTCCGGAACGTAGGCGACATGCAGGTTGAGGTCGACGGTGGCAAATCCCAGTTGGCGCATTTGCTGGTTGGCCCCGCGAAAGGTGCGCGCCCGCCGCAACTTTTGGAATAGCTCTTCCGGGACCGGCTGCCCGGTCTGCCAGTGGCGTGCGAACAGATCCAGCGACTCGCGCTCCCAGCACCAGTTCTCCATGATTTGCGAGGGAAGTTCCACGAAGTCCCACGCCACGCAGGTTCCGGCAAGCTCGCGCACTTCAACCCTGCTCAGCAGGTGGTGTAGCAAGTGGCCGAACTCGTGGAAAATCGTCTCCACTTCGCGATGCGTCAACAGTGACGGCGTCGCTTTCAATGGCGGCGTCAGGTTGCCGCACATCAGGCCGACGTGTGGAGTCCAATGGCCGTTCTCTGGGTGTCCCGTCACGAACGCGTCCATCCACGCCCCCTGGCGCTTGGTGTCGCGCGGAAACCAGTCGGCATAGAAGGCGCCCAGCACCTCGCCGCCGTCGTCCCGCACTTCGTAGTGCCGGGTGTCTTCATGCCAGACCGGCACACCCGGCGTCTGCACGACGTGGATGCCGTAAAGCCGCCGGACCAGTTCGAAAAGCCCTTCGACGACCTGGTTCAGTGGGAAATAAGGACGGAGGTCCTCTTCTTTGAAATCGTATTGCTCGGCACGCTGCTTTTCGGCATAGTAGGCGATGTCCCAGGGCTGCAATTCGCGCCCGGCAAAGCCAACCAACGCCTGGTTCTCCTTCGCAAACGGCGCGGCTGTCTTGCTCTCCAGATCCTGAACAAACTGGAGTGCCGCGCCGCCGGTCTTGGCCATGCGGTCAGCCAGCACAAAGTCCGCAAAATTCGCGTAGCCCAGCAGACGCGCTTTCTCACGCCGGAGTTCCAGTACGCGGGCGATGATGGGCGAGTTGTCCCGCTCCGGTTCGGCAGCGCGGCGGTTGAAGGAGCGATAGAAGTGTTCTCGAACGGCGCAGTCGTCGAGATACGTCATCACGGCCAGGTAGCTGGGGGCCTGGAGGGTGAATCTCCATCCATCGCGCCCCTTTGATTCGGCGCTGTGCCGGGCCGCCGCGATGGCGGTCGGCGGCAAACCGGCCAAGTCGGGCTCCCGAGTGGTGACGTGCTCGAACTGAGCCGTCGAATCCAGCACATTCTGGGCAAACTTCGTCGTGATGGTCGATAGCTCGACATCGATTTCGTTCAGCCGCTTCTTTCCCGCTTCGTCCAACTCGGCGCCATGGCGCCGGTAGGAGTCGATCTTCTTGACCAGATAGCGCTTCCTCACTCCGGCAAGCGACGCGGCCTCCGCTGTGGCTTCAAACGTTTTCAGCGCGTTCCACAGCCCGGAGTTGAGAGGCAGGCTCGAGTTGAACGCGGCCGCTTCAGGCTGGACCTCGGTGTAGGCTTGGCGGAGTTCCGGAGTTGTCGCCACAGCTTCCAGGTGCCGGACGACCGACATCGCGCGGTCCAGCGGCTCGGTGGCCAAGTCGAGCGCTTCCAGGGTGTTGGCATACGTCCGCTCCGTACCGCTGCCGATCGCCTCGATCCTTTCTTTGGCCTCACCGATCAACTGGCGGATTCCCGGCGTCACGTGGCCCGGCTGGATCTCGTCGAATGGGATAGGCGGATTCAGGCGCAGAAGCGGATTCGTTGCGTTCACTTTGGATAGGATACCGAGTATGATCGAGCGCTCACCGGTGCCACGCCAACTGCTTGGCTTGGCGGTGACGCTCACCGCCGTGTGCGCCTTCTCCGCTTACGCGCTGTACCAGATTCAAGGCTTGCGCACACTGCAATCCGAGATCCTGGACCGTAACCGCAGAGACACGCTGCAGTTGCTACGAATCCAAAACGATCTCAACCAGCTCGGCTTGGCTCTGCGCGATATGGCCGAAGGCGTCGAGCCGTATCCGATCACGGCCTACCGCCAGCAAATGGAACGGCTGCGCATCGACCTCGAAGACGCGCTCCTGCTCGAATCCCGGATTGCCATTCCGGAACGGCGGCCCGACCAGCAGCAAATGCTTCATGGCGCCAGCCAGCGCTTCTGGGAAACCGTCAGTGAGCTTTGGGACCTGGCCGGGGCCGGAAGGGAGAAGGAAGCCGAGGCCCTGATCCGGACGCGCCTGGAATCCGAGCGAACCGCGATGACTTCGATCATCGCGCGCCTGCTGGTCCAGAACAATGAAGCCGAGGCGGCGGCCGCAAACGAAATCCAGTCGATCTACGGGCGCGTGGAACGCAACATCTACTGGATGCTCGCGGCGGTCCTGGTGGCCATCGGACTCACCGGGTTCCTGGTCATCCGCAACAACCGGCAGTTGTTTGAACACGTCTACCGCCTCTCGGAAGAGCGCAAGGAACTCGCCGGACAACTGATCAAAGTCCAGGAGGAGAGCTATCGATCCCTGGCGCGGGAGATTCATGACGAATTCGGGCAGGTGCTCACGGCGGTCGGCGCCATGCTGGCGCGCGTCGAAAGGAAAGTGCCCGCCGATGCTGCCACGCTCCGCGCCGACATCCACGAAGTCCGCGAGATCGCCCAGCACACTCTCGAGCGGGCTCGCACCCTGTCGCAGATGCTGCACCCTCCCGTATTGGACGACTATGGATTGGAACAGAGCGTCGAGTGGTACCTAAAGCAGTTCGAAAAGCAGACGGCCATGAAGGTCAACTACAGCAAGACAGGCGGCGGAGTCTGGATTGGCGATCCCGTTTCCGTCCACGTCTACCGCATCCTTCAGGAAGCCCTGACCAACGTGGTGAAACATGCCGGCGTGAACGAGGTCTGGGTGACCGCACAATACGGTCCAGAAAGTCTTATTCTGGTAGTCGAAGACCGTGGTGCGGGGATCCGGCCCTCGGCAGGCCATGGTATCGGACTAATTGGAATGAGGGAACGGGCCGAGCTTCTCAGGGGTGCAATCGAGTTTGTGACGCCAGATGCCGGCGGTACGCGGGTGGTAGTGCGTGTGCCCCTTGATGTAGGAGATGGCAATGGACCAACCAATCACGGTTCTTCTGGTAGATGATCACAGCCTCGTTCGCAAGGGCTTTCGCCGGATGCTCGAGGACGATCCGGACCTGCAAGTGGTCGGCGAGGCGTCGGGCGGCCCGGAAGCGGTTAATCTGGCCACTGACTTGCGCCCTCAAGTCATTGTGATGGACTTGGCCATGCCCGAGATGGACGGCATCCAGGCCACTACGGAAATCCTGAAGAAGACTCCGGGCGTGGCCATCATCATCCTCAGCATGTATTCCGAAGATGCCTACGTGCGTAACGCATTTTCGGCAGGCGTGCGAGGGTATCTCTTGAAGAACGCCTTGGAAGTCGATTTGCCGTACGCCATCAAGGAGGTCGCCGCCGGCCGGCAGTTTGTGGCGCCCGGACTTCAGATTCCGTCTTCCAACACTGAGAGCGACTTCGATAAGCTCACGCAGCGCGAAAAACAGGTCTTGCAGCACATCGTGCAGGGGCGTTCCAACCGCGAAATCGCCGGTCTGCTTGGATTGAGCGTCAACACGGTCTCGGTTCACCGCGCCAACCTGATGCAGGCTCTCGGAATCCACCGGACGGCCGACCTGGTGGTCTATGCCATCCGGAAGGGCCTGGTAACCCTGCCCGAACCTCCGGTCCAATGACCCGGCGGTCGTTGCTGCTGGCGGCGTTAGCCCCTGATTCCCATCCCGGTTTCAGATTTGTCGACGTCACTACCCAGGCTGGCCTGCAATTCCGCCACAACACGGGCGCGTTCGGGCAAAAGTATCTTCCGGAAACCATGGGCGCCGGGTGCGCTTTCCTCGACTACGACAACGACGGCTGGCAGGACATCCTGCTGATCAATGGTTCGGACTTTCCCGGACACAAGAGACAGCGCACAACCCTTCACCTGTACAGGAACAACCGCAACGGCACTTTCACCGACGTTACGCGCCAGGCGGGGCTCGATGTCGAACTCTACGGGCTCGGCGTTGCCGTGGCCGATTACAACAACGACGGATTTGAGGACATCTACGTCACCACCGTCGGGCAGAACCGGCTGTTCCAGAACAACGGCAAAGGCGGTTTTGTCGACGTCACGGCAAAAAGCGGGCTGGGCGCAAGACATGCCTTCTCGACCTCGGCCCTGTGGTTCGACTTCGACCGCGACGGTTGGCTCGATTTGTTTGTATGCAACTACGTGCGCTGGTCTCCGGAACTGGACGTGCGGTGCAGCCTCGATGGGAAGACAAAGTCCTACTGCACCCCGGAAGCCTACCGTGGGTCCACCTGCTGGCTGTTCCGCAACCGTGGCGACGGAACATTCGAGGACGTGACGGCCAAGGCCGGCGTCTTCGATTCGACCTCGAAGTCGCTCGGCGTCGCGATGTTCGACTACGACCGCGACGGATGGCTCGACATCGTTGTCGCCAACGATACGCAGCCCAACAAGCTGTACCGCAACCGGCGCGACGGCACGTTCACCGAAGTGGGCGTCAGGTCCGGCTTGGCGTTCAGCGAGGATGGGAAAGCCAGGGCGGGCATGGGAGTCGACGCCGCGGTTCTGGACGAAACCGGGTATCCGACCGTCGCCATAACGAACTTCCAGAACGAAATGCTGGGTCTCTACCGCGGCGGCGCGGCGGGCGTCTTCGCCGATGTGGCGCCCAACTCCTCGGTCGGAGCCGGCACGCGAGGCACCCTGGGTTTCGGATGCCTGTTCTTTGACCCCAACCTGGACGGCTGGCTCGACCTTGCCGTCATCAACGGACATATCGACGAGTCCATCAGCCGCGTGCGCCCGGAGGTGCGATATCCGCAGCCGCCGCAGTTGTTTCTCAATGCCCAGGATGGTTTCTCGCACGACATTTCCCACGCCGCCGGAGGGTTTGACCGCCCCATCGTCGGGCGCGGCGCCGCCTATGGAGACTTTGACAACGACGGCGATCAGGATCTGCTGGTCACCTCCAACGGGGGCGCTCCCACCCTCTTCCGCAACGACAGCACGACGGGCAACAAGAGCCTGCGGCTTAAGCTCAAGGGAACCAAGTCGAATCGCGATGCCATCGGCGCGTCGGTACGGTTCGAGTGCGGCGGACGCGTGGGCCACCGCATGGTGAAAAGCGGTTCAAGCTATCTGTCGCAATCGGAACTGCCGCTCACCTTGGGGCTTGGGCCGCGGCGTTCGGTCGACCGCCTGGTGGTCGACTGGCCTTCCGGCAAGACCGAGGAGTTCAAGAACATCGCATCCGGCAGCGTGGAGATTACCGAAGGCCAGGGCTTGAAGCGGCTCTGACCGCCCGCTAGTCAAGGCGTGATGCCGCGGACCTCCGGGTCCTGTTCGTTGCGGAAACGCTTAGCCAGGTCGAAAAACTGCTGCTGTTTTCGCTTCTCTGCGTCGATGCCGTGCTCGATGAGGTCCAACAACATGCGATTCTGGCTCAGCTTTCGACTCTTGGCCATGCTACCCACCTGCTTCGCCAGCCTGGGAGGCAGCCTGACGCTCTGGCGAACCGCTTTCTCAGCCACCCTCACAACACCATTAGGCACCAAAACGGTGTATGGGATCAGACGTGGCGCCGTGGCAGGCCGTGGCAGGAACTCTTCGAGCGTCGAAGTCGTTGGAAAGAGGTTGATCGTCTAAAACATTGGATTTGGACGCTCAGAATCAGGAATGTGGGTGTATATGGGCCTTCGGGTGTGTCCTGTTTGAACTGGCTCGCCGCAAGGCGTTTATGAGGGGGAAGTCGGCCCCGGATCTCGTCGCCGCAGTCCTCACCAGCGAACCGGACTGGAGCGCCCTGCCATCGGAGACTCCAACAGTTGTCCGAGGACGGGAGCAAGCTGGCCTACGTATCAGCGAACGCTAGCGGCCAGACCCAGATCTTCTACCGTCAACTGGACCAATTGGATTCCAGGAAACTCGATGGGACAAGTGGCGGGCTCTACCCGTCCTTCGCTCCAGATGGGCGGTCGCTGGGGTTTGTGCACTCTGCCAGCCGTACCGTCAGAAGGTTGGCGCTCAGCGGAGGAGCCCCGGTCACCATCTGCCCTACGGAAGCGCTTCAAAGCGGAGTCTGGGGATCCGGCGGGAACATTCTCATCACAGCCGGCCATCCAGGCGTCATGCGCGTTCGCTCCGGAGGCGGTTCGCCACAGCCGGTGACCGCTCTGAACGCCGTGCTGGACGGCGTGTTAGTGTGCGTCAATACAGGACACGCCCACTACAGCCTGGCATCCAACGGCACGCTCGCCTACGCATCTGGCCTTGTGCTCGGCGGTGCTCGTCAACTCACCTGGGTTGCATCGAATGGCAGGCTAGTTTCCGTGCCCGCCATAACGCGACCGGTACTGCGGGTCGATACCGGGGCCTTGAACCTGAACCGTGAAGTTTCTGGGCATCTTGGGCGGCAGTTCCACGTCGATGGCCCAATGTCTTTGCACTCTGTCGAACGCCTGATCGATGACGTTGCCGATCTCGGTCGGAACCCGTGCAAACCACGCGGCGCCGCCGGTGGCTTCGGCAATCCGGCGCAGACCGTTCTGGTACGCCTCGTTCAACCGGTCGCCGGAATAAGCGACGTGAGCGACAAAGATGGGGGCGGAGAACGTGCCCAGGTGCTCGGCCAGCTTGGCGGTCTTTTCCCGGATCAGGTTCTCCGGAAAACGCCGGCTCAAGTCGCGTGAGTCGCTCGGGTTGATTACCGGGTTGGTGTAGTCCTCGCGATAGTTGTAGATGCTGCTGTCGGTAACAAAGAGGATCGCCATGCGTATGGGCGTCTTCTTGAGAATGCCTTCCGCCAGCTTCTCGATGGGCTCCAGGACTTCGAGCATGCCGGCGCGTCCCGCCACTTGCAGAGCCTGCACGGCGGCGATGCTGGGTCCACGATCCGCGCCCGGGTCCGACAGAACCTGCATGCCGTCCTGCGCGCGCAGCGTACCCACCCACGTGGTGGGCGGCAGGCTTTGAAGCCGCGTCACCAATGACTGCTTGGCCTGGTCCGCCGCGGTGAGATCCCCCGTCAGGTCCAGCACCACGAGGATCAGCAGATCGTCGCCTGGTCCGCGAACGCGTAGAACCTTCGTGGGCTTACCGTCGGCTTCCACCTTCAGGTCCCCGGCGCTCAGCGTGTGATCGCCGGTGGTCCAGGCAATAATCCGCAGCGTACTGGACGCGACGCGGTCCGCGCCCCAGGCAAACCACGGGACCAGGCCCAGCGCCAGTATCAGACGTCGCATCCTCAAAAGCTGAACCTGAGTCCCAACTGGATCACCCTGCCGCCGCGGGAGCCGATGATCTTGCCCGCGTTCACGTTCGGCGAACCCGCCGGTCCGATGACGACATCGGGGTCGTTCCAGTTGGCGTGGTTCAGGAAATTGAATCCGGCGGCGCTCAATTCCACGGTTCTTTCGCGATCGATAGCGAACCGCTTGCTCAGCGACAGGTCGTGATTCTGCGAGGTTGGGTTTCGCAGCGCCGGATGCGTGCGGGGGCCGTCGCCGGGCGTGAAGTCGGCCGGGTGGCTGAAGGCGTCGGGATTGAACCAGAGATCCGGACCCGGGTCGGGAACCGTTGGATCGGCGCCCGGGACCACGTTGACGCGGAGCGCCTGAACGAGTCCGCCGGTATTGTTGAACTGCGGCCGGATGGCCAGCGGTTCGCCCGAAGAGACCGACGAGATTCCGCTCACCGCCCATCCGCTGGCCAGAAAGCGCCGCCAGTCGGCATACGCCATAAAGGGCTTGTTGACCCCAAACGGGAGTTCGTATTGGTAGGTCAGCGATAGATGATGCGGGGAGTTGTAGGCGGTGAGGCCCCATTCCGCCTTGCGATTGTAATAATCCTGTACGCCGTAAGGTCCGGAGTAGTCGTCTTCCTGGCGTGAGAACTCGTAATACGCATTCATCGATAAGCCTTGAGACAGACGCTTCTCCACCCGGACGGACACAGTTTCGCGGCGATAGCGGCCCGACGGCCAGCTACTAAACACGTTGAACCCGAGAAATTGCGGATAGGGGCTCAGTGACCTCGAAAACTGGATGTTGTTCAGGCTGTCCCGGTACTTCAGGTTCTCCAGAGGAATCGCATTCGGATCCGCACCGCCGTTTCCAAGATACAAATCTTTGCCCCACGCCACGCCGAATCCTCCGGTGACAATGAACGACAGCGGCAGTTCGCGCTCATAGGATGCCGAAGCAGACTGGTAGCGCGGCAGCAGACCGCTCCGGTCGATCAGGTCAGCCACGGTATCGTTGGCCGCCTCGGGACGCAGGTCCGGCAGCGGCTTGACGGGCGGCAAGCCTCCGGATAACACGAACGCGGACGCCAGTTGCGAATTGGGCGAGTAGAAGTTGGAGTAGCCGTTGAACCCTTGGGTTCCGAACTGGCTGCTGTAGACCGGAATGCCCTGGTAACTCATCGCGTAACCGAAACGCACGATGTCCTTCTTGCTGCCGCGAGGATTCCACGCCACGCTCGCGTTCGGATCGAGCCGTGCCTGGGATGACATGAACGACCGGCCCACTCCGTTCCGGTTTGCGGCGATCAGCGCTCCAGGTCTGCCATTGGCCGGGTTGATGACGCTGAGGTCGATCGTGGACTGCCGGTCATACTTCTCGGTCCTCGGTGTAAACACTGCCAGGCTCGCTCCAAAACTGAACGTCAAGCCCGGCCGGATCTCCCATGTGTCCTGTGCGGCGGCCAGCCAGCGGCTGGCACGGAAATAGGACGGCGAGGGAACCTGGCTCAATTGCGCCGACTCCACGCCTCCCAAAAGGAAGCTGGCGAAGGCGTGCCCGGTATTCACGATCCCAGGCAGCGAAGTGAGCCCGGAGGTGAATTGAAAACTCCCCGAAGGATACCGGGGCACAAACGTGTTCACCTGGTACCGCGCATACTGGCCGACCAACCTCACGTTGTGCTTGTTGAACTTCAGGGCGTGAGCGTTGGTGAAGACCAG
>JADZCI010000342.1 GCA_020851655.1 Bryobacterales bacterium
GTTTTGCCGGAGAGAGCGTCGATGGCGCGCAGTTCGCCTTCGGCGCCGAGCACGTAGAGCGTACCCTGGTCCCAGGCGGGGGTGGCGCGGGGGCCGTCGCCGCCCATGGATTCCTGAAAGAGCGCATCCCAGGCGGAGGTCCAGAGTTCGCGCCCGGAATCGAGGTCATAGGCGACGGCGACTTCTTTAGCGCGGCGCTGCTCGATGGTGAAGATGCGTCCGGCGGCGATCACGACGCTTGCATATCCACCGCCGACGGGACGGCGCCACAGTTCCGGCAGTCCTTTGGCGGGCCAAGTGGTGAGGATTGGCGCTTCGCGGTATTGGGCGTCGCGGTTGGGTCCGTTAAAGCCCGGCCACAATCCGGCGAGCGGCGCTGGCTTTTCGGGTGGAACCGCCTGGGCGGTGGCGGGCCGGACCTGGGGTTCCGGCAGGGGCGCCGGGGCGGGCGGCGGCTGCGCGGGTGCTGGCATGCCATCGGCCTGCGCCTTGCTTTCGAGCGCGGCATAGTGGGATTCGCCTTTGGGGAAGTAAGGATGAATCGTGCCGCTGCCAAGGAGTTCGAAGCGCATGCCCCAGAAGGCCATGAGGTGGGCGACGGCGAGCGCCAGCACGGGCACGGCCATGAGCGTCTTCGTCCACCAGCGCCACGGAGTCCGGGCCAGCCACACCCAGCCGGCGGGCGGGATGGCGAACGAAAGTCCGATGATGCCGAGCATGCGCTTCACGGCCTGGCGCCTCGAATCCATTCGAGGATGGTGTTGTACTCGGGCGATCCTTTTTCCCAACGGACGCCGCCGCCGTGTGACAAGGCATTGGCGCCGACGACGCCCTCGGATTCCGCACTCGAGGTGGGCTTGCGGAGGATCAGGCTGTTTTCGGGATTCTCGAGGTCGACCACGTTCAGGGCCTTGCCCCATGTGCCGTCGAAAAGAGTGTGGGTGGCATGGCAGTGGACGCAGGCCACGCCGTCCTTGCCGCGCTTTTCGAGAATAGGCTGCACGTAACCTCGGAAGTAGGCTTCATCGGGCTTGGGCAGGTTGGATTTGCGAACGGCCTGCGTGGCGGCGCCGGCCGGACGCGGCGGCTGAAAGGCTTTCCACACCTCTGGAAATTCGGCCTGACGCGGCGCGATCCGCGCTTGAACCTGGGCGCGAAGCGCGGCGGTGGAGCCGGCGGCCTTTTCGGCCGTGCCGAATTTGGGGTCGCGCAGCATGAGCAACGCTTCGGTGGACAGGCGGCGGATCTCCGGGTCGGGCGAGTCGAGGAGCGGCAGCAGGGCTTTGGAGAATTTCTCCGCGGTCTCACCGAACCAGACGATTTGCTCGATGTCGTTACCGATGCGGTTGTAGACGGGAGGCGCCGCGGCGGTGAGGTCCGCTTTCGGGCCGTAGGCATCGGCGCGCCGCAAGGGGAACTCGACGAGCGCGCTCAGCAATGTGCGGCGGGCCTGATCGGACCCTTGCTCGAGCACGCGCGCGTACTTGCCACCGAGCCGGGCTTCCACGGCGAGACGCCCGCGGATTACGCGCTGCTGGTCTTCGACGCGAGAAAGCAGCGGAATCCAATTGTTGTAGAAGTAGCGGATGTTTTCGTCGGTGATGTTGTAGATCGCGTTCCGCAGGTTCGAATCCACCCAGGGATGAAGCGGCGAGCCCAGCATCGCGAGCAGCGCATCTTCGATATCGCTCTTCACCGCCTGATCGGGCGACCAATACCAGAACTGCCAGAGCGCCTTGAGGGCCTGCATGGCGATGGCGGGGGAAGGGTCCCGGGTGAGCGCGATGAGCCCGCGCGCGAACTCCGGGCGGCGGGCGAGGGCCGAGAAGTGCGAAGCAAAGACGCGTGTGGCGCCCCAACGTGTGCGCTCGTCCGGAGAGGAGAGGGCGTCGAGGAGCGGCGCGGACGGCGCGCCCGTGTTGCGGCTGTAGATCATTCGAACGGCCCAAGCCGCGGTTCTTTGGAGGATCTTGCTGTCCGCGCCCAAGGCTGCGATGGCGGCGGGCAGATCGGAGGCGCCGCCGGTGCGTCCCAGGACTTCGAGCGCTTCGGTCCGGGTCCAGAGGTCTTCAGCGCGGCCGGCCTGCCGCACGGCTTCATCGAATTTCGCCTTGTCCCAGAACGTATCGATGGCCGCGGGGGTGATGATAGCGCGGGGCGGCGAATTCCAGCCCTTTTCCCGGCCGGGCTGAGGGAAGTAGGCGGACAGCCCGAGAACGGCCATCTGCGTTTCGCGGAAGGGCGTCCGGAAATTCTCGTAGCTTTGCAGCGGATCCATCCAGGCGCCGAATTCCTGCTGGCGGGCCAGGAGGTAGGCGATGGCCTTTTTGACCTGGGGGTGGTCCTTGGAGATGCCGGCGGCCTGGAGAGCCCACAATGCGTGGCCGGTCTGGAACTCGGCTTCCTGCGCCTTCTCATCAAACTGCATGGCCCACTGTCCCGACGGGCGCTGGAGAGAGAGGATGCGCTGCGCGTTGCGGGCGAGCTTGTCGCGGTACTTGCCAGGGCCGATGGCGGCGAGCGCCAGAGTCTGATAGCAGAGGTCCACCATGTTCTTGATTTCGTCCTGCTCGATCAGGGCGGCGATGGCGGGGTCGCGGGTGGCTTCCCACGAGTACCAGGCCACTTCGTAGGCGCTGACCAGAGGAGTATTTCCGTTGGTCTCGTCCGGCGGCAGCTTGTTTCTTCCCGCGTAGTAGAGCTCGAGGTAGCGGCGCACGCCGTCGTGGTATTGCGGGCGGGATTCGAGTTGAATTTCGCTCTCATACAGGCTGAGCAGGTGGGACATGCGGCTCAAGACATTGGCGGAAGCCGAGATCATGCGGGCCCACACCGCGCCTTCCTGCTCGAAGCCGTAGAACGGGCGCGGGTTGTTGTAGAAGCGTTCCGCCAGGAATTGCAGTTGCGGGCGCATCTCCACCGGGTAGCCGTTTCGCGCGGCGTAGAGGGCGGCGCGCTGGGTAAAGTGTGTGGGGTGGCAGGCCACGCACAGCGAGGTTTCCTGATGGACGTTGGCGACGCGGTCGAAGACGCCGCCGCGCCGCGGGGTGTTGGCGTGCCAGGAATCGCCCGCGCCCAGCAGGAAGCTGGTCGCGGTTCGAACGGCTTGCGCGGGATTGGCGTATGGCGTCGGGTCATAGACGCGCGTGCGCAGCTTGTATTCCGGGTGGTTGGCGGCGGCGCGCACCAGGTAGGTGGCGGGCCCGCGAAGAATTCGCGCGGTGAACTTGTTTCCGGCGAGCGCCTGCACTTCGTGCGGCAAGGCGACGGGGTCTTCGCCTTCGTTGTACGGCACGGCTTGGCCGTTGTCGAGGCGGTAGACCGAGACGTCCACGGGGATGTTGTCCCGGTCGATCAGATCGATCCAGAAGAAGACGAGTTTGGGCTCGGGGCCGGCAAAGTCGAAGCGGTACCAATCGGGAATGGTGTCGTAGGGCGCGCCGCGCTTGCCTGGCTGGGGAACGTAGGGAGCTTCGTCGCCGGAAGCATACACCGTGCCGCCCAAGTTGACCGGGTTGGCTTGGGCCGGTGTATCGTTGGGTTCGGTTTCGTAGACCGAGCCGGGCGGCAGGTTCCACACTTTGACGCGGTAATGAGCGGCGGGTGCGGCTTCGGCGACCAGAGTCAGGCCGCCTTGGAGAGGCTGGCGGAAACCGGTGTAGAAATCGAGATCACCGGGGTAAAGCGACTTGCCGAGGAGGGCGCGCCCGGATTGCTCGAGCGAGACCGTCACGGGCGAGGTGGCGGAAACCAGGAGCCCGTAAGAGCGCCCCGGAGTGAGCCGGAGCGGGATGCGCTGGGAGCCGCTAAATTCCTGATTTATCTGCCCGAAGGCCGCAATCGTGACGAAGACGAGAAGTATGGGCCGCAAGGCCCTTTATGATAGCAGGCGGAAAAGCAGAAAAAGCCTCAAGTGGTGAGAAGCGTTAGATCTTGGCTTCTTTGTAGGTCACGTGCTTCCGGGCGACCGGATCGAACTTCTTGAGCTCGATTTTCTCGGTCTTGGTCTTCGGATTCTTCGTGGTGGTGTAGAAGTGGCCGGTTCCGGCGGTCGAGACAAGCTTGATGATGACGCGCATGGTGGGACTCCCTTAGAACTTGACGCCTTGTTTCTTGAGATCGGCCAGAACGGCGTCGAGGCCGCGTTTGTCGATGGTCTTGAGGCCTTTGGCTGACACACGCAACCGCACAAACCGGCCCAGAGCGGGGCTCCAGAGGCGCTTTTCGTGCAGGTTGGGCTCGAAAGTCCTTTTCGCTCTGTTGTTTGCGTGTGAAACGCGGTTGCCGGAGACCGGTTTCTTACCGGTGACGGGGCAATACTTGGACACGTTCAAGCTCCTTGGACAGGGATCGGGACACTCACGGAGGGGCCCTGAGAAGTAGTATACACCACATGGAACCGAATACAGGATTCAACATCGAGGAGCGCCTGGCGCTGGACTTTGTGAGGGTGGTTGAGCAGGCGGCGGTGGATTCGGCGCGCACGCTGGGGCGCGGAGACAAGGAGGCATCGGACCGCGCGGCGGTGCGTGCGATGCGGGCGGCATTCAACGATGTTGAAGTCAACGGGAGGATCGTGATTGGAGAAGGCGAACGCGACGAAGCGCCGATGCTTTACATCGGGGAGCGAGTGGGCGCGCCGGCGCGTACGGGGGTCGAGTACCCGGGAGTCGATATCGCCGTGGACCCACTGGAGGGCACCAACCTGTGCGCGTACGGGATGCCGAATGCGATCGCCGTGCTGGCGGCAGCCGAGCCGGGCGGGTTGCTGCACGCGCCGGACTGCTACATGGAGAAGTTGATTGCGGGCGCGGCGTGCCGCGGCGCACTCGAGCTGGACGCGCCCGTCGAAGACAACTTAAAGACGATTGCCCGATGTCTGGAGCGCCGAGTCGAGGACCTGACGGTGATCGTGCTGGACCGGCCGCGCCACGAGACGCTCATCGGCGCGATCCGGAAGGCTGGGGCGCGAATCCGGCTGATACCGGACGGCGACCTGTCGGCGGGCGTTTCGGCGGCGGTTCGCGGGGCCGGCGTGCACGCGGTGATGGGCATTGGCGGCGCGCCGGAAGGGGTGATTACGGCGGCGGCGCTGCGGTGCCTGCACGGCGAGATGCTGGCGCGCCTGGTGGTGGATAAGGCGGAGCTCGAGGAGCGGGTTCGGGCGATGGGGATCAAAGATCCCCAGAAGATTTACACCCCGCGAGACCTGGCGCCGGGCAAAGAGATCATTTTCGCCGCATCGGGCGTGACGGAAGGACCGTTGCTGAAGGGCGTGCAATTCTTCGGCGGTGGAAGCCGGACCCATTCGCTGGTGATGACGTCGGCGACGCGCCAAGTGCGGTTTCTCGATACGGTGCGGCTGGATGGACCTCCCGGTCCGCGCGGGATCCGGCTGTTCTAAACTGCGATCATGCGACTTGTTACCTATCAGGCGGGGGACGGGCGCGCCCAAGCGGGTGTGCTGCGCGACGGAGTGATTGCGCCGGCTGCGGGCGGACCGGACATGATCGCGTTGATTGCCGCGGGCGGGCGGGTTGAAGCCGACGAGTCCAAGGCTGTGCCGCTGGCCGAAGTGAGGCTGCGGGCGCCGATTGCGCGGCCCAACAAGCTGATTTGCGTCGGGCTGAATTACCGCGATCATGCGGAGGAGTCGAAGATGGAGATTCCCAAGGTTCCGACGATTTTCAACAAGTTCACCACGTCGATTATCGGTCCGGGAGAGGCGATCGTATTGCCGAAGAACTCGGCCCAGCCTGATTACGAAGCCGAGTTCGCGTTTGTGGTGGGTAAGGGCGGGCGGCACATACGCGGGGCCGGCTGGCGGCAGCACGTGTTCGGCTACATGTGCGTGAACGACGTGAGCGCGCGGGATTTTCAGATGGCGACGACGCAGTGGCTGATGGGCAAGACGTTCGACACGTTCGCGCCCTGCGGGCCGGCGATTGTAACGGCGGACGAGATTGCGGACCCGCACGCGCTCGACATCAGCCTGGACATCAACGGCGAAGTGCTGCAAAGCTCCAACACGGGGCGGCTGATCTTCGATATTCCGGCGCTGGTTGAGTATGTTTCTAGCGTCTGCACGCTGGAGCCGGGCGATATTGTTTCGACAGGCACTCCCGCCGGGGTCGGGTTTGCGCGCAAACCGCCGCGCTGGCTGAAGGCGGGAGACGTGGTGACGGTGAAGATCGCCGGTGTGGGCGAGCTGAGCAATCCGGTGGTTGCCGAAGCTTGAGGTTTTCCAGCCGGGTCCCGGGCAGTCTGGAGCTGAGCCGGCTGGCGCGGCTGATTGCCGCGCGTCCGGCGCAATGGGACCTGACGCTGTCGAACCCGACGATCGCCGGGTTCGATTATCCGGCGGGGTTGCCGGAAGCGCTGGCTGACCCGGGCGCGTTGAAGTATGAGCCCGACGCGCGAGGATGGCTTCCGGCCCGCGAGGCGATTGCGCGGCACCACGGCGGACGAGTCTCCGCGCAACGAATCTTTCTGACGAGCAGCACCAGCGAGTCGTACTCGTGGCTGTTCAAGCTGCTGTGCGAGCCGGGGGACCGGGTGCTGGTTCCCCGCCCGTCCTACCCGCTGTTTGAGTGCCTGGCGCAATTGGACGGGGTGGCGGTGGACCAGTACCCGCTCATCGAGCGGATGGACTGGGCGATCGACTTCGAGGCCCTGGAACAACTGGCGACCCCGCGCACGCGAGCGCTGATCCTGGTGAACCCCAACAATCCCACGGGGACTTTCCTGAAGAGCTGGGAGTTGGAGCGCCTGGCGGAAGTCAGCCGGAGACGCCAACTGCCGGTGATCTCCGATGAGGTGTTTTCCGGCTACGGCTGGAGCGATGATCCGGCGCTGGTGCGCAGCCTCGCAGGCGAGACGCGTTTTCCGGTATTTGTGCTGAACGGGCTGTCGAAGCCCGCGGGGCTGCCGCAGATGAAGCTGGGCTGGATTGTCGCTCCGGAGGAAGCTGTTGCGCGGCTGGAATGGATTGCCGACGCTTACCTGCCGGTGAGCGCCCCGGTTCAGCGGGCGGCGGCGGAGTGGCTCCGCCTGACGCCGGGGATGACGGAGCAGATCCGGGCGCGCACGCTGGTGAACCTGGGCGCGGCGCGGGAGGCGCTGGCGGGCAGCGCGGCGCGGCTGCTGCCGGCCGAGGGGGGCTGGTGCGCCGTTGTCGAACTGCCGAAGGTATTGAGGGAGGAAGACTGGGTGGCGGCGTTCCTGGACAAGGGTGTGCTGGCGCATCCGGGGTTCTTCTTCGACTTTGAGCGGGAGGCGTTCGCGGTGATCAGCCTGCTGCCGGCGCCGGGGGCGTTTCGAGAAGCGGTAAATCAGATCCGATTGACTTTAATCGAGAGACTCTTATAGACTTTGGGGCAGATACCGTATGGCGAGCCTGACTCGACCGATGACAGCTTCCGCCGGCAAGCGCACAGCCCGCGTGGTTTTGCTGCTGATTGGACCTCCGGGGTGCGGCAAAGGAACGCAGGCGGAACGGTTGAAGGAAGCGCTGCGGCTGCCTTCGATTTCGACCGGCGAGATGATCCGCGCCGAGATTGCGGCGGGCACGCCGCTGGGCAAGCTCGCGCAAGGGGTCACGATTACGGGCGGACTGCTGGGCGACGACATCATCAACGAGATGGTCTCGGCGCGGGTGGCGAAGCCGGATTGCGCCAACGGCTTTCTGCTGGACGGATATCCCCGCAGTTTGCCGCAGGGGCGGTACCTGAGCACGGTGCTTGAGCGGCTGGGTTTTCCACAACCCACGGTGGTTCACCTGGACGTTCCATTCGAGCTGCTGATCGAGCGGACATGCTGCCGCAGGTACTGCCCTCAGTGTGGTCATAACTACAACCTGAAGAGCGATCCAACCAAGCGGGAAGGTCTTTGCGACCATTGTGATACGAGACTCCTGCAGCGGGCCGACGACTGCGAGGCGACGGTCCGCAACCGGCTGGCCGCCTACAGCCGGACGACGTCGCCGCTGATCGAGTATTACGCCAGCCAGGACTATCACCGGGTGGAGGCGAGCGGTACGGCCGACGACGTTTATCAACAGGTTTTTCAGAGGATTTCCACAGCCCGGCAGACGTGGCGCGGCGATTGATTTGCGGCACACGCCGGCGCGTATATTATCCTGATTGGCAGTGAGTTCCTCCTCGACGCTGGCGCCGGGCTTGGCCATTCTTTTCGACATGGATGGCGTGATTATCGACTCGATGGCTTTGCACACGCATGTGTGGGAGGTCTATGTCGAGCGTTTGGGCTGGACGCGGGCGAACATCGGGATGCGGATGCTGGGTAAGCGGAACGACGAAATCCTGCGCGATTTTGGCGGAGGCACGCTCAGCGAGGCTGAGATCGCGGCGCATGGCGCGGCGAAGGAAGCGCTGTACCGCGAGACGATGCTGCCGGTGTTTGAGCAAAAGCTGATTCCGGGAGTGCGGGAATTTTTGCGGAAACTGGATGGCGTTCCGTGCGGGTTGGGGACCAACGCCGAGCCGTTAAATGTGGATTTCGTGTTGGAGCATGCGGGGATTCGCGACCGGTTCCGCACGATCGTGGACGGGCACCAGGTGGCGAACCCGAAGCCGGCCCCGGATGTGTACCTGGAGGCGGCGCGGCGGATGGGAGTCGAGCCGGCCAATTGCGTCATCTTTGAAGATTCACCCGGCGGGCTGGCGGCGGCGCGCGCCTCGGGAGGGCGCGTGGTGTGCGTGGAAACGAGCCTGCGCGATCAACCGGACGTAGAACTGAGCATCAAGGACTTTAGCGATGCGAGGCTTTGGCCTTGGCTGACGAAGCAGCGCGCGGTGGTTGCACAATAAGGGCAGGACATGATTCTCCGAGTTGCGTGTCTAGGCATGGTTTGCGTTTCCCTGTTGGCGCAGAAGTACCAGGGACCGGCGCCGCCCAAGCCTGACATCCCGTACCTGTTGCACGCTTCCAACCTGGTGGAAACGGAAGTGGGCGAAGCGCAGGAATCGAAGATGAAGGACGACCTGCTTTACACGGTTCGCGGCGCGACCTCGACGGCACGGACGCCGCTGGCGGAGCCGATTTTCATCGTGGACGCTCAGAAGCTGTTTCCGGA
>JADZCI010000343.1 GCA_020851655.1 Bryobacterales bacterium
CTAAGGCTGTCAGCAGCCCGACTCGGAGGAGTAAAAAAAGACCCGAGTATTTCTCCATCCTCAGTCTAGCTGGTTTCCGGAAGATGTCAAACATTTATCGACGAAAATGTTTGAACCAAGGTTACCAGCGGGTGGCTTCGCGTATCACGCCGGCCAGCCGCTTGCTGACGACCGCTTCCATCCCGTTCGAGAGCTTCAACAGCCACCGCTTGGATGACAACGGCGAGATCTTGCTAATGTGATCGACGTTGATGATCGTGGAGCGGTGGATGCGGCGGAAGCGCTCCCTGGGGAGACGCGCGTCCAACTCCTTCATCGATTTGTCCGCCAGGTACCGGCCGCCGTTTGAGGCGACGATACGCACGCTGTCACCCTCGGCCAGGAAGGCGACGATCTGGTCCGGGTCCAGCAAGTGCAGGTCCGAGCCCACGCGGCCCACTACTTTGAGCAGAGGCTCCCGCGGCGGCGGCGCTGGACGCAAGCCCGCCAACTGCGCGCCCGCCTTTTCGAGAGCCGCGGCGAGACGCTCCCGCCGTACGGGTTTGAGCAGGTAATCCACCGCGCCGGACTCAAACGCCTGCAGCGCGTGTTTATCGAAAGCAGTGACAAAAATCAGCAGAGGAGGGCGTTCGCCTCGCAGCGCCCGTGCTACTCCGAACCCGTCCAATCCCGGCATTTGCAAGTCCACCAGAGCAATGTCGGGCTTTAGCCTGGCAACCTGCTCCACCGCCTCCAATCCGGTCGCGGCTTCACCGGCGACCGTCACGCGCATCTCGTCCAGCAGCTCGCGCAGGACTTGCCGGGCGACCGGTTCGTCATCGACGATCAGAACGCGTAGCGAAGGAATCACTTGGCCGCCATCTCCAGACGTTCAACCGGAACGCGAAACCGGACGACTGTCCACCCGCCCTCCCGCGAGATCTCAAGCGGCGGCTCCTCCCCGTAGAATAGGCGCAGCCGCTTCTTGACGTTCTCGATCGCGACGCCCGCGCCGGGGGACATCGAGGCCACCCCTGGCGCAAATCCCGGACCGGAGTCTGAAACGCTCACCGACAGTCCGTCCTTGCCGGCAACGGCTTCCACACGGATAACTCCGCCTTCCGGACACGCGGCCACGCCGTGCTTCACTGCGTTCTCGACGAGAGGCTGGATGGTGAGCACCGGAATCGACACCGCGCCCGCCGCCGGATCGATGTGTATCTCAGTCGAGAGCTTGTCGCCGAGCCGTAAGGCTTCAATCTCCAGGTAGGCTTGCACGATGTGCATTTCCTCGGCAAGGGTAATGGACGTTTGTCCGGAGTTTAGGAAGTAGCGGAAGATATCGGCGAGATTCAACACCATCTGCCGCGCGCCGCGCGCCTCACGAGGAATCACCCCGTACAGCGTATTGAGCGCGTTAAACAGGAAGTGAGGATGAATCTGGGCGTGCAGCGCCCGCAACTCGGCTTCGGAAACCAACTGCCGGAGTTCGTCTTCTCGAATCCGTTCGATTTGCGACTCCGCGCAGGAGGCAAGCTGCGCCAGGGCATCGATATCTTCGCTCAAGTACCGCCGCCCTCCGTGGCGGCGTCCAAGCGCGATGTGCCGCACTTCGGCGGGCGAGACTCGAACCGGCACAATCATTTCAACTCCCGAGGCGCCTTGCACCAGCGCCGGGCGGACGGCCGCCGGCCGGCGGTCCACCCATTGAGCCTCCGCCATGGCATAACGTTGCATCTCGCTGCGAACCAGTTCAAGATACTCGCCGGCGTTCGCCGTCCGCGCGTGGTGTAGGCGTTCCGTGGCCACGCTCAAATCGGGCCGGCGAAACACCAACCGGGTCAACAGCGTCTGCGCCCACTGGCGGGACAGCGCGAACAACAACAGCGAGATGAAGAACGCCAGCAGAGCGAGGGCGGCTTCCGCCGGGGTCCACGTGGTCTTCCCAGGCCACCCGGCCCACTTCACGGCCGAAGCCGCCAGCCACGTGATTCCACCCGCCAGCGCGATATTCGCCAGAAAGCGGATGAAGGCATCCGCCATCACAAAGCGGTAGTCCTGCAACAGCACGAACAGGGCGATGGGGATGCTGGCATGATGAACCAGCAGTTCCAGTTGCCAGTAATCGTGCACCGTCGGATAGTCGAAATGCGCAAATGTCAGAGAAAGGAGGAAGAGCCCCATGGCCCCGACCAGCCGGAACGCCCCAGAACGGAGCGTGTGGATGCTGGCCGCAATCGCCAGGACGGCAAACACGACCGAAGTGAGAACCAGAGCCACACGGTGGGTTTGTTCGCCGTCGCCGGTTAGTTCGGACGCGTGCATGGCGATGGCGGCGGCGCTGGCCGCATAGCCGGCCTTCACCGCCCAGCCCAGTTTGCCGCTGGCGAACAAATGCAGCAGGACGGCAGGCAGCAGGCTCAAGGAAGCGTAGGAGACGACGACAATCCCCGACTCGATCCATCCACCGGAACGCGGCAGTCCGAGCATCAGCAGCGACGAGACGTTCCAGCACAGGGCCAGCCCAGCGGCCAGCGCGGGCAGGCGAGGCCCCCGGTCGCGGAGCAGCAGCCACAGAAAAATGCCAAAGACCATCGCCCCCGCCGTGTGCCCCAACAGGTTCACGAGCGGCGGTTCGTGAATGCTCAACACGGGGGCTGCGGCGGGCGCCATGTTTGAACCCCTCAGGCTGGCAGCGCCCAGCGCTCGCCGCACTGGAAAATCTTGAAGCGCTGCGCCGGACGGTGCCCCAGCATGTGGTCGACAAAGCGGTTGATGTCAACATTGTTGACTTCAAACATGTCGTAATGCATGGGGACAAGCCACTGTGCGCCGATCGCGGCGGCCAGGTCCGCTGCTTCGGCGATGTTGAAGTTTCCCGGCATGCCCCGTTCCGGACTCCGCCCGTTGATGGGCAGCAGTGCCAGGTTCACATTGTAAGGTTTCAAGCGCTCGGCCAAGCCTTCGTAAGGAACGCAGTCTCCGGAATGATAGATCGTCCAGTCGCCGAGACGAATCAGGTAGCCGAGGTACGGGTAGCCGCCGGTCACGGTCCAATCCAGGGACTCGTGCGCCGACGGAACCGCATAAACGCGTCCGTATTCACCGTTCTTGAAGAATTCGACCCGCAGGTCGGCATCGGTTGTCGTCATCCTCTGATACTCGACGCCAATCGAATTCGCACGGCCCGCGGCGCTCTTGGGAATCACCATCCGCGCCGGCCGCGAGCTGTGCAGAATCTGCGGAACCGACTCGGGGTCCATGTGGGCGCCGTGAGCGTGAGTGACCAGCAACATGTCGGCGTGGCGCACGAACAAGGGGTTCAACGGAATGGCCGTCAGGCGCTCGTGCGGACGGTCCGACTTGCTGTACCGCACACCCTGCGAATTGGATAAGTACGGATCGACGTAGAAGATGATGCTGTGGAACTTGATGACGAAGCCGCAGTGGCCCAACCACCAGAGCGTCGGCGTCGGGCAGGGCGTTTCTTCGATCTCGCGGACCAGCGGTAAGCCCTGTTTGACCGGCTCGATCATCCCTCAGTGATTCTAGCAGCGGCGCGCCGCAGCCTATCGTGAATGCCCGCCCACTCCGGAGTCCGCGGCGGAAGCTCTACGGCAATCCAATCGAGCCCGCGCTGATCCAGGTCGTGCAGCGAGGCATAGAGCGCGGCGGCGTATTCCCGCGCCGTCTCGCCATGATAGGCGAGCGTCTCGCCTCTCCCGCTTGTGGGCGGCGTTCCGAGAAACAGCGGCGTTCTTGGACTGTAATGGCGCGGGTGCATGCCCGGTGACGGACGCGCGCCCCCACCGGACGAACCGGCCAACTCGATAGGGCCAATCCGCGCTTCGATTTCCTCGCGCGACACCATGCCCGGCCGCAGCAGAACGGGCTTGCTCCCGGCGAGCGAAAGCACCGTCGACTCGATGCCAACCGGTGTGGGACCGCCATCGAGGATCATACTGATGCGGCCGCCCAGGCTCCGGCGGACGTGCTCGGCGCTCGTTGGGCTGAGTTCGGTAAAGCGGTTAGCGCTGGGCGCGGCAATCGGGCAGCCGCTTTCCCGAATCAACGCCAGCGCCACGGGATGCGCCGGAACCCGCACGCCAACCGTCGCAAGACCCGCCGTCACCTCGTCCGGCACCACCGGCTTCTTGAGCAGCACCAGTGTGAGCGGTCCCGGCCAGTGTAGCCCGGCCAGCACGCTCGCCTCCGGCGGCCATTCCATCACCAGCGATTGAGCCATCTCGACCGAGTCAACGTGCACGATGAGGGGACTGCTGGACGGACGGCCCTTGACCTCGAAGATTCGGCGGACGGCGTCCGGCGAAAGCGCGTTCGCACCCAGGCCGTAGACCGTTTCAGTGGGAAATGCGACCAGCTTTCCGGTGCGAATCCATCCGGCCGCCTCCCGGATTTCCGCTTCTGTCGGGGCGGTCATTACTCGGGGAGTTCGTCCTTGCCGTCTCCGGCGGTTCGTCCCGTCTTCTTGTATACAAGGTAGGCGTGGATCAGCGGCTCCAGATCGCCGTCCAGCACACGGTCCACGTCTCCCACCGCCAGCTTGGTGCGGTGATCCTTGATCAGGCGGTATGGCGCAAGCACGTAGCTGCGTATCTGGCTGCCAAAGTTAATGTCTGCCTTGGCGTCTTCCAGCTTCTTTTCTTCAGCGCGGCGTTTGTCCATCTCGTACTCCCAGAGGCGCGCGCGCAGTTGCTTGATGGCGGCGGCGCGGTTCTTGTGCTGGGAGCGCTCGTTCTGGCACTGCACCACGATCCCGGTTGGAAGGTGCGTCATACGAACCGCGGACTCAGTGCGGTTGACGTGCTGTCCTCCGGCGCCGCTGGCGCGAAACACATCCACCCGCAAATCCTCTGGCTTGATGTCGATCTTCACGTCATCGTCAATCTGCGGAATAACGAAAACAGACGCAAAGCTGGTATGGCGGCGGGCGTTGGCGTCAAACGGCGAGATGCGCACCAACCGGTGCACTCCGACCTCCGATTGCAACAACCCAAACGCGCCATCGCCGTTCACCTCAATCGTGGCGGACTTGATACCGGCGCCTTCGCCTTCCAGCCTGTCGGTGACTATCGCCTCGATGCCGTTGCGCTCGGCCCATCGCAGGTACATGCGCAGCAGCATTTCGGCCCAATCCTGGCTTTCGGTGCCGCCCGCGCCCGGATGGATCGTCACAATCGCGGCGTGATGATCGTTCTCGCCGCTCAACAGCATTTCTGTTTCGAGCTTGTCCAGGTGTTGGCGCAAGCGCGCGATGTCGCGCGCCAAGTCCGGGGCGACGTCCTCGCCCTCCCGCCCAAGCTCAAACAGCGTGTCCACGTCGGATAGCATCGACACCACGCGGCCGTCGTCGGAAATAGCGGATTCCAGGCGCTTCCGCTCCTGCATCACTTTCTGGCTTTGTTCCTGGTTGGACCAGAAATCGGGCACAGAAATCCGCTCTTCGATCGCTTCCAGTTGTTTCTTTTTGCCGGGGATGTCAAAGATAGCTCCGCACAGCGTCAGCTTGCTGGCGGAGCGGCAGATACTCCCGTTCGAGTTCCTCGAAGGTCATCAGTTACAGGGTAGCAAAGTCGAGCAAATAGCCCTTCTTTCCGACGTTGGCGGCGCGCGTCGGTCCAAGGTTCACCACTCGTCCGGCAGCCTCGTGAATGTGCCCGCAGAACAACCATAGCGGTTGATGCTGGTCGACAAATTCCCGAATCGACTCGCTTCCGTAGTGCGCGCCGCTGTGCGCTTCATCGAGCAAGGTGCGCCGGGGCGGGCAGTGGCAGACCAGGACGAGCGGTTTCAGCCCGGAGAAGGGCTCCAGTTTCTCCCGGAACTGTGCTTCGCTATATTCGCCCGGCGTATTGAAGGGAGTCGGAGTGGAGCAGCCAAGACCGGCAACGTGGTACCCATCGATTTGCATCGACCGGCCGTGAAAAGGATGCAGCCCGTAGTCGCCGCAGAAACGTTCGATGTCCGCTTCGCTCTCGTGGTTGCCCGGAAGCACGTAGACTCTGTCCGCCTTGGTCCGCAGGATGGGGCCGACCCTATCGAAACCCCGGGCGAAGTTCACCAGGTCCCCGGCGGCAAAATAGTAGTCCGCCTCGACGGTCATCAGCCGCCGCAGGGTATCCGTGTCGCCATGGATATCGGAAAAGACCAGCATGCGCATACATAGAGGATCTCGTATTGGCGTTGGTACGATGGAATGGTGAGGGGATTTCTCACTTTCCTGCTGGCCCAGACTCTCCTGGCGCAGACTTCGGGACTGCTTTCGAAAGCCCCGCCGGATGTCGAGGATGCGCTGCGGGCGCGCCTCAAGGATTTCTACGAATTGCAGATGAAAGGGAAGTTCCGCGATTCGGAAGCCTACGTCTGTGAAGACTCGCGCGACCGCTACTACGCCGCCGACAAACGCCAGTGGACGAGCATGGAAATCATTCGGATTGAGTACGGCGAAGGGTTCAGCACCGCCAGGGTGACCACGGCGCTCGGAGGCGATTTCGTCAACCGGGCCGGCCGCCTGCCGGTGAAATTCCCGATGACCAATAGCTGGAAGGTGGAAAACAATTCGTGGTGCTACTTCCTGCCGCCGCCCGAAGCCAGCGTTTCCTCGCCTTTTGGAGTGCTGTCGGGCAAGCCGGCGACCATCGAAGTCGCAACTCCTCCAGGCAAGCCGGTCGATCCGGCGATTCTCCAGCATGCTGTGCGGTTGTCACGCCAGGACCTGGCGATTTCGGCGAAGTCGGAAGGGGTTTTTCAGGTGGGATTGGAGAACACGCTGCAAGGGCCGGTGAGAATCGAGATCTTCCCTCCAGCCATAAACGGACTAACCATCACATTGGCGAAAGCGGATCTGGGACCCGGCGAGAAGACAACCATCTCGATCTCTTACAAGCCGGGCCCCAAGTCTCCGCCGCCGGCGTCGGCCTTGCCTATTCATGCCGAACCGGTCGGCCAGAAGCTCTCTCTTAAGCTGACATTTGTTCCATAGGAACGTTCAGCTTGCGGGCGATGGCTTGAAGTAGCGCCCGGTCCTGGGGCGTGAAGCCTTCCTTCACGTCTTCGGCGACCGCTTTGTTGCGAACCAACACAATTCCGCCGAAACCGAGGATCAACTCCTCCTGCTCGTCCAGCGCGCGCAGCGGCATCGGCACGCACGGCGCCGAAGCGCCCGGAACATTCGTTTCCAGCGGTGGAATGTTGACGGTCGCCGCTTCGTGCTTCATCAGAAGCATCGCTTCCGTCTGCGGCCTGCCTTGTTCATCCACAAGCAAGCCTCCGCTCTCGGCATAGGAGACCACGGTGTTGTAAATGACATTGCGCCTGACGGAATTCTCCGCTTCAGGGTCGAACCAGTACTTCGGCGGGCGCTGCGGATCAAAAGCCGGCGCTTCCTGGCCAGTGGCTTTGGCGTAATCTTCTCGCGTCTGGAACAGCGGAAACAGGTAGAGCTTATCCAGGCTGTAGGTGGGGTAGGGTAGTGCGGGCATCGAGACCTCGATTCAGATGCTGAGATCCGGTTTGGGTCTTCCGCCGCGCCGGAATGGCCAACTGATTGAGCCGGGAGCAAAAAGAAATGCCCGGCCCTCGTGAACGGAAAATTCACAAGAGCCGGGCCGGGTGGGGAGCCGGACTATTGGGCGGCGATGGCCAGCGCCGACCCGTTGGCAAACGTCGGAACTCCCGGAGTGGCTTCAATAAAGAGGCCCAGCGGGATGGCGTCCCCCGTTGCCATATCGTTCGGAACCTGGAAGATCACCTCGTAGACTCCGACCAGGTTGTCAGCCATCTTGGCCGACATCAAAGGCACGCCCGCGTTGTTGAGTCCCACGACAACCGGGACAATGACGTTCTGATTAGGCCCGCCCACGGTGTTGGACGAGGCAGTTGGGTTGGTCTGGCCAAGCCCGATCACATACACGCGAATCCGTTCACCGCGGCGCGCCGGCGTGATTGGCGAGACGCGGTATCCGTCCGAACGGATTGCGATGGCGGACCGGCGCCCGGCGCTGTCTGCTTCTTCAAGAATGCCGGGGCCGTAAGTCGAGACGGGAATGTTGTTGATCGTGGCGGGTGCGCCCTTGGCGGTGATCGTCACCGACGTGGTCGATCCCGCCAGCTCAAACGGCGCCTGAACCAGGATCGATTCGGCTCCGTTTACGTTGGCGACCTGGTAAATCGGCGCGTAGATGTTGTCGAACTGCACGGTGACATCACCCAGGCTTTGCGGCAACCGGCCACCCAACAGGCTGGCGTTCACGACCCCGGTCACCGGAGCCACGCCTTGCGCCTTGATCAGGACCAGCCCGCCCTTGACCACTCCGGGCTCACCGGTTGCGAAGTTGGTGAAGGCGCCCTGTGTCAGCACCGGACCGGGCAAGCGCGCCGTCAGGTTGAACGTCACGCTGGGCAATCCAGCGACCGAGGCCGTAACGTTGACCGCGCCGGCGGTGTTGCCCGCGGTCGCGTTCACCGAAGCCTGGCCGTTGGCGTTGGTGGTGGACGTCGCGCCTGAAACCGTTCCATTCGTCGCCGCCCAAGCCACAGGCACGCCTTGTACCGGCCTGCCTTGCGTGTCGTTGACCTGCACGACGAGCGGTTGCGGGAAGGCCGTGCCCACCAGAACCGCCGGGTTGTCCTGCCCCGACACACGGAGCAGACCGCCGAGCGAAGCATTGACCGTGACGTTGAAGAGTGCGCTCCCAGCCCCGGACGTGACGCGGACCTGGAAGGTGCCCGGCACATTGCCGGCTTTCGCCTGCGCCGACGCGCGGCCGTTGCTGTCGGCGGCGGGGAACGAGTTAACGATCGTCAGAGCGCTCGTATTGAGTGACTCCCAGGTGACCGGCGCGCCGGCGACAGGGTTGCCAAAAGCATCGGCGATCTGTACAACCATCGCGGCCGGAGTCGTCTGTCCGGCGTTGACCGTCTGGTTATTTCCCTGAACAATCACCGGGCTGGCCGGGTCGCCGGGCGTCACCGTCAGCGTGAAGTCAACCGGAAACTGGCCACCCACTGTGGCAGTCATGGTCGTGACGCCTACCTTGCCGCCGGCCACCAGGTCG
The DNA here is from genome assembly GCA_020851655.1 of Bryobacterales bacterium. Taxonomy (GTDB): domain Bacteria; phylum Acidobacteriota; class Terriglobia; order Bryobacterales; family Bryobacteraceae; genus JADZCI01. The sequence goes on from JADZCI010000343.1 coordinate 9,057, forward strand.
CACGCGCCTTGACCGGTATTGTCGGTCAGGACGGTGCCTCCTTGACACGAAGCGGCCGGCCCCTTGTCAGGCGTGAACAGCGTCGCGACATCAAGGCCTACGGTGGGCAGGGCGACCCCAGGCTGGCTGCTGCCATTACTGCTGCCGCCGGTGATGACGGTGTAGCGGATCGCTTTCGAAGTGGTGCTCCCCGCCTTGGCCGTAATGTTCCGGTTTCCGGCTTCGGGCAGGACGGTAATGGTCGGCGCGTACGCACCGCCAGGGAGCAGGACCATCGTGAAATTCACGGTTTGTCCGCCCGGCGAGGTCGCCGTGACTTTTGAGGTAGTGTAGCTGCTGCCAAATGGGATGGTCGCAGCACCGGTGAAATAGAACACCTGTGACAGGCCGTCGGCATCGGTCGTGGTGCTGTTGGGAGAGGCAAAGCCGTCGCCGGTGACGGTCCAGGTGATCGTGGAGCTGGCCACCGGAGATCCGTTGGCGTCGAGGAGTTTTACAACCAGGGGCGCCGAATTCCCGGACAATCCGACCATGTAGATCTGGCCGTCGCCCTTGACCTTGGAGAACGCGGCCGTTGTGCCCCCACCGCCGCCGCCTCCTCCTCCGCCGGAGCCAGCCGTCAGCGTGAAGGTGCGGGTAAAGACGTTGCCGACATTGGCTGTGATGGTAATCGCCCCAGTGTTGGCGGGCGCCGTCACTGTGGCCACGGACATACCGTTAGTGCCGGTGTTCTCATTGCGGACCGTGACCGTCGCATTGGGCGTAAGAGAGGCCCACTTGACGTTGACGAAGTAGACTGGCCGGTTCTCCGCATCGAGGACACGAACCGCCAGCGGCAGAAACGTGGCGCTGCCGGAAATGGACTGGCCGTCATTGATCGGAATACTGCTCACCGGAGATCCGCCGGTCACGCTGGACGATGCCGGACCGGCATAGGAGACCGGGCCGCCGGTCGTGTTGGTCGACACCAGCAGCGAACCGGCAACCGCATCGGCGCGATGAACCGCGCCCGCGGTCGTGAAGTAATAGAACCGCGTCGGAATCTCATCCGATATCGTCATCGAGAGGATCGCGCCGGTTGGCTGGTAGGAGGCCTCCACGGCCGAAAGGTTCGACAGGTTGATGTCGTAGAGCCTCTGGCTGCGCGATGAGTAGCCGATGGCGCGCGCCGGCGACATCATAAACATCTGTTCGGGTACGATAGGCGCCGTTGCCGACCCGATCGTGATGGAGGCGGTAACCGTGCGGTTGTTCAGATCGAGTATGGCAAGAGAGCTCCCGGAGCTCTGTCCCACCGAAGACAGGTTGGGCATAATCGCCTGTTTGCCATCGGACGTGAAGGCGATCTTGCCCCCCTTGAACTGTGTGTTGAAGGCGCCGCGAAAAACGAATGTGACGGGGTCGTACTCCAGGATCTGCGTCGCCGTCGACACATAGATCAAACCGGTGGGAGACACACTCACCGCACTGCCGCCGGAGATGGTCACCTGGCTCGACTTCTGCGCCGTCGTCGCGTCGATAGCGAACATTGTGTCGGAGCCAATGGAGAGGACATAGATGGACTTGGAGTCGTTGCTGACCGCCATGGAGTGCGGTCCAGCGCCCACTTGCACGGTATTGGTGACCGCCTGGCTGACCGTGTCTATGAAGTAAAGATTGTTGGATCCGAGAACCACGAGCTTGGTTCCGTCGGGCAGCATGGCCGCCGCGACCGGCGCCTGAGTGAGCGAAACCGTGGTGGACGTCGACGACCCGAGCGGCTTGGGGAAAAATGTCACCGCCTGAGCCGAACTGTTGGAGACCACCATGTAGTTGTTGCCAACGGGATCGGAAAAAGCCTGGAATGCGCCCGAAGGGGCTGTGATTGTGGCGGGAGCGCCCAGATTCGCGTCATAGACCACCACCGGCCCCGTGCCGCTCGACGGAAATACGAAGACGTTTCGCGCGCGCACCTCGCTGGGTACGCAAAGCAGCACCAGGGCAAGTGACAGAAAGGACCAAGGATGTTTCATGTCTACCTCAAAGCTAACTTAGCTTAGTTCGACCCGCCGCGGCGAGCCGAGACAACAGTTGCAATTAAAAACCCAAATATACCAACCCAGTCTCGACACAAAAAAAGCGGGAGGGCCGAAACCCTCCCGCTTTCATGGTCAATACCAGCCGGTGCTAGTTGTTCAGCGTTTCGCTCGCGGAGGCCGTGCGAGTGCCAATCGCCGAATCCATCACAAGAGCGAGGTAGCCTTCAGCCAGCTTCGAGGCGCTCAGGTCGCTGACGAAAGCGAATCCATGGGCGTACTGGAAGTTGCACTGAGCGATGATGTATCCCTGGAAGCCCGCCGCCGGGTTAATGGAGGAGGACGAACCGAGGATGCCACCACCGGCTGACAACGTGAACACCAACTGTCCACCGGCCGGAACCGAAGCGGAAGTCTGGGCGCTGGGCGCCTGGCCGCCGCCAGTGGTCTGGCCGTAGTAGTTGATGGTGCACGCGCCAGACTGCTGGCTGCCGGAGAATCCGGACGGAGACATCGACGTGTTGGAAATCGCGATCCCGGTGTCGAAGCCAGCCTGGTTGGTCACGAAGGGGAACAACAGGTTGGTGCGGCAGGGAGCGATCGTGAAGGCGTCGATCGGGGCGATGCCGGAGCTGACGAAGCGCGGCAGCGGATAGCCACTGCTGGTCTCGTCGGAGCCACGAGCTGCCATAATCGGCGACTGCGTGTTAATCGGAGCGTAGTTGCCGGTCACCTGAGCCGCTGTGGAGGTCGGAGTCACGCCCGTGGCGCTGTAGACCACCAACACGCCGAAGTCGACGCTGGAGGTGGCCGAAGCCTGAGCGCTGGTGACTTCCCAGGTCGCTACGCCGCCGGACGTCAGTTCGGTGTAGGCAACACCCGAGAAGGCGCTGCAGCTTCCGGTTGAACCGGACTTCAAGCTGGAGCCGTCCGCCGCGGTGCTGCGCGCCCCAACGATGTCGCCACCGGAGGGCCCGATCTGTGCATCCGTCACGAAGACGCGAACGCCAGCCGGAACGTTGGTAAACGTGGCCGTCAGGCGGGTGCCTTGGGTCGCAAGACCAATCTTGCTCAGGTCGCCGCGATCGCCACCGGACCAGGCGTTGTTATAGTACATGCCTTCCGTGTTGTAGATGGTGCCGGGGGAATCCTGGGCCGCCAGGCTCTGCTTGGGCCGGAACGCGGTGCCGAACAGTTCGCTGAAGCGGACACGGAAGTCCACGCAGCCTTTGCCGGCATCCGGCGCACCGGAGTTGTTGGAGTTGCACTGTGAGAAGCCGATCGCGCTGTAAGACTTGTCATCAGCAGTGCGCAGCGAGAACGCCAGACCCTTCTGAACGAAGGCGACGACCGACTGTGCGTTGTTGCCGATGCCAGGCGCGCCCGTACCGGTGATGGCGATAAACATGGTGATGTTGCCGGGAATGAAGCTCGAGCTGGTGATCGCGCTGGCATTCGCACGGACGTTCACAATGCGCATCGTCAGGCTGCGCTGGGTGCCCGGTGCGTCAAACGGAATACCGTTGAACGTCATCGAGTTCGGCACCGCCGAATTGTACTTGCCCTGGAACGCGTTCACAGTGCTGTACGGCGAGGTGGCGCCCGCGCCCACACCCACCGGAATGCAGGTCTGCGCCACGCCATTCCAGGTCGGATTGGACGAGTTGCAGAACTTCTGGTTGCCGCTGGTGGGCTCATCCAAAAGCAACAGCGATTCGGACCAGCCGGAATCCGTCAACAGGCGGCTGGTCACCTGAGTGTTCAGGTAGATCTGCACGTTGATGTTGTTGGGAACCGGCACGCCCGGATTGGTCGGCGTGCCGCCGGTGCAGGTCAGAAGAACCTGGCCGACTTCTTCGGCGACGCCTTCCTGTCGCGCGATGGTTGGTGCACCGGCGTTGACAGCGCATTGCTGTGCGCTGGCAACTGCCGCCATGGCGACCACGATCGCCATGAGCACAAACATTTTACGGAAACTAAGCATTTCCTTCTCCTTGTGAAGTTGGGAATTCGAATTGATGAAGAGTCTCTTCAACCTGAGCCTGAGGAAAATTCTGGGAGGAACGACCAGCGGAAAAAATCGGATGATCGGGTCTGTTTGATCGGTTCATTGACCGTTTGCCCGCTTCCTCTTCCTTCCGTTGTCTTGGGTTATTCCCCATCAAATTTCGTAAGTCTTCTCTGTGCCCGCGGGATCTACGCCTGATGAGTGCCTCAATTCCAGCCGGACGCAGTCAGCACCCTTCATATCATCATTGCCGGACTGACGTCAAGCGAAACTCACCGCCTACCGCCACACCGGGCTTTCTGGCTAAACCCCTACATGCTGTATTAAAGCACGCCGCTTTTCGCTAAGTCAACTATTTCCAGCGGAAATTCCGGTTTATTGGACCGTAATTTCCACAGAATTGCTGACTCTTCCACCCTGCAGCAACCGGACACTCACGCTTTCAGATGGCGCTAAATCATCCGGCAAAACCATATCCACCATGTAAACTCCAAGCAACCCGTCTGCCATTCCGCTAAAGCTCGTGGAAATGGCGCGTCCACCCACCTCGGCGGAGACTGGAACATCGAGAGCCTGGCCGTTCACTAACCCTAACCCGGTTCCGTACGCCCTGACTCGCTGTCCTCGAATCGCCGGATTGTCCGGCGTGATCAAGGCGCCTCTCGAATCGAAGATCACCCCGCGATGGTCCGGGCTCTCAAATAGCGCGGGAGCCGTGTCCAGCAGCGTCACCGCGCTCGTGGCGCTGCCGTTCGGTGATGTAACCTTGACCGTGTGCTCCCCAGCCACAGCCGCATTGGGGAGCAGCACGGTGATGCGGAATGCGTCAAGCGCTACGATTGGCAGGCTTTCTCCATCAAATTCGACTACGGTATCGCTGGCGCCTCCCCTTAGTCCTTCGCCAGAGATTCGCATCAGACCGCCCGGCGCCAGGTCGGGAGTCAGGCTTGCGGGATTGACAAACGGAGCCTCTGAAGATAAATCGAGCCGCTGCGCAAGAACCTCCCAAACTGTCTCGCGCTGCGCGCGATACGCCGCCGCGCCCAGACCCTTGAGCAGTTCTTCGTTGCCAGGAGAACCCAAATCCACAAAGGTGAGTTGATGATCGCCAGTGGCCGGGGTCTCCATCTGGTAACTGCCCGACTCGCCGCCGCAGTAGCTCTGATCGAAGCCCTGCGCGGCCGGCACTGTGTCCAGATTACCCAGGATTGAGTCCAACCAGCGCACAGCCTCGCCACAGTTCCCTTCCGGTCCAAGGACCGAAACAGGCGTATTCCCGTAGACCAGAAACGAGCCTTCCGCCGGAGGCGCCGGAACAAATCGAACAACTGAGCTGAGCGTGCCGGTCCACGTGTATCCCCCAGCGGAAAAGGAACCGAGAAAGTCATTCAGATAGGTCCGGCCGAACAAGGTGCTCGGATCATGGATCTGAATGGCGCCATTGGACGAGATCCCCGTGGCGGCAACGAAATGCGACCCGGCGGGAGCGCCATTCCGTGACAAATTCAGACCAACCAGTCCTGGAATGCCGCGGCCCAGCAGATCACGGATGGTCTCGACGCTTGGCGTCTCAACGGAGACTCGCGCCGAACCTGCCACGAACCCCGGCGCCCTCCACAAATTGACCAGGCTCTCGCCGCTGCGCTGCGCCTTGAGGTATCCATCGCAGATCCTGGCGCCGTCCGCCTTCGGGACACAGAACTCGGTGAGGTATTGATTCAGCCCGAGCACGTCGATCTGGGCCGTCACAGCGGGAAAGTCACCCCGCAGTTGCATGAAACGCAGGATGGACGCGACCGACGCCAGCAGCGATCCTTTCTCGGCGATCGTGGCCGGGCCCCGCCCCATCGGCACGGGAAGGTTCTGCGTGAGCTTCGGAAAATTCGCCAGGCTGCCGGAACTGGATTTGGCGGAAAACGTCACCACGCGTCCCGGGACAGCCGCCGTCACAAGCGCGACGGCCTCGCTCGATGGCAGACGCAGATAGGTCTCCGCCTCGCCTTGAGAATTCGTGACCGCCGAACCCGGCTGCGCCGACGCGCCCGGTGAAGCCTGGAACGCCACCTGGATTCCTGGAACCGGATTGCCATCCACATCGACCAGCGCCACTTTCAGCGGCTGGAGCGCGAGCGCGCCGGGCAACCCTGCCTGGTTATCTCCGCTTACTTTGTTCAGCCGGAGTTGGCCTTCAATAATCGACCGGACGTAGTAGCTTCCCGAAGCGGTCAGGCTGCCGCCGGCGGCCGACGCCTGAACGGTGACGGTCTCAGACTTGGCCGTGACCGGAATAACGACAGGCCAGGAATACGATCCGTTCTCTGTCCGCACGTTGAACGGAACCTGGCTGCCGGCGCGGATGGTCAACTCGCTTCCAGCCGGGAATCCGCCTACCGAGATCCTCACCTTGCCGCCCGCTTGCGCCGGGTTGGGAGTGGCGCTGACCTCCGGCCTCCGTTGCTTGTCCGTAGCGGTGACGTCGCCGCCGGGCTGCTGTTCGAGAAAACCTCCTTCGAACTCCTGCCGGCGTTTGCCGTTAACCAGAGTCTCGTCGGCCATGGCCATACCGAAGCGTCCCGATGGGCCGCCGAGAGTTGCGTACCTGGCAAAGAACGTCCCGAGCACCGCCACAGTTCTGCCGGAAAGCGGTCCCGCCGTGCCGGAAAGAATGGCGCCTCCCGCGAACGTTTGGGCTGTTCCCGCCGTGGCCATGAATGTGGTGAACGGAGTGGCGGCGCCCACCGGGTTTCCCAGCACACCGCTTTCATAGCCACCGGCAGCCCAGCGGTCCAAAATGTTGCCGTTGACCACTTGCACGGGATTGCCGGCCAGCGCCGCTTTCTTTTCGAAGAGCTGCCGCCCCGCCGCATTCGGGTCCGATGCCGGATATCCGAGGTTTCCGGGCGGACCGCCCAGGGCCAGGTATCGATCGAGAATGGCGCCCGTGACGTAGAACCCGGCGACGTGCGCATCGGCAACAGTAATAAGGTAGGGCGCTGGTGGCGCCGCGGCCGAATCGAACTCCTGCACATACCCGGACCCGGCGCGCCGCACAGGCGACGGACCAGGAAGCCGGAGCGGCAGCTTGTTCCGCAAGACCGCATCTTCGAAAGCCTGGCTGATGGCGGAACTCGGAGCGCCATCGCCCGGCTGGCAGCACGGCGCGGTGACCGAGACAGAAAGCGGATAGCTGGATTTTCCTTCGCTCACCGCCGTGATCGATGCTGAACCGCGGCCCACCGCGCGAATCGTGGCGCCACCGTCGAACGGTTCGGCCACCGCGACGCGTCCGTTGGTGGTGAGCCAGCTCACCGCGCGCCCGCTCAGCGCTGTGCCGTTGCCCGCAAGCAGCACGACCCGCGCCTTGGCGCTTTCACCTACCTGTAGCCGCAGCGGGCTGGCCAGGTCTGTGATGTTCACCGAATCGACGGGCAGCGAAACCGTGACCGCGCCGCCTGGGCTGTACTCGATCGAACCGCCTTCAAAGCTCTGGCGCCGGCGTCCGTTGGCGAGAATCATCTCATCCGATACGGGCAAGCCAAGAAACTGCGCGGGGCCGCCGTTGGCCAGATAGTAGTCGTAAATCGGCTGGGCAACCGTCAGCAGCCGCCCGTTGTTGAGACCCGACGTGATGTTGAATAACTGGCCTTTTCGAAAGACCTGGCTGTTAGCCGTGCTTTGCGTCACCCCCGACGTCAGCGCCTGTTCCCCGCTGATTGCCGTTCCTAGACCCTGCACTCCGCCCAGGCTCTTCCACCGGGTGAACAGCGGGTCTTTGACTGAAAAGGCGCCTCCCAGCACGGCGTTGAGAACGTGGTCGTAGGCAAACAGCGCGTAGTTCTTGTCCGTCATGACATACATGCAGCCGTTGCCATCGTCCAGAGGAGGGCACACATCGTTGTCCATGACCGGGAACCCGGTCGTGTTCAACTGCGACGGGCTGGCGATGGTTGTACTGTTCAGGCTCGTGAGCAGTGTCCACAGCGGTGGGTAGACCTGATAAACGTCGCCCGTGCTGACACCGGTCGAGGAATCGACATACCAGGGCTGGGTGAGGTCCGCTTTGATCAGAACGTAGCGGAGTTCGGGCGCCCGGCCCGGGTCCTCGAAGAGTTGGACCAGGCCGGTTGAACCCAATTTCAGCACGGCCGTCTTCGGGACGGGATAAACGATGATATAGAAGCGGTCGCGATACCACGAGCGGAGAAACAGGTCCTGCAGCGCTTGCGTGGGCGCGTTACTTCCAATCCCGGGAGCCTGCGCCGCGAGAATTGCTATGGATGCGAAGAAAGCAAGAAGACGGACCACGCGCATGCCAGACTGTGCTCTTTCCTAGAAGAACACAGTTCCCGCGCCTAGTCCCTGAGCAATTTTTGAAGCCGGCGGAACTTGGTGACGATCTCGTCGCTTGCTTCGACCATTTCGTTGGTGTCATAGATGACGCGGGGCGTCATGAAGACCACCAGCTCGGAGCGGGACTTGTTGCTCGACTTGGTGCCGAACAAGTACCCCGCGATCGGAAGCCGGGCGAGCCAGGGGATTCCCGCGACGGTTTCCGCGGCGGTCTCCGCGATGATGCCGCCGATTGCGATCGTGTCGCCGTCCTGCAGGGTGACCTGAGTCTGCACGCGCCGCTGAGTGAAGGAAGGCGACTGGATCCCGCCGACTTGCGGCGCCTGCGGCGCGCTCACTTCCTGGTTGATGACCAGCGTAACCACACCACTCGGATTCACACGCGCGGTAATGCCGAGCGTAACGCCGGTGGAACGGTTGGTGATGGTGTTGGCAAACAGAGAATTGCCGCCCGAAATCGCCCCGGTCACCGCCTGCGCGCTCAGCGTGGGAACTTCCTGGCCCACGTTGATGCTGGCGGGAACGCTGTCGGTGGCGATGATCGAGGGCGAGGAAATTATCTTGGTCCTGCCGGTAGCTTCCTGCGCGGTCAAAACGGCCAACAACTCGCGGCTCTGGCCGACCAGCAGGCCGCTGGTCAGGGACCCGGCGCCGGCGACGAGGCTGGCCAGAGGCTTGAGCGTCCCGGGATTCGGTCCGGGGCTTCCCGCGCCCTGCATCCTCAAATAGTAGTCCACGCCAAACTGGAACGCGCCGGTGAGCCCGACTTCATAGATCTTGGCTTCGATCAGCACTTGCCGCGGCGGAATATCCAGTTCGCGCAACATCCGGTTGATGCTCTCGTATTCTTCGGCGGTCGCCAGGATCAGCAGCGAGTTGTCCATCGGATTCGGAACGACGCGCGGATGCGTGGCATAGCCCGGCGCCGTGCTGGATCCGCTCAGATAACCCCCGGTTTGATCGGTTGTGCCCGCGCCGCCAGCCACTGCGTTCTGCGCCGCGACCCCCGCCGCCGCCGACGCCGCCGGAGAAAACGATTGAGTCGGCATGCCGCCCGGATACGGTGACGCCATGGGGAAGCTGCCGTAACCGCCACCCATCATTCCGCCGTAACCTCCACCGTAACCGCCGCCCATCATACCGCCGTACCCGCCGCCGTAACCCCCGCCGTAACCGCCCCCGCCAAAAGCCCCGCCTCCGTAACCGCCGCCCATCATCCCGCCGAAACCCATGCCGCCAAATCCCATGCCGGCCCCGCCGTAGCTCATCCAGGGGTAATAGGCCGAGAACAACATCATGATGGCGCCCGCCAGAAAGTCCGCCCGGCCAAAACGCACGCGGTAGACATAGGTGTCCACCTTGCCCGACGCGCCGGTCACCTTGAGATCGAGCTTGTCGATCCACTCCTGCACGCTGACGAATGCGCCCGGGTTCGGAGCAATGGCGATAAGTGTGTTGATGCGGTCCACCGGAATGAACTTGATCGAGGTCATCTCCTTGCTGAGCGACATCGACTTCAACAGCCGTTCCAGTTCAGCCGCCAGGTCGCTGGGCTTGCTGTTCTTGATATCGAAGAGCCGCACCCGCTGTTTGGCCAGCGTGTCGCTGTCAAACAGCGCGACCAGTTCCATCGTTCGCCTCATGTTGCGCCTGCTGTCGAGCACCAGTAGCAGGTTCGCCGGGGCGTAAGCCCACGACTTGCCTTCCGGACCCAGAAACTGATCGATCAGTTTCGAAAGCTCCTCGACGTTGGCGTACTTGAGAAAGATCAGGTTCAACATCGCCCGATCATCTTCGGGGATCCTGTTCTGATCCACCTCCGGCGCGAGCGGCATCTTGGCCAGTTCAGACAGCGGGACGATGCGAAACACCGCGCCCGCCTGAACCATCGCGGCGCCATTGATCCGCAAAATCAGGTCGAGGAGCGCGCGAGTGTCGATATCCTTGGTCTCGCCGTAGGTATTAATGCTCACCGAACCGCGGACGCGCGGATCCATGATGTAGTTGATCTTGAGCCGCCGGGCGAGGAAATCCACGACCTCCGACAAAGCCACGCCCTGCAGGTTCAAGCCGGAAAAGGAACCCGTATCGGACGCTGCCTGGAGCGGCGATGGGGCCGGCTTCTGCGCCTCTGCTGGCTTGGCCGCCGCCGGCGGCGGCGCCGGTTGGACCGGTGTCTCCGGCTTCGGCGCCTGATACTCAACCTTGGGGCCGAATCCCGGCGGGGGCACGACTGGTGGCTGAGCCGCCGCAAGCTCCGCTTGCACTACCGCCAGGGCGAGAATCAAACACCAGTACGCGCGAGCATTCATCGGGACTATTCCTTCCTCGAAGACTGTTTCGCCTTATACTGGTCGACCGCCGCCTTCTCTTCGTCCGTGAGTTCGCTTAACTTCCTCGTCCAGCGTGCGCCGCCGAATGGTGTGGGGCGTTCGAAGCGCGCCGTGTTGCCGTCGATAGCGGTGACCAGCACAAGTTGCTCCGTCTGAGCCGGGCTCGATGCGGCTTCCGGATCCTCGGCGCTGCGCGAATAGCCGAACGGAGTTCTGGCATAGAACCAGGTCTTGCCGTCCTTGTCCTTCGCCTTCCAAACTCCATCGCGTACTTTTTCCGCGCCAGCGGGCAGTTCGACGGCTCGCGGCGCGGAGGCTTGCGTCTTGGCCGCCTGCGGTTGCGCGGCCCAAACTCCCGGCGCGGCCAGCGCGGCCCCCAGGAAAACTCCAGCGAGTTTCATTCATTCACCTCAAATAGAAAATTCATCGGATCCGCTCCCAGCGGCACGAACCGCCAAACGGGCTTTGTGTCACGACCTTGCGGTAGCCATCCTGAACGGAGCCCGCCGGGGAAGTATCGCCCGGCTGGCATGCCTTGGTGTCGGCGGCGATGTCGATGCCGGGCTTGGTGGGGCTGCCGCCGACGATCGCCACCGGGCCGCTCCGCGCCTGCGTTTGCGCGGTGGCCGCCTGCGGCGTTGGTTCCTGCACGACCGGCGTGGCGTCCCGGAGATCCGCCATGCTGGCCGAAAGCGTCTTGCCATCCCATTCGAAATCGATCCCTGCACGAGAGACGGCTATGATCTTGAAATCGCCGATCGAGTCGCCGATTTTGTACGATTTTTGTTGCGCGCCGGACTTCTCAGACAGCACGACGCGAACGCCGTCGCCAAAATCCATCGCTCCGTAGAACCGCGGGAAAGGCGGCGGGACCTTCGGCGCGGCTACTTCAACCACCACGTTCGGGTTGCGATCCTTCGACAGGAGCAACTGCGAAGCCACGTCGATGTACTGTGCGGCCGCGGAAGGCGCGGGCGGTGGAGGCACCGCGGCCACAATCGTCGGTTCCGCTTTCGCCTTCTGGTTGAGAAACGCCTGCTCGCGCGCCTGACCGCTGAGATAGTTCTTGCGCATCTGCCACACCGCCGCCACCAGCAGCGCCAACATCAACAGGTTGATGAGCCACAACCGGCGGGTCAAAAGAATGGCCCTTTCTTTTCCGGAATCAACTTCCTGGGAACCAGCGCGGAAATCGTCATGCGGGCGCTCGTGATCTTCTGCTTCTCCGATGCGCCGGTTAATTGAATATCGCTCGTGCCGATCAACTCCGGCTGCGATTGCAAGTCGGCCAGCAGGTTGACGATCTGCTCGATTCGCGCTCCGAGCATGACCGTGATCGCCACTTCGCCGTAGTCGTCCCCGAACGGCTTGGGCTGGCCCAGTTCCACGCCGCGGATTTCGACGCCCTGAGCGCGCGCCAACCGCCGCAGAATTTCGAGCAGACGGGCTTGCGCCTGGTTGGCGGTGTCCGCCAGAATGAGCCCTTTCTCACGCTTGCCAAGTTCTCCGGCCGCTTCCTGGAGCGCCTGCTGTCTGGCCGGCACGGCTACGGCAAGCTGGCGCATCCGGGAAAGCCGCCGCTCGGCTACGGGAATCGAATCGGCGCCGGCCGCGACCACAGTGGTGGAATCGCTCTCCGGCCAATACATATACGCCATCACGAGGATCGCCACAACGCCCAAGAGCGCCAGCGCCCGGCGGTCCCGTTTGGAATCGCGTGAGACCTTCAACGCGCGCCCTCACGGCTCATCCGGATCCGGAAGGTTTCCAGGTTTCCCGCCTTCGAAATCGGCATGGCAAACTCGGAGCCGCCGATGAGCGGCGAGGTGTCCAACACCTTCAACAGCCCTTCGGCCTGTTCCGCTTCGCCCACAATCGTCGCGCTGGTGCGGGTAATCTCCATCCCCTGCAAATACGTCGGCGGCTTGAGAAGGTGCGTGAGTTCCAGCAGCAGGTCGAGATCGGTTTTGGGTCTGGCGCGAAACTCATCGAGCAGGCGCGCGCGGGCGGCGGTCACTCGAAGTTGTTTGTCGAGCGCCTCCACTTTTCGCGCCACCGGCTCGATCCTGGCGATTTCAGCTTTGAGCAGCCCCAAATACTGCCGGTCCTGCCAGGGCCGTTGAAGGGCCAGAATCAATCCGGCGGCGGCCAGCAACACCGCGAGCACGGCTGTCGGAATGTAATGCGCCCGCGATTGCCCCGCGCGCTTGGCCTCGGGAAGCAGGTTGAGCGGCGTCCCCAGGTGCGGAGCGCTCGAGGCGAGCGAAGCCGCATAGGGCAGCGCCCAGCTCACCCTGTCGAAGTCCTCAGGAACGAGCCGTAACGGCGGCAGGAGATCAGCGAGCGGAAGCGGTTCGGTTTCGGGCGCAAGCCGTAGCTCGGCCAGCGCGCCGGAAACAGCCCCGGGCGGCTCCACCATCGCTGAGAACGCGCGCTTGGCCGGACTTTCACCATAGAACTCGCCCGGACCCACCTGCGCCAGAAAGCCATCGGCCGGAGGGCGGCCGAACAGGCGCAGAGATCGATGAATCGATGCGGCCGAGACACTGAAGCCGTTCAGGCGGATGCCCGCTTCCTCAAACAGCACCGTGTAATGATCGACCTTCTGCTTGAGCGCAATGGCCACCACGAAATCGCCGGTGCCCGGCACGCGGCGCCAGTCGAAGTACACTTCCTCTTCGGGATAAGGGTGAAGCGAATCGAGCTGAAACCCGATGGCGGCGGCGGCATCCTCGTCTTCGACCGCGGGGAGCGAAATCGTGCGCAGGATCACATCCCCGCGCGGCAACAAGGCGAGTGCGGCGGCGTGCGCCAGTCCGTGCCGGGTCAGAAAGGCCAGGTACTCGGCGCCCCACTCGGCGGCCGGCCGGTGGCTGTAACCTTCAATCACGGCCGCCGCGGTGAAGCGCGGGCCATCGGGCCGCACCCGCACCACCATCACCTCGAGGCGCTCGGCCGTAATCACGATGCCCACGCCGGAACCAAAGGCGAACCACGTGCGCCAGTTCTGGTTCAGTGTGACCATATCTCGTAGCGCAGCGGGCGTCCCGCGGCGTTGTCGTACCAGCGCAGCACTTGGTAAAGCTCGGGATCTTCGGATTGCCTGAGGACCACGGTCATCGCCACGGAACGCCGCGAGTCTGACAGTTTTCCGTCGGGGCGGTTGAGCCGGGCTGTGGCGCGCAGTGTGTAGGTATTGCTGCCGCCGATTCCAAAGCGCGAGAAAGCGGGCCCGAGCACCGGCGCCAGGCTGCCAAATTGTTGCGGGCGGATGGGCGCTCGCATGCGCAAGGTTCGCACGGTCTCTATGCCTTGCGGATCGACACCCACCGCCCGCATCACCTCAGGTTCGGCTGAATTGATGTCTAACGGTGTTGGAGAAGGATAAACCGTCAAACAGTCCCTCAAGCCGGCGCGCGGAATCAGGCCGCCATCAGGCGTCCGGTCATAACGGCCATAAAACAAGTCGGGAGTGACGCCACGCACCAACAAAAGTTCCTCAATCTGTTCTAGAGACGCGTGGGGCGCCCGAAAAGACGGAAATCGTCCCAGATATTCCGCGTCAAACAGGCTTTGGCCGCCGGGGGCGGGCGAGCGCCAATCAATGATCGCTTCCGTAACCTGTTGAACCCGCAGCGCGTCCAGACCCAGCGCCTGAAGCAGCCGCGACAGCTCCAACTGCGTAATCGTGTTGACGTTGAGCTTGGCGCCTTCCGGCACGATCTCGACAATGGCTTCGCCCGTTGGAAATGGAAGCCGGATGACAGGCTGGCCGCGCTCCCAATAGCGGGCCGTGCCATCCGGATTGCGCGCGCCGCCACCCCAAAGCATGTAGAGCAAAGCGCGCTCCAAGGCCCCGGACGCCAGGTAGTACTCTTTTAGACCGTCGAGCGAGGTCTCGGCGCGCGCAATCTCGCCGCGGACCGAGACGGCCACACTGAAGGCGATCGCCGTCAAGGCGGCTGACAGCCACAGCACCGCCAGAAGCGCGCCGCCGCGCCGCTCTGATCCGCCTTGGCGTCTGCCGCTCATCAATACTTGATCTCGCTCGCATCGCCCGGTTGCCGTGTAATGTGGACCGGGGCGGTGAAGGTCATCGGTTGCACCCGCGACGGATCCTGGTCGAGCGGCGCCATCTCGATCCGGATGCTCCTCGGCCACTCGCCCGCGTTCTTCCAGATGGGAACCCAGCGTGTCGGGACCTGTGGAGGAGTTCCCGGGGGCGGCGGCTCCTCGTACCAGAAGCGGCACATCGCCAGGCGGTCCGCCAGGACAAACGTCCCGCGCCGCGCCTCCGGCTGCGGAAAGCGCATGATCGAACCGCCGCTGGCCGGATCGGGCGGTCCAAGCGAACACATCATCCCGGCGCCAACCGGTCCGGTGTATGGAATCTCGTTCACCACCAGGCGCACGCCCAGACCCTGGTCTCCGGCGATGATGAAGTATTCAAGGATTCGCGGTATGCCCCGCGAGGCTTCCTGGAGCGAGTAGCTCGAAACAAAGCGCATCACCCCCGCGGCGCCCTGGAACAGCGGCATCTTTCCGCCGGGCTGCCCGTTCTGCGTACGGCACTGCACCGGCACCGGCATAAATCCGGCGACCTGCTGCTCCAGGATCCGGTGTGCGCCCAGCGTCTTGCGATTGGTCATCACTCGCCGGTTGGCGCTCTCCATGGCGTTGATCCCCACGCGCATCGCAAACAACAACCCGGTGGCGAGCAGGCTCACCAGCGTGATGGCGATCAGCAACTCGATGAGCGTGACGCCTCGTGGCCGTTGGCGCCGGCTCATCGCAATCCACCCGCCGCCGGGACGTCTCCCGCGGCCAGCACTCCCGGACGGAACGCTTCCAGCCGGATGGACCGCCGGTCCTGGCCGCGCATCCACCACACTTCGAGTTCGATGCGTTCCAGAGCCCGCGCGCCCGGTCCGGCGCCCGGCGGAGCCTCGAACCCCGATAGCCGCGCCTGCCAGCCGCAATTCATACCGCCCGAGGCCGCCGGATCAAAGCCGCCGTTAAACGGCACAGACCTGGGCAGGTTGCGCGCCGCCAGCAGTTCGTCCATCTTGCGCCGCGCGAGCACGGTCAGGCGGTCATACTCGGTCAGCTTGGCGGCGTTGTTCAGCGACGTGGTCAGGTTGCTCATCAGCGCGGTTACGGCGACCGCCATGATGACGGTCGCAACCAGCACTTCGAGCAGCGTGAATCCACGATGTTTCAACGCGGCTCTCCCTCCGGCGCGGCGCTGGGCGACTCTACCACCGGCACACCGCTAACCGGGTCGATCCGAACCACGCGGCGGGCGCCCCGGCGGTTTGTCAGTTCGATGCTCACGGCCGGAAACGAGCCTCCCGGGTAGAGCATCACGCTCGATTCCGCCGCTTGTTCGCCGGCCGGCGACGGTTCGACGCGTGAAATGGCGATGGATTCGGGCAGATGGAGCGTGCGGCGAAAATCACCGGGAGCATTGCGGAACGACAGTTCGTTGGCCGTGCGCGAGATGCGAAGTTCCATGACCTGTTCGCGGCGTTCGGCAAAGGTCAAGCCGGTATACAGAAAGCTGACCACTTCATCGGCGGCGGAACGCAGCCGGAGCGATTCCAACCCCGCCGTAACCGCGGGAAACGAGATTCCGGCCAGCAGCGACACCAGCGCCAGGACAACCAGCATTTCCAGGAGCGTGATGCCGCGCGGGTGTCTCACGGCTATTGGCTCTTCCAACTGACGACGTCGGCGTTGAACTTCTCTCCGCCGGCTTGGCCGTCGGCGCCCAGCGAAATGATCTCGGGCTCATCGCCATGTTCGCTGGGGTACTTGTAGGTGTAGGGACGGCCCCACGGATCCACCGGGATCTCCTGCGGCAGGTACGGCCCTTGCCAGTTGTTCACGTTCTGCGGTTTCTCGCGCAGCGCCTGCAACCCCTGCTCGGTTGAAGGAAACACGCCCGTATCCAACTTGTAGGCGCCCAGCGCGGTCATAAAGTTGTTGATTTGCGTCCGTGCGGCCGTCACCCTCGCCGTATCGCTTTTGCTCAACATGCGTGGGGCAACCAGCGCCGCAAACAGGGCGATGATCGTCATCACCACCAGCATTTCGATGAGCGTGATGCCCGCCTGGCGTCTCCGCCGGCTCGCCCGCTTGTCTCCAGTCATATGTGTCTCGAACCTTCCTAAGCCGTATTACGCGGCGATTTCGTTGATGCTCGTGATGGCCAGCAGCATACTCAGGATCAGCACGCCGACCAAAACACCCAACACAAGAATTATGAGCGGCTCGAACAGCGCGGTAAACCTCTTAATGGA
>JADZCI010000344.1 GCA_020851655.1 Bryobacterales bacterium
ATCTCCTGCCATGATTGGAGCGACATGGATGATGCCGCCGATTTCGCGGTGTTCGGCCCCGTATTTGACACCCCTTCCAAAAAGCAGTACGGTCCGCCGCAAGGGATGGAAAAACTTTCCGAATTCTGCCGGCGTTCGCCGATTCCCGTCTACGCATTGGGCGGCGTGACGGACGGGAACGCCGCCGCCTGCGTTGCGGCGGGCGCGGCCGGAATTGCCGGAATCACGCTCTTCCAGCACAGGCAACACGTACAGGCGTGAAATCTTATTGCGCCGCCGTGGCTTCGCGGCTGTGAATTTCCTGCAGGCTCCACACTCGAATCGGGTCCCGTTTGCGGCTGGCCACCGCCTCCGCCGCCGCCTTGGCGCCGCTGAGCGTTGTGATGCACGGAACGCGCCACTGCACGGCCGTACGCCGGATGGCCCGCTCGTCGCTGAAGGAGTGTGCTCCGGTCGTCGTATAGATGACCAGGTCCAGGGCGCCCGCTTTCATCAAGTCGACGGCGTTTGGCCGGCCTTCGTTGACTTTGAAGATGGTCTTCACCTTGAGACCCGCTGCCTGCAGCACCGAGGCGGTGCCTCGCGTCGCCGCGAGTTTGAAACCGAGGGCTGAAAATTTCCGCGCCAGTTCGATGGCTTCCTGTTTGTGCCGGTCGTTGACACTGAAGAAAACCGTGCCTTCCGAAGGCAACGGAGTCCCCGCGCTGCGCTGCGCTTTCGCAAACGCCTCTCCGAAATTGTCCCCGACTCCCATGACCTCGCCCGTCGAGCGCATCTCCGGTCCAAGAGCCGGATCAACGCCTGGAAACTTCGCGAACGGGAACACCGGCGACTTGACGAAGAACTGCGGCACGGGCAAGCGGCCGTGTGAAAGACCACCGGTGAGATGTGCCAGATCCTTCAGCTTGGAGCCGAGCATAAGGCCCACCGCCACTTTGGGCAGCGCCACTCCGGTCGCTTTGCTTACATACGGCGCGGTACGCGAGGCGCGCGGGTTGACCTCAAGCACGTAGACTTTTCCGTCTTTCAACGCGTACTGAACATTCATCAGCCCGACCACTTTCAGCGCGCGCGCCAACCGGATTGTGTAGTCTTCGATCGTGGCGATCTCCGCGGCGCTCAAAGAGGTTGGCGGAAGGACGCAGGAACTGTCGCCCGAGTGCACGCCGGCCTCTTCGATGTGCTCCATGATCCCTCCGATGAGAACGTCCTCGCTGTCGGAAAGAGCATCGACGTCCACTTCGATGGCATCCTCGAGAAACCGGTCGACAAGCACCGGGCGGGATTGCGAAAAGGTGACGGCTTCCTGCATGTAGCGGCGTACGGTTGCTTCCTCGTAAGCAATCGTCATGGCGCGTCCGCCCAGCACATAGCTGGGCCGGATCAGCACCGGAAACCCGAGACGCCGCGCCGTCTCGCACGCCTCTTCGATGCTCGTTGCCGTTCCCCAATCCGGCGAAGGAATGTCGAGGTCCGCAAGCAGCTTGCCGAAGAGTTTGCGATCCTCGGCCAAGTCAATGTTTTCGGGTTGGGTCCCGATGATCGGAACGCCGGCCTGTTTCAGCGGCAAGGCCAGGTTGAGCGGCGTCTGCCCGCCAAATTGCACAATGACCCCGTCCGGTTTCTCGGTGTCGTAGATGTTGAGGACCTCTTCCAGAGTCAGAGGTTCGAAATACAGCCGGTCGCTGGTGTCGTAGTCGGTGGAGACGGTCTCCGGGTTGCAGTTCACCATGATCGACTCGACGCCGAACTCCTGCAAGGAGAACGAAGCGTGGCAGCAGCAGTAGTCGAACTCGATGCCTTGGCCGATGCGGTTTGGACCGCTTCCGAGGATCATCACCTTCTTGCGGCTGGATGGCTCGGCTTCGCAGGCGAACTCGTAGCTGGAGTACAGATACGGTGTAAAGCTCTCGAACTCCGCGGCGCACGTGTCCACCCGGTTGAATACTGCCTGGACGCCAAGCTGTTTGCGCCGCTGGCGGATTTGGGAGGGTTCCACATGCCACATGCGCGCCAGTTTGTTGTCTGAGATTCCTTCGCGCTTCGCCTTCCTGAAGTGGCTCGGCTCGGCATTGTCGAGCCCGATCCCTCCCAATTCCCGCTCAAATAGCACGCCGTCCCGGACCTGTTTCAGAAACCACGGATCGATTTTGGTCATCTCGAAGACCTCTTCAACCGTGTAGCCCTTTTCGAACGCAAAGCGGATGTAGCCAAGCCGCTCCGGGGTTGGTGTAATCAACCGCTGTGCGATCAAGCTCTCGTCGTAGACGACGGAGTTTGACGCCTTGCCGGTCTCAAGACCGCGAATCCCCTTGTTGAGAGCCTGGCGGAACGTCCTGCCGATGGCCATCACCTCCCCGACCGACTTCATCTGGGTGGTGAGAACCGGGTCCGAGCCAGGGAACTTCTCGAATTGCCAGCGCGGTATTTTGACGACCACGTAGTCGATCGTCGGCTCGAAACAGGCCGGCGTGACCTTGGTAATGTCGTTCTTGATCTCGTCTAGCCGGTAACCCACTGCCAGTTTGGCCGCGATCTTGGCGATCGGAAATCCGGTGGCTTTCGATGCCAGCGCTGAACTGCGCGACACGCGCGGGTTCATTTCGACGATCACCATGCGCCCGTCTTCAGGATTGATGGCGAACTGTACGTTTGAACCGCCTGTGTCGACTCCGATTTCGCGGAGGCATGCCAGCGCGCCGTCGCGCATGACCTGGTACTCGCGATCCGTCAGGGTTTGGGCTGGGGCCACGGTGATCGAATCGCCGGTGTGCACACCCATCGGATCGAAGTTTTCAATCGAACAAATGATGATGGCGTTGTCGGCCAGGTCGCGCACCACCTCAAGCTCAAATTCTTTCCAGCCGAGCACGCTTTCTTCGATCAGAACCTCGTGCACCGGGGATAGATCCAGCCCGCGCTCCAGGATTTCGACCA
>JADZCI010000345.1 GCA_020851655.1 Bryobacterales bacterium
GCGGTTTCCGGTTCGAGGTGTTGGATACCCCCGGCTACTCGCCCGGCGCGGTATCGTACCTGCTTGAAACCGGCGGAAAGCGGATCGCCTTCACCGGGGACCTGATCTACGGCGACGGCCAGTTGCTTGACTTGTACAGCCTCCAGGAAGCCATCCCGGAAACCAAGACGCGAGGCTACCACGGTTACGCGGCGCGCTCGGGCGCGCTGATCGCCAGTCTCAGCCGCATCGCCGCCGCCAAGCCGGACGTCATAATTCCTGCGCGCGGTCCGGTCATCTTCAACCCGCAACAGGCCACCGGCGCCCTCGTTTCCCGCCTCAAGGCAATCCTGCAAAGCCACTTTTCCACCGACGCGCTCCGCTGGTACTGGGGCTACGAAAGCCTTCGCCAGCGTGCTCGTGTTTCGGGACTCACCGAGGGCGTCGAGGAAGTCATGCCTTTCGCCGAAGAGCGCCGCCTGCCGGAGTGGGTCCTGGCGATTTCCAACTCACGCCTCATCCTGTCCCGCTCCGGCGCCGCGTTCCTCGTCGACGGGGGTTACCGGAACATCCAGGCCGAGCTCGAGAAACTGCGCGCCGCCGGAAGATTCAAGCGTCTCGAAGGAATCTGGGTCACGCACTATCACGATGACCACACCGACTACGTACAGAACGTCTCCAACGCCTTTGACGCGCCGGTCAACGCAATCGCCGGCATGAAGGACATCCTGGAGAACCCCGCCAGCTATCGTATGCCGTGCCTCACGCTCAACCCGATTACCCGCCTCTCGGCCCGGCGCGACCGGGAATCGATGCGCTGGCACGAGTTCGAACTGCAATTCTACGAGTTTCCCGGCCAGACGCTCTACCACGGCGGCCTCCGTGTGTCGCCGCCTGAAGGAGACGCGCTTTTCTTTGCCGGCGATTCATTTACCCCCGCCGGCATGGACGACTACTGCCTGCAAAACCGCGACTTTGTCCGCGAAGGCATGGGGTACCGCTACTGCCTTAATCTGCTTGACCAATTCGCGCGCGACTGGGTGATCAACCAGCACGTGGACCCGATGTTCCGATACTCGAAAGCGAACATCGATTACATGCGCCGCGCCGCGCGCCAAAGAGCGGACTGGTTAGCCCAACTTACTCCCTTGCCGGGCGCCGATTTTGCCGTGGACGAATCCTGGGCGCGCTTCTATCCCTATGCGGCCGAGGCCAGCCAAGGCGGCGCCCTGCGTCTCGAGTTGCGGATCTTCAACCACTCGGACACCGCGCGGGACTTCCGTGTAAGTTGGAACTTGCCGCAAGGTTGGTCCAGTCAGTCCAGTACCGGGACCGTCAGAATCCCTCCAGCCAGTGAAGGACATGCCGCCGTTGACCTTACAGCAGGCGCGCCAGGACTGCATGTCCTCACCGCGGACATCGCTTTTGGACCCTTTGACTTGCGCTCCTGGACCGAAGCTCTCGTCCGCGTACGCTAACCGGGCGGATTTAGCTTGACGCGAAGCCGGAAGTATGTGATAAACATTTGTACCTTGTAAGGCAATCGATATCAATTTGTGAGGAACAATTATGACAAGTAGACTAGCCCGCCTAACCATCCGGACCGTGCTGCTGTTGCTAGTGGTATCTCTTCCGGTTCTGGCCGGACCGGTCAACGTGTTTTTGCAGACGGCCGTCGACGATAGTGAATTGACCATCCGGTTTGCAACCACCCAGAATCCAGTCCCCGAGGATTACTTGGACGGTGTTGGATTCCTCCTTCTCGGTCCCGCGACGATTACCTATCAGGGGCAGTCCATCACCCAAGAGATACAGCTCCTCTTGATGGCCGAGATGGATTTCTTCGGTATCGGAATAACGGGTCCCGGAGGCGCCTTCGTGATGGGCGGGGTGCTCTATTTCACCAGCGAGGAACGGCTCTACAGCGGTCCGGAGTCGGCGCCGCTGCTCAAGTTGGGGACGTTCCCGGTCACTGCTTATTCCGATTTCGGAGCCGCCGCCGCCGCACAAGGTGGAGTGCCCAGCGTCTACACGGCCACGGTGACGCCCGAGCCGGGCGCTTTCTATCTCACCGCCGCCGGGATTCTCGCGCTAGGCGCGGTCCTGCGGCTGAAGCGGACAAAGTAGACTCGCTTACCCGGCCCAAGCGGTTCTAATTGAGTTCCGACGTGCGGAAGAAGTACGCGAGCTCGATAGCGGCATTTTCGTCCGAATCCGAGCCGTGCGCGGCATTGCGTCCAATGCTGGACGCGTACAGCTTGCGCACGGTGCCCGCGGCCGCATTGGCCGGATTGGTGGCGCCCATCACCTCGCGCCATTTCGCCACGGCGTCCTCGCGCTCCAAGGCAAGCAGCACCACCGGACTCTCGGTCATGAAAACCACTAGCTCGTCGTAAAAGCCCTTGCCCTTGTGGACCGCGTAGAAGCCCTCGGCTTCTTTCCGCGTGAGGTGTTGCATCCGCATGGCGATGATCTTGAACCCGTTCTTTTCGATCAGATTGACGATGCCGCCGATGTTGCCGGCGGCCACCGCGTCGGGTTTGATGATGGCGAAAGTTCGATTCACTTTGATTCCTTAGAGCTTGCTTTTCACCCGGTCGCCCAGGCCGGCGGGCGTCGGGCACACCGTGATGCCCGCCGCTTCCATCGCCGCGATTTTGTCGGACGCCTTGCCCGAACCGCCGGAAATGATCGCGCCGGCATGGCCCATACGCCTTCCCGGAGGCGCGGTCTGGCCCGCGATAAAACCCACCACCGGCTTCTTGACGTTGGCCTTCACAAATGCCGCCGCGTTCTCTTCCGCGTTGCCGCCGATTTCGCCGATCATGATGATGGCTTCCGTCGCCGGGTCTTCGTTAAACAGCCGCAGCGCATCGATGAAGTTGGTGCCGATGATCGGGTCTCCGCCGATGCCAATGCAGGTGGACTGTCCGATGCCCAGGTGCGTGAGTTGGCCGACGGCTTCGTACGTCAACGTGCCGGAGCGCGACACCACGCCCACCGGACCAGGCTTGTGAATGTGCGCCGGCATGATGCCGATCTTGCACTCGCCAGGGGTGATGATACCGGGGCAATTGGGTCCGATCAGCCGCGTGTTCCCGCCTTGCAGAAACTGCCAGGCGCGCACCATGTCCAGCGCCGGAATGCCTTCGGTGATGCACACCACCAGCGGCAGACCCGCATCGGCGGCTTCCATGATGGCATCGGCGGCAAACGGCGGCGGCACAAAGATCACCGATGCGTTGGCGCCGGTGCGCTTCACCGCTTCGGCAACCGTGTCGAACACCGGCCGGTCCATGTGCGTCTGCCCGCCCTTGCCCGGCGTAACCCCGCCCACGACATTCGTGTCATAGGCGATCATCTGCTGCGCGTGAAAGCTGGCTTCCTTGCCGGTGAAGCCCTGCACCAGTACCCGGGTGTTCTTGTTGACCAGAATACTCATATCGATTTTCCTCTACCCGGCCAGCGCCACGACTTTTTCGGCGGCGTCCTTCATGCCCTCGGCTACGGTGAAGTTCAAGCCGGATTCCTTGAGTATCCGGCGGCCCAGTTCGACGTTGGTGCCTTCCATGCGAATCACGATGGGGTGTTGGACGTTCAACTCCCGCGCCGCCGCCACCACGCCGCTCGCCAGCGTGTCGCAGCGCAAAATGCCGCCGAAGATGTTGATGAGCACCGCCTTCACGTTGGGATCGGCCAGCAGGATGTGGAACGCGTTCTTGATCTGTTCCTGGTTGGCGCCGCCGCCGACATCCAGAAAATTCGCCGGACTTCCACCCGCGTACTTGATGATGTCCATGGTGGCCATCGCCAGACCCGCGCCGTTTACCATGCAGGCCACGTTGCCGTCCAGCTTGATGTAGTTGAGCCCGTACTTCGACGCTTCCACTTCAAGCGGATCTTCTTCGTTCAGGTCGCGCAGTTCGCCTACTTCCTTGTGCCGGTACAAGGCGTTGTCGTCGAAATTCACCTTGGCGTCGAGCGCCACCACGCGCCCGCCGGCGGTGAGCACCAGCGGGTTGATCTCGGCCAGAGACATGTCCATTTCGAGATAGGCGCGAACCAGGGCGGTCATGGTCTTCACCGCCGCGCCCACGCTCGCCGCCGGAATCCCAATCCCAAACGCCAGCTTGCGCGCCTGCCACGCGCTTAGCCCCAAGCCGGGCTCGATCGTCTCTTTGAGAATCAGCTCAGGAGTCTTGGCGGCCACCACTTCAATCTCCATGCCGCCCGCCGAAGACGCCATCACAACCGGCTTTCCCACGGCGCGATCCAGAACGATGCCCAGGTACAGTTCTTTCTCGATGGGCAGCGTCTCTTCAACCAGCAGCGCTTTGACCAGGCGGCCTTCCGGTCCCGTCTGGTGCGTGACCAGCGTCATCCCCAGGATCTTGGAGGCCGACTCGGCCGCCGCCTCCTCTCCGGCAGCGAGTTTGACACCGCCACCTTTACCCCGTCCGCCGGCGTGAATCTGCGCTTTGACGACCACCTTGCCGCCCAGTTCCCGGGCCACGTTGCGGGCTTCTTCCACCGTCAGCGCCCGGCGGCCCCGAGGGACAGGCACTCCGTATTTGGCCAGGATCTCCTTGGCCTGATACTCATGGATTTTCATAGGATTAGCGTTGTGCTAGGCTCGTTGGTAAAGCCGGAAACTCCCACTATAACATGTCACTTTTGCCCTACTTGCACCGGCTCATGAACAAGGAGTCCCTCCCGGCGTCCGAGGCTCATGAGGCGATGTTGGTGATCCTCCACGGCGGTGCGACCGCCGCCCAGATCGCCGCCTTCGCCGTCGCTCTGAGGATGAAGGGCGAGACCGTGGAGGAACTCTGCGGTCTTGCCACCGCGATGCGCGACAACATGATTCGCGTCGACCCCGGGCCGCTCGACGAACCGCTCCTGGACACCTGCGGCACCGGCGGCGACGGCCAGTCTACTCTCAACGTCTCTACCATTGCCGCCTTCGTCATCGCCGGGGCGGGCGTGCGCGTGGCCAAGCACGGCAACCGGTCTCATACCAGCCGCTGCGGTTCCGCCGATGTGTTGGAAGCCCTCGGCGCCCGCATCGACTTGCGTCCGGACCAGATGGGCCGCTGTATCCGCGAAACCGGAATCGGCTTCCTATACGCGCCCATTCTCCACCCCGCCATGCGCCACGCCGCCGTAGTCCGGTCCGAGTTGCGGACCCGTACGGCGTTCAACCTGCTCGGACCTCTCGTCAACCCCGCCGGCGCCAACGTGCAACTGACCGGGGCGCCGTCGCTTCAGACCGCCGCGCTCCTCGCCGCCGCGCTCGCTGAACTCGGGTTGCGGCGCGGATTTGTGGTTCACGGCGACAGCGGCTTGGATGAAGTGAGCACCACGGGTCCATCCGTACTGCTCAGCATCACGCCCGGCGCGACGGATTCGTGGACCGTGACGCCCGAGGATTTCGGTCTGCGGCGCGCCACCCTCGATGAACTGCGCGGCGAAGGTCCCGAATCGAATCGCGATATCGCCCGCGGCGTGCTGAGCGGCCGGCCCGGCGCCTATCGCGACATCGTCGTGGCCAATTCCGCCGTGGCGCTGCTGGCCGCGGGCAAGGCCTCGAACCTCAAAGACGCCGCCGCCATCGCCTGCGAGTCCATCGATTCCGGCGCGGCGCGGCGCAAGTTGGAGTCGCTCGTCGCCCTTACAACGAGCTGGAATGCCGCTTGAAGATCTGCGCCAGGTTGGTCGAAAACGCCGAGCGCGCCAGCACCATGTTGCAGCCCGCATCCTGAGCCTGCTGCTTTAGCTCGCCCTGCACGTGCGACACAAACGATATGATGCTGATGCCCTTGGTGGCCGGGTCCGACTTCAATTTTGAGATCAGCGGCACGGGCTTCACCGACGTCGAGTTCAGGTCGAAAATGATCAAAGCGGGATTCTCCAGGGCTTTCTCAAGCACGTCCTTCTCGGACTTCAAGAACTCGATCTGAAAGCCATTTCGCTTCGCCATATCGTTGATCTTGACGACAAAAAACAAGTCATCGACAACAGCCAGAACTTTTTTGTTCGCAGTGGGCATGTAGATTTGGAAACGTTACGCGGCGGGAACTTTCATAGTAACCCATGCGCCGCGTGCTATGGTGAAGGGCATGTTTGTGGCGAACCCCATGGAGGACCCGCTTCGTTTTCAAAAGCCCGTCTCTCCATGCATTCTGGTGATCTTCGGCGCCCATGGCGATTTGACCCGGCGCAAACTGATCCCCGCGCTCTACCGGCTGGCCTATGAACGGCGTCTGCCCACCGGCTTCTCCGTGGTCGGCATCTCGCGGACCGCCCTCAGCGACCAGCAGTTTCGCGACAAGATGCGCGAATCGGTTCAGGAATTCCTTGAGAACTCACCGTTCGAAATGGATCTCTGGAACGAGTTTGAGCGCGGCCTCTTCTACATGGCGGGCGATGTCAACGACGCCGGCATTTACAAACGCCTCGGCGAAACGATCGCCGCGGTCGACAGCCAGCGCCAGACCGACGGAAGCGTCCTCTTTTATCTCTCGACTCAGCCCAGCCAGTATTCGCAGATCGCGGCCGGGTTGGGACAGGCCGGCCTGAACCGCGCTCCCGAAGGCCACGCCAATGCCTGGCGCCGCCTGATCGTCGAGAAGCCTTTCGGCCACGATCTGTCCAGCGCGCGCCAGTTGAGCCAGGAACTCCGGCACTACTTCGACGAGCGGGAAATCTACCGCATCGATCACTACCTGGGCAAAGAAACCGTCCAGAACATCCTGGCCTTCCGCTTCGGCAACGTCATCTTTGAGCCGATTTGGAACCGCCGCTACATCAACCACGTTCAGATTACCGCCGCCGAGTCGATCGGCGTCGAAGGCCGCGGCGCGTATTACCAGGAGGCCGGCGCGCTTCGCGACATGATTCAGAACCATATGTTGCAGGTCTTGGCGACGATGGCGATGGAACCCCCGGCGGCCTACGAACCGGACGCGGTGCGCGACGAGCGCGCCAAACTTCTGCGCGCCTTGAAGGTGATGAAGCCCGATGATGTGCTCACCCACGCCGTCGCCGGACAATACGGCCCGGCGCAGGTGGGCGGAAATCAATTGCCGGGGTTCCGCCAGGAACACGGCGTCAAGCCGGACGCGCAGACCGATACCTACGCCGCCGTCACCCTGTTTGTCGAAAACTGGCGCTGGGCCGGCGTCCCGTTCTACATCCGGACGGGCAAGCGTCTCCCCAAACGCACGACCGATATCGCCATCCAGTTCAATTCCGCGCCCCTCGCCATGTTCCAGTCCGACGGCGATGCCGGAGACAGCCCGGCCACCTGGCCCAACCTGCTCGTGCTGCGCATTCAACCCGAGGAAGGCATCTCGCTGCGCTTTTCATCCAAGCATCCGGGCGCGGGTATGAAGCTCCGCCCCGTCACCATGGATTTCAACTACGGCACGAGTTTCGGCGCGCGTTCTCCGTCCGCATACGA
>JADZCI010000346.1 GCA_020851655.1 Bryobacterales bacterium
GTCAACTTCGGCCTCCGCTACGACTACGTGTGGATCCCGGCTTTCGGCAAGGTGGAAGACAACAATATCTACACCGGCAACATGGACACCGATACCGGCGAGTACTGGGTGTTGAAGGTGCCCGGCTCCTGCGCCACACTCGGCAAGGCTCCGTGCATTCCCACGCCCGATGGCAAACTGCCCGCGCACGTCATCCAGGCGCCCGGCGAGAGGATCATGAACGGCAGCCCGAACATGTGGGGGCCGCGGGTTGGACTGGCCTACCGCATGTTCCCGAAGACCGCCATCCGGACTTCGGCCGGCGTCTTCTTCGATAGCTGGGCGGGCGTCTACCAGTCGGCGCGCGGCATCGGCGGCAACTGGCCGATGGTTGCCACCACGATGTATGGAAACCTTAACAACCCGACACCGGCGACTCCGTTTCCGGGTGTGAAGATGAACGCCGAATGGTTGGGCGCAACGAACCTGCCGCCCGCGCTGCCCTGGCAGATGAACTGGTGGTACATGGATCCGGCGTGGCAGAACGGCTATTCGATCCAGTACAACTTCGGAATTCAGCACGAACTCTCGCCGTCCACAATCGTCGAAATCGACTACGTCGGGTCGGGCGGCCGGCGGCTGGACCTGGGAGCGGCGCGCAACACGGCGGTCACTCCCGGACCGGGTGACCCCACGGCCCGCATGCGTTTCCCGTACATGAAGCCCACCTATTTCGCCAAGAGCATTGGGCGCAGCAGCTACAACGCCCTGCAAATGTCGTACCGGCGCCGGTTTTCCGGCGGCTTGAGCGCCGTGGTGAACTACACGTACTCCAAGTCGATCGACATCGCGTGCTCCGGTTTCTTTGGCGTCGAAGGATGCCAGGTGCAGAACGAATATGACCTGAACTCCAGCCGCAGCCAGTCGACCTTCAACGTTCCTCACAACCTGGTTGCCAGCGCGGCGTATGAATTGCCGGTTGGCAAGGGAAAGAAGCTCTCGACCAACAACAAGGTGATCGATTACATCATCGGCGGGTGGCAGATTAACGGGCTCCTTCAACTGCGCAACAGCAACCCATACTCAATCACGATTCCGGGCGATCTGGCGAACATCGGAAACCCGAACACCTACATGCGTCCGAACGTGGTCGGCGACTCGCACATCGACAATCCGAGCAGATCCAAATGGTTCAACACGGCGGCATTTGCTCTGCCCGCGCCATACACTTACGGCAATGCGGGTAGAAACATTCTGAGGCCGGACTGGCTGAGGCGTCTGGACGCTTCCCTGTTCCGATCCTTCCCGATCAATGAACGCATGCGGTTCGAACTCCGTTGGGAGACTTACGGCACAACGAACACGCCCATCTATAACACGCCCGTTTCCAACTTCTCGGCGTTCAACTTCGGCCAGGTGACTGGATCGAGCGGCGAACGCAGCATGCAGGTCGGCGCGAAGTTCATCTGGTAGCCCTACCCCCCTGGACGAAGCGCGGCTCCCGGCGGATGCTATGTTGAATGGCATGACCGCGGGAGTCGCGCTCCTTTTTATCGGCGGCTTCGCTCAGGCGGCCCCGGTTTGCACGCCTCCCCCGGATTTGCAGGCGGAACTCGCGCGCCGGCCGAATGCGCCGGCGTACTCCGCGCTTGGCTACTGGTACATCGAGCAGAAGAAGCTGGCTTGCGCGATCAGCGCGTTGCGCGAGGCGATTCGACTCGACCCTTCCTCCTTCGAATCCCGCTACAACCTCGGTGTTGCGCTCGGTGAGGCGGGTGATCCCGACGGGTCCGCCGAACAACTGCGCGCCGCCGTCCGGCTGAACCCGCGCGATGCGAACGCGCGGTCCGCTCTGGCTCAAGTGGAACAGCCGCTGGCCGCCGCGGCGGCACGGCATTTCCAGGAGTCTTCGCGCCTGATCGGCGCCGGGCGGCGGGAAGCGGCAATCGCGGAACTGCTGGCCGCCGTGCGCTTGAAGCCCGATTTCGCCGCGGCACTCGGCAACCTTGGCGTGCTCTACCAGCAGCAGGGCAAGGCGGCGGAGGCGGAGAAGTACTTCCGGCGAGCCGCCGAGGCCAACCCGGGCGACGCCAAACACCTCCTGAACCTCGGACTGACTCTGGCCGGGCAGAAGCGCTACACCGAGGCCGTTCAAGCTGTAGACAGGGCGCTGCAAATCACGCCCGCCAATCCCGCCGCGCTCACAGCGAAGGGAATGATCCTGCTCCGCCAGCAGCAGAGGGACGAAGCGATCGATGTATTCCGCCAGGTACAGTCCGCCGAACCGAACTCGGCGCAAGCTCTTGTGAATCTTGGAATCGCGCTGGCGGAAGCCGAACGCCACAGCGAGGCGCTCCAATCGTTCGACGAAGCGTTGCGGCTCGCGCCCGGTTTCACGGCCGCCCAACTCAACCGGGGCCGGGCGTTGTACGACCTGAAGCGGTACGAGGAATCCCGCGCGGCGTTGGAAGCCGCCTTTCGCCAGAGTCCCGATGACCTTCAGATTGCATACCGGCTCGGATTGACCGAGGCCCGGCTGGGTGAGCCGGCGAAGGCGGCTCAACTGCTCGAGAAGGTGGCAAGGGCGGAGCCGAAGAACGATGTGGCGCAGCAGGAACTGGGGCAAGCTTTGATCGAAACGGGGCGGACGGCGGACGGGGAGACTCACCTGCGCACGGCGTTGAAGCTGAATCCGCACAACTCGCAGGCCGCATACGCGCTGCTGAAACTGCTCTCCTCCCGAGGATCGGAGGAGGCGTCGCAACTGGGGCAGCGCGTCCGGGAACTCAAAAAAGAAGAGCTCTCGGTGACACAAGCGCGGGCCTTCTCGAATTTCGGCCTGGACGCGGCGAAAGAGAAGCAGTGGCCCAAGGCCGTCGAGAATCTGCGTAAGGCCGTGGAGACCTGTGGGGATTGCGCCATCCAGGCGGCGCTGCGCCGGAATCTCGGCTTGATCCTGGCGCAGTCCGGCGACACGGCTGGCGCAGTGGCGGAACTGCGGACCGCCGTGAAGTTGAATCCCGCCGACAAGGACGTCCAATACGCCCTGGAGGTGTTGAAGAACATGAAGGCCAGGCCGTGAGCAAGATCTCCCGCAGAGGCGCACTCACGCTGCTGGGGTTGCCCGCGGTGGCGCAGATGGCCAGCCGGGGCGTGAAGTCCGTCGCCAGAGGAAAGCCCTCCGGCAAGCCTTTCAACGCGCGCTTCACCAACGTTGCGAAGATGGCCGGCCTTACCCGCCCGCTCATCTATGGTGGCTCGACGGGTTTCGACTACATCGTTGAAAGCATGGGGACGGGCGTCGCATTCATCGACTACGACAACGACGGCTGGATGGACCTCTTCGTGCCCAACGGCACGCGCTTCGGCGGCGCGCCCGCCGGGACGACAAACCGCCTCTACCGGAACAACCGCGACGGCTCCTTCACCGATGTTACGGAAAAGGCCGGGCTGGTGAAGAGCGGCTGGGCTGAAGGCGTGACGGTTGGCGACTTCAACAACGATGGCTTCGAGGACATCTTTATCACGTACTGGGGAGAAAATGTCCTGTACCGCAACAACGGGGATGGGACTTTCACAGACGTGACCAAGCAGGCCGGACTGTTACACGGCGGTAACCACTGGGGAACCGGCTGCTGCTGGGTGGACTACAACCGCGACGGCTTGCTCGATCTTTTTGTCTCCAACTACGTGAAGTTCGACATGGAGCGCGTGCCTCCGAAGGGCAAGAGCGCGAGCTGCAACTGGAAGGGCGTGCCGATCTACTGCGGGCCGAGGGGGCTGGAAACGGACACCATGCGCCTGTACAGGAACAATGGGGACGGCACGTTCACCGATGTCAGCCGGGAATCGGGCATCTCAAAGCCAACCGGAAGTTACGGGCTCTCCGTCGTGCCGGCCGATTTCGACGAGGACGGCTGGCCGGATATCTTCGTGGCCTGTGATTCGACGCCCAGCCTGCTGTTTATGAATCAGCGGGACGGGACGTTCAAGGAAGAGGCCATCGAGCGTGGAGTTGCGTTGAGCGACGACGGGGCAGAGCAGTCCGGCATGGGTGTGGCGGCGGGCGACTTCAATTGCGACGGCCACCTGGATCTCTTTAAGCCGCACTTTGCCGAAGATACTCCCGGTTTTTATCGCAACGACGGCAAGGGCCGGTTTCGGGAAGTGACCATGGAAGCCGGGCTGGGCGTGGAGACCCGCTACATCAACTTCGGCTGCGGCATGGAGGACTTTGACAACGACGGCTGGCCGGATCTCTTCGTGAGCACCGGCAGCGTCTATCCGGAAGTAGAGAAGCAGATACCGCTGATGCCGCACAGGACACCGTGTTACATCTTCCGCAACCTCAATGGAAAGGTCTTTGAGGAACTAATGGAGGAAGCGGGCAAAGATATCGCCGTCCCCCGCGTGGGGCGCGGGTGCGCGTTCGGCGACTTCGATAACGACGGCGATGTGGATATCCTGCTGGCGGCGGTGGACGAACCGCCGGTGCTGCTGAGGAACGATGTTACAGGAAGCAATCGCTGGCTAAAGGTCAAGCTGGTGGGCGGCAAGTCCAACCGTAGCGCCATCGGCGCCCGCGTGCTCGCCCGCTATGGAGAGAAGGTGCAAGCCCAGGAGCGGATGGCGCACACCAGCTTTCTTAGCGCCAACGATCCCCGGTTGCACTTTGGACTGGGCGCATCTGAGGCAGCCGATCTGGAGGTCTGGTGGCCGAGCGGCCGCCGCGACCGTTTCGACGGCGTGGCGGCCGGCCAACTGGTGACCATCCGCGAGGGCGATGGGATCGTGGCGAAGGTCCGGTTCGGTGGCCCCCCTACTTCAACTTCAGGGCCAGCACGCTAGCCACCGGATCCGGAGCGGAGTCCGGAACGTCGATCTCCACCCGGCCGGCCTGCTGGGTGTAGCGCAAAGGCTTGGCGCCATCGAGCATCGAAACCGAAGCCAGCTTGCCGCTCATGCCTTCCAGGACGAGTTTGCCCTTGGGCCAATCGAAGACGTGCAGGTAGACGGTCTTTCCCTTCTGCGTCGTGCGTCCATAGGCGAGCCCCTGCACCGGCCCGTAGGTCGTGCCATAGATGGAGTCGCCGTTCACCTTGAGCCATTTGCCGATGGCCAGCAGCCGTTCTTCAAACTCGGGTTGGATGAGGCCCTCGGGAGTGGGGCCGACGTTCAGCAGGAAGTTCCCGCCCTTGCTGGCTACGTCGATCAGGGTGCGAATGAGATGTTGTGAGGTCTTGTACTTCAGGTCGTTGGCGTTGTAGCCCCAGGTGTTGTTGATGGTCATGCAGGTTTCCCAAAGGCGGAAGTCCTCGGCCTTGGGAACGCCGGAGCCGGCACTGTGGTCGGTGAGATCCTCACCGCCGAGCTTGGGCCCCTTCCGGGTGGGAATGGACTTGGGGCTGAACTGCTCCGGCGTATCGTAGTCGCCCGGCAGCCCGATGCGATTGTTGATCAGCGTCGCCGGCTGGAGACGGTGAATCAGGTCGTGGAAATGCGTTCCGTTGTACTTCTGCTGGTTGCGCAGGCCATCAAACCAGATGATGGCGACATCGCCGTAGCGGGTGAGCAACTCAGTGAGTTGCAAGTCCATGTACTGCAGATAGAGCGGCCACTCGGGCCGGGCGGGCTCTCCATTCCAGTTCGTGCTGGAGAGCTTGGTAGTATCGCGGAAGCCGGGGTGATCCATGTCGGGCGGCG
This sequence comes from Bryobacterales bacterium, assembly GCA_020851655.1. Taxonomy (GTDB): domain Bacteria; phylum Acidobacteriota; class Terriglobia; order Bryobacterales; family Bryobacteraceae; genus JADZCI01. The sequence goes on from JADZCI010000346.1 coordinate 5,683, forward strand.
AATAGTAGAAGCCCAGCGGCATTCCTTCCTTCTTGGCGGCTTCCGCCAGTTGCGCGACGATGTCCTTCTTGTACGGCGTGTTGCTGATCTTGTAGTTGGTGAACTCGGAGTCGAACATGCAGAAGCCGTCGTGGTGCTTCGTGGTGAAGACCATGTAGCGCTGGCCGGCGGCCTTGGCCAGGCGCACGAACGCGGCGGCGTCGAACTTCACAGGATTGAATCTTTGCGGCAAAGCGCGGTAGTCCGCCTCGCTGATGCCCCATTTTCCCGGAACCATGATGGGCCAGGATGCTTCGACACTGGCGAGCGAGTACGGGCCCCAGTGGATGAACATCCCGAACTTCGCATCCCGGTACCACTTGGTTCTCTCCGCATCGTTGGGTGAAGCGGCAGACAGAAGGGCCGCCCCGGAAAGAGCGGCGAGGATGAGCGCGCGATTCATATGGATTCTCCAATTCCAGCGGTAATGACTCAATCGAGGCGGTAGGCTTCTTTCGCTGTGCCGCCGAAGATTCTTGCTTTCTCTGCCGGCGAGAGTGCCGGGACCGCCTCACGCGCCAGTTCCATCCAGCCGGCATAAGTGACGCCGAGGAGACAAACTGGCCAGTCCGAGCCGAACATCAGACGGGCCGGACCAAAGGCCTCCAGGACCGTCTCGATGTAGGGCGCCAGCGTGGAACGAGACCAGTTGGCCGGATCGGCCTCGGTGACGAGTCCGGAGAGCTTGCAGTAGACCTGTGGCCGCTTGGCCAGTTCCCGGATGTTCTCGCGCCACGGTGAGAGTATGCCTTCGCGGATCCGCGGCTTGGCGATGTGATCGACGACAAAGACCTGGTCCGGATGCCGGTCCACGAAACGGATGGTTTGAGGCAGATGTTTCTCGAAGATCAGGATGTCGTAGCCGAGTCCGAACTGGCGTAGCGTCCGGATGCCGGCGTTGAAATCCTCGCGCAGGATAAAGCTGTCGTCGGGTTCAGCCTGGACGACGTGCCGCAAAGCAACGAGCTTGGGATTTCCAGCCAGCTCGGACAGCACCTCTTCGATTCCTTGTTGCGCCAATGGAGCCCAGCCGACGACTCCGCGGATGAAGTCGTGGCGGGCGGCGTGGTCCAGCAGCCAGCGAGTCTCTTCCAGGGTTTGGCGCGCCTGGACGGAAACGACGCCCTGAATTCCCGCGGGCGCCAGTTCGGCAGCCAGATCGCCCGGCAGAAAGTCGCGCCGCAGGACAACCATGGAATCGTCCATCCATCCGTACTCTTCGGGCGTGTAGCGCCAGAAGTGGTGATGAGCATCAATAGCGGCGATTTTCGGCGTCGCGGTAGTCGTCATTAGTCGTCGAATTCGGGCTTGCCCCAAGGCCAGATCGCGTCCAGGGCCGGCGATTTGCGCTTGCGAAAGAGCATTTTATAACGTAAACTTCAGTTTTGCAATGGGGCGTCCCTATGCCTGAATGCAGGATTCGTTCTCTTCGCACACACGACGCCAGGTTCGCGCTGGCAGACGGAGCTGGATCGGACGCGGTCCACTCGGAGTCGGAGTATTGCTTTGCGGTAACGATGCTGGAAACCGAATGCGGCTTGACCGGAACTGGCCTGGTGCTGACTCTGGGCGAGGGCAACCGGCTGACCTGCGAAGCGATTGAACTGCTGGGCCAGGCGCTGGCCGGCCGCGAGATCGAGGAACTGATGTCCGGGTTCGGGGCCATCTCGCGATCCATTGCGGATCATCCACAGTTGCGCTGGCTGGGACCGCACAAGGGCGTCGTCCACCTTGCGCTGGCCTCGCTGACCAACGCTTGCTTCGACCTCTGGGCGAAGTCTCGCGGTGTACCGCTGTGGCGGTTGCTGCTCGACCTGCGTCCGGAAGAGGTGGTCTCTCTGCTGGACCTTAGTTACCTGGAAGACCTTCTCACGCGCCAGGACGCGTTGCGCATCCTGCGGGACGCGGAGGCTTCGCGGAGCGAGCGGGAAGCGGTTCTGAAGACCGGATACCGCGGGTATGACACCTCGGTCGGCTGGTTCCGCTACGACGATAACCATGTCGCGGAACTGGCCAGAAAGGCCCTGGACCGGGGGTTCAAGGCGTTCAAGCTCAAGGTGGGCTCCAAGGACGGTGAGCGGGACGTACGGCGCGCTGCCATGCTGCGAAGCCTGGTGGGAAACGATGCGCTGTTGATGGTCGATGTGAATCAGCAGTGGACCCTGCCGCAGGCGAAGGAGATGTGCCGGGCGCTACGCGACGTGAACCCATATTGGGTGGAAGAGCCCACGCACCCGGACGATGTGTTGGGACACCGGGCGCTGGCGCTGGAGATTGCGCCGATGCGGATCGCCGCGGGCGAGCACATCTCCAACCGGGTCCTGTTCAAGAACTTCATGATGGCCGGAGCGCTCCACTTCGTCCAGGTGGACTGCACGAGGGTGGCGGGTGTCAGCGAGTTTCTCACAGTGAGCCTGATGGCGCGCAAGATGGGCCTGCCGGTGGCGCCGCACGTGGGAGACATGGGGCAGTTGCACCAGCATCTGGTGCTCTTCAATCACATTGGCATGGGCCACGAGGCGCATTTTCTGGAGTACATTCCGCACGTGCGGCAGCACTTCCTGCATCCGGCCGATGTAAGCGGCGGCGTTTACCGGATTCCGCAGGAACCCGGTTGTTCCTGCGAGCTGCTGGAACTGGCGCCGGCTTTGATGGCGCATCACAGGAGTTAACGTTTGAGCACTTCCCTTTGGATCGGACTCGGCCTGTCTCTCGTGGCGGGCATGATGGCCGGCAATTGCATGCTGCCTTCCAAGTTTGTGAAGCGCTGGCAGTGGGAAAACATGTGGTTTCTGTTTACGCTGGTCAGCCTGGTGGTGGCGCCGGGGCTGTTGACCGCCTTGACGGTGAACGGCGCAGCCGGGCTGTATGCGAGCATTCCGGCGCGCGACTATGCGCTGCCGTTCCTGTTCGGCTTTGGGTGGGGCATCGCGCAGGTTCTGTTTGGGCTGTCCATCGCGCGGCTGGGGCTGGCCTTGGGTTATGCGGTGATCATTGGCTTGGGTGCGCTGCTGGGTACATTGGTGCCGATCGTGTTTCAGCGGCCCGGAGTGCTCGCCACCAGCAAAGGTGCGCTGATCCTCGGCGGCGTCGCCGTGATGGTGAGCGGAATCGCCGTGTCCGGAAAGGCCGGCAGGATACGCGAGCAGAGCACGAGGGCGGGAGCGAATCCAACGGCCGGCTCGGCCTACGTGACGGCGCTTGCTATCGCGATCCTTTGCGGAGTGTTGGCTCCGATGCTCAATTTCTCGCTCGCCTTCGGGCAGGAGATCGCAGCCGCCGCGGTGCTGCGGGGGACTTCGGCCGCCAACGCGGCATATGCCGTTTGGCCGGTTGCCCTGTTGGGCGGATTGATCCCCAATCTCGGCTACAGCATCTATCTGCTGAACAAAAATCAGACCTGGGACCGCTTTAAGACGCCCTTTCCGGATGCCTGGTTCCCGGCGCTCATGGGAATCCTGTGGATGGGAGCGGTCGCGGTGTACGGCACCGCCGCGGCCTATCTCGGCGACCTCGGAACGTCGGTCGGCTGGGGGCTCTTTCAGATCTTCATGATCATCACGGCGAACCTGTCGGGCATGCTCACAGGCGAGTGGAAGGCCGCGCCATCCCGCTCACTCGTACTTCTGAGAATAGGCTTGGGCCTTCTGGCCGTAGCCACCGTCTTGATGGCGATGGGGAACCGCTAACGGCGTTTCACCGAGCCTTCAGATGGCCGCGGGCGTAAGACCCAAAGCCCGTGTAATGCGGTTGGCGCACTCGAGCATGGCGGGCAGCAGGTCGTTCTCGCGGCCTTCGTTCCTTCCGCCGGCAAGCATCGGCACGGCCAGCGCGGCGGTCACTCCGATGTCCGGGTTGCCAACGATGACGGAGATGTCGAGCCCAATGCGGCTGACGCTCTGCATCATGAAATAGCCTTTGCGCCGGATCTCCTTCAAGTCGGCGCGCACCCTTTCGCGCTGGGCACGGCTCATCTCGCGGAAGTCCGGATCCGCTTCGAGCATGACCTCGCGCGCCTCGTCGCTCAGAAACGACGCCAGCAGACGCCCGGAAACAAAGCGGAGAGGATTCACCTGCGAGCCGACTTCCACCGAGATCCGCACTCGGTCCGGGCTGAGTTCCTCGGCGATCAAAACCAGTTTCCCGTGAGCCAGAACACTGAGGTGGCACGACTCGTGGATTTCGTTGGCCAGTTCCCTCATCGGGAACATCGACGCCTTCAGGAGGTTGTCCACCGGTGAGTGTGTGTGGGCCAACTCATAGAGTTTCAGCGTGAGGCGATAGGCGCCGGAGACCGGATCGCGGACGATGTAGCCGCGCTTCTCCAGGGAATCGATGATCCGGAAGAGCACGCTGGAGGACCGGTTCAGCGTCCTGGCGAGTTCGGTCAAGGTCGGCGGAACCTGGGCTGAGGCGAGAGCTTCAAGCACGTCCAGGCCCTTTTCAAGCGCCGGAACGAAGTATGCGGGGCGTTCTTCCTTACTCATGGGCTTTCTCTTCAATTTTGCCTGCGAATGTAGATTGACATTTGAATTGCGGTATGACAAGATTTTTTTACCTGTGAAATCGACTGGCGGAGTGCCTCCGCGGCCATTTGCGGGCGGGGCCACGAGGCATCCGGGATGGCATCCATGCCGAAGCGAAGAAGGAGCCGATCAATGAAAAAGCGCGCGATGACAGCCGGAACACTGAGCCGGCGAGGATTCCTGGCGGCGGCACCGGCGATGGCGCTGGCGCAAGGCGGCTCGTTGAAAGGACGGCGCGTTTGTGTCGTGCCGAACTTCCATCCGGCCAGTTGCGGCTGGTTGACGAATTTCTCCATGGAGCGCGTCTACTGCGCCAACAGCTACTTCGATCATCTGGACCGCGTTCGCGACGACCCCAACTACGCTTTCGTGCTGTCTGAAGTGAACAACATGATCGCGATGATGAACTTCAAGCCGGAGCGCATGCCGGAGTTGAAGAAGAGGATACAGGAAGGCCGGGTGGAGTTGCTCAACGGCTTCTTCCTGGAGTCCTCCATCAACCTCTCCGGCGGAGAAGCGCTGGTGCGGCTGGGCGTGGAAGGGTTGCGCTGGCAGAAGAAGATCTTCAACGTGCGGCCGCGCTTTGCCTGGACTATCGACGTTTGCGGGACCCACGACCAGATGGCGCAGATTGCGGCGGGTCTCGGGTTGGAAGCGATGGTCTACACTCGCAAGAACCCGACAGGCAGCGCCGTGCACTGGTCGGTGTCGCCGGACGGAACGCGCATCATGACGTTCTCGCCCGGACACTACAGTGAACTGCGGCAGGTGATGATGGCCAAGGAACCGCTCAGCGCGGCCGAGGTTGCGGAAGTGGAGAAGACGCTAAACGCGAAAGCCAGGATCACGCCGGAGGGCGCGCCCATCCTGATCCTTGCCGGCGGCGGCGACTACGCGCTGGCGCCGGCCAGGAAACAGTTTCCACGGGAATTCCTGGAGCAGTGGCGGCAGAATCCGGACCATCCGGAGATCCAGTTCTCCATCATGGGCAAGTATCTGGACGAGATCCAGGCGCTGGAGCGGGCTGGCAAACTGAAGATCCCGTCGCTGCTGGGCGGCACTGCCTATGACTTCGATTCTTTCTGGATCGAGAACCCGCGGGTGAAATCCTCCTACCGCAAGTGTGAGCACCTCCTGGCCTCGGCCGAATCGCTCTCTACGGTGGCGAGCCTGAAGACGAAGTACGACTATCCCGCGCAGGACCTCTACAACGCGTGGACGCTGATGTTCCTGAACATGGACCGCAACACGCTATGGGGATCGGCCGGCGGCATGGTCTTCGAGCACGAAAAGTCGTGGGACGTGAAAGACCGCTTTGAGTGGGTGGAGAAGACGTCGTTGTCGAAAGCCGTGGCGGCCGGGGATGCGCTGCTCGCCCCCGGTGAAGGAACGGGCCTCTACAACCCGCTCAATTGGAAGCGGCGCGACCCGGTCCTGTTGCCGCGGGCTTTAGATGGAATCGCCGCACAGGCCGCGGTGGGAGGCATGGTCCTGAGCCAACCCGAGATTCCGCCGGCCGGCGCCGTTGCCTGGAAGAATGCGCCAGGCTCCGCGGCGGCGCCAAAGGAGATCCCGCTGCCCGCCAGCATTCAGACGAAGCAGTATGAGGTGAAGATCGACCCGGCGACGGGCGCCATCACCTCCGTGAAACTGCGCGCGAACGGCCAGGAGATGCTGGGCGGCCCGGCCAACGTGGTGGTGGCCGAAAAGCCGCAGTCGCAGAAGGGCGATCCCGGCGATTTCATGCTGCCGAGGCCGCAGAGGAACCGCTTGGACAGCACCAGCGATCACCGGCAGTCCATCCGTGTGACGCAGGGGCCCGTGGCGGCCATCGTCGAAGTGGAAGGATCGTTCATCGGCGGCGGAATCTGCCGCAGGACAGTGACGCTGTACAACGATTATCCGCGGATCGATTTCAAGACCGAGTTGAACGACCTGCCCAACCTCACGGTGGTCGTGGCGGAGTTCCCCCTGGCCGGAGAGGTGAACGAGGTGAGGCGCGGGATCCCGTACGGCTTCTCTCACGGCGCCTGGGCCAGACCCAATGATGCTTTGCACGGTTGGACGAAGGGCATCGTTCCGGCTGTCCGGTGGTCGCACTATGAACTGTCCGGCGGCGGCGGAGCGGCGCTGCTCGACCGCGGCCTGTCGGGACGCGAGATCAACGCCAGCACGCCGATTGTCTATCTCTACAATGCGACGGACAAGTACTACGGCTACCCGAACCCGTGGCTGAGCGGCAAGGGCAAACACATTGTCGAGTACGCGCTGGTGCTGCACAGCGGGGACTGGAAGCAGGCCGGGATTCCGCAGTTGGCTTTTGAATTCACGTGCCCGCCGGCCGTGCTGGCCGGGCGGAAAGCCGCGGCGCCGCAGTCCTTCATGCAGACGTCCAACAACGTTGTGGTGGAGTCGTTCCGGCGAGTAGGCAATGACATCGAGGTGCGCATGGCTGAGTGCCTCGGCGCGGCGGGCACAGCCGAGGTCACGCTGTCCTTGCCGCATCGCGGCGCAGCACAGACTGACATGAACGGCGAACATGCCAAGCCGCTGCGCGGCGGCCCGTCCTACAAGGTGCTGGTGCGGCCTCAGGAGATCGTCACGCTCCGTTTCCGCACCGCTAATGCCGTGCCGGAACCGGAAGTGATCACCAAGTGGGACCCGATGGTTCCGCCAGCCAAACTGCCCATGCTCCACGAGTATTCGAGCGAGAAAGGCCATCCGCCGCGCGGCAACTGACCGCCGCACTGACAAGGATACAGATTGCACAGGCGAAACTACATTGCATTGACAAAAAATCCTACCGCAGCCTAGAATCAAGAGCATCCGCTCATGAGCGCTCCTATCCTGAATTGCCCCATCATCATCGTCGGCGCGGGAGGCATCGTCCGTGACGCTCACCTGCCCGCCTATTCGAAAGCCGGCTATCGCGTTCAAGGACTCTTCGATATCAGGCGCCAGGCGGCGGAGGAACTTGCCAAGCAGTACGGCCTGCAGGTTTATTCCACGCTGGAGGAAGCCGTCTCGGCCGCGGACCCCCGTACCGTCTTCGATGTCGCCGTCCCGGCAACCGCTACCGAGAGCGTGCTCCGCGCTCTGCCCGGCGGCCACGGCGTACTCATCCAGAAACCCATGGGCGGCACACTGGCTCAGGCGCGGACCATCCGCGATGTCTGCCGCGAGAAGGGCCTGACGGGCGCCGTCAATTTTCAGTTGCGATTCGCGCCGCCGGTTGCGCTGGCCAGGTCTATGATCAACGGCGGCGTCATCGGCGACATTGTCGACATGGAAGTTCGCATGACCTGCTACACGCCCTGGCACATGTGGCCCTTCCTCGAACAGTCTCCGCGGGTGGAAATCCTCTATCACTCGATCCACTACATTGACCTGATCCGCTCCTTCCTCGGCGATCCTCAAGGCGTGTATGCGTTGAGCAACCGCCACTATCTCGCTCCGCGCCTGACCTCCACCCGTTCCACCGTCATCCTGAACTACGGCGAGTTTCTCCGCGCCACCGTCACCACGAATCACGGGCATGCCTACGGACCCCGGAACCAGGAGAGCTTCGTCAAATGGGAGGGGACGAAGGGCGCCATCAAGATCAGGCTTGGCCTGATGCTCGACTACCCTGCCGGTCAAGCCGACCAGTTCGAGCACGTCATCCTGGAGGAGGGGAAGGCGCCGGAATGGAAGGTAACTCCGGTGCAAGGGACCTGGTTCCCCGACGCATTCATGTTCAGCATGGCCAGCCTGCTGTCCTACCTGGACGGTTCCAGCAGCGTGTTGCCGGCGTCGGTTGAAGATGCTTACCGGACCATGGCGGTGGTGGAGGCCGCCTACGAATCCATCGCTTCCGGCGGAACGGCGGTCCGCTATGATTGAACTCCGCGGCATCACGTGGAATCACACGCGGGGCTACCTGCCCATGGTCGCCACCGCTCAACGCTTCTCCGAGCTTCACCCCGGAGTCGAGATCCGCTGGGAGAAGCGCTCGCTGCAGCAGTTTGCGGACTGGCCCATCGAGAAACTGGCCGAGGTCTACGACCTGCTCGTCATCGACCATCCCTTTTCCGGCTATGCGGCCACGCACGACGTGCTACTGCCGCTCGATACACTGCTGCCGGCTTCATTTCTCGCGGACCAGGCCGCCCAGTCCGTGGGCGTCTCTCACGCGAGTTACAGCTTTGGCGGCCACCACTGGGCGCTGGCGATCGATGCGGCCACGCCCGTCTGTGGCTATCGCCCGGATCTTCTGGAGCGTGCCGGCGCCTCGCTCCCGCGGAACTGGGACGAGTTGATGTCGCTCGCCGGACGCGGGCTGGTGGCCATTCCCGCAATCGGCATCGACAGCCTGATGAATTTCTACATGCTGTGCGATGCGCTCGGCGAGCAGCCATTCGCCGGGGCGGACGCGGTAGTTTCCGCATCCACCGGCGTTCAGGCGCTGGAGATGCTGGCCGCACTTGTCCAGGCGTGCGATTCCGCCTGCCTGGGGCGCAATCCTATCGCCACGTGGGATCACCTTGCGGCCAACGGCACGGCCGCCCTGTGCCCGTTTGGCTACGGGTACTCGAACTACGCGCGCCGAGGCTACGCCGCTCACGTGCTGGAATTCGGTCCGCTGATTGCCACGCCGGAAGGACGGCCTTTCCGTTCGACCCTCGGCGGAGCGGGGCTGGCCATCTCTTCACGCTGCGCCCACGTTGACGAAGCGGTCCAATACAGCCTCTTCACCGCCAGTCCCGAATGCCAGCGCGGCCTGTACTTTGATTCGGGCGGACAGCCCGGCCATCGCCAGGCGTGGAACGACGAAACGGTGAACCAGCGCTGCGGGGACTACTTTGCCCGCACACTGCAAACGCTCGACGAAGCCTGGCTGCGGCCGCGCTACAGCGGCTACCTCCATTTCCAGGACAAGGCCAGCCTCACGGTTCACGCATTTCTCCGTGGTACAGCCGGCGCCAGGGAGACATTGCTCGAAATGAATCGCCTTTACACGGAGTCACGGAGCCGCTCATGAGACCTCTGGAGCAGTTGCTGGTCGTCGACTTCAGCCAATTCCTCGCCGGCCCCTCGGCTTCCCTCCGTCTGGCGGACCTGGGCGCGCGCGTCATCAAAGTCGAGCGGCCCGAAGGCGGTGATCTCTGCCGGAGCCTCTACGTCTCAAACCTGGAATTGGATGGTGACAGCACCATCTTCCACACCATCAACCGCAACAAGGAGAGTTTCGCCGCGGACCTGAAGAATCCTGCCGGCCGCGCCGTGGTGCGCGACCTGGTCAGTCGCGCGGACGTGGTCATCCAGAACTTCCGGCCCGGCGTGATGGAGCGGATCGGCTTCCACTACGAGGCTGTGCGCGATTACAACCCGCGCGTGGTTTATGGAGAAGTCACCGGTTATGGCAAGACCGGTCCGTGGCGCGACAAGCCCGGGCAGGATCTTCTCGCGCAGAGCCTCACCGGCCTCCCTTGGCTGAACGGGGATGCCAGCCAGCCGCCCGTACCCTTCGGGCTGGCGATCGCCGACATGTTTGCCGGTGCGCATCTGGTGCAAGGGATTCTCGCCTGCCTCGTGCGCCGCGGCATTACAGGACAGGGCGGCAAGGTCGAGGTGAGCCTGATGGAATCCGTCCTCGATTTTCAGTTCGAGGTGCTCACGACGCATCTCAACGATGGAGGCCTGCAGCCCGCCCGGAGCGGCGTCAACAACGCCCACGCTTACCTCGGCGCGCCGTACGGGATCTACGCGACGGCGGACGGCTACCTTGCTCTGGCGATGGGCTCCGTCAGCCGCCTCGGCCAGTTGCTGGGCTGCGAGGAACTGCTTCAGTACACCGATGTAAAGCGCTACTTCACCGAACGCGACCAGATCAAGGAGATTCTGGCGCGCCACCTGGCCGGACAGACCACCGGACATTGGCTCTCCATCCTGGAGCCCGCCGACTTCTGGTGTTCCGACGTCCTCACCTGGCGCGAACTCATGGAGCACGAAGCCTTCCAGGTGCTGGACTTCGTGCAGGTGGTGACGCGGCGTGACGGTGTCAGCCTGTCTACCACGCGCTGTCCCATCCGGATCGACGGCGAAATCTACAAGAGCCCGAAGGGCGCGCCCAGCCTCGGCCAGCACACCGCACAGATCCTCGCCGAGCTTTCCAGCGGCAGAAAGGACGACTCTCAGTGAATCCGAATCCCGATCCCGCCACACACAAGGATCTACCCCAGTTCAACACCGAGACCTGGCTGTATGAGGACTTTGAGGTAGGCTGGCGGATCCGTTCCATGCGCCGCACCATCTCCGAGGGCGAGGCCATGCTCTTCAACTCGCTGGTGCTCGACTGCCATCCTTACGTGGCCGACGAGATCTTCGCGCGTGAGCAGGGCATCTTCGGCCGCCGCCTGGTCGCCGGCGCCATGGTCTTCAGCTATGGGCTGGGATTGATGGCGCATAACAACATCAACACCTTTAGCTACGGGTACGACAAGGTGCGATTCATCAAGCCCGTCTTCATCGGAGACACTATCTACACGATTCGCACCAACCTGGAAAAGAAGCCGAAGTACAAGGAGATGGGGCTCGTCCGGGTCTGCTATGAGGTGTTCAAGAACGAAGGTGAACTGGCGCTCTACTGCGAACACCTGCAAACGGTGAAGTACCGGAATCCGGAAGCGTTTGCTAAAGAGGTGGAGCGAAAATGAGCGCCGGTTCGTTCCGTGTTGCCGTTCGCAAGTTCGGCCCCTTCGAGTCGGCCATCGAGAAGCAATGGGCTGAGTTTGAACGTCACCACCGCACCGGCTTCACGCTGGAGGCGGCGCCCATGGACCTCCACCTTCTCTACGACTCCACCATCGCTCAGGGCCCGGCCTGCGATTTCGATGTCATCTTCATGAACACGGATTGGGTCGCCTCCGCGCACCAGGCTGGGGCGCTTGTGGATCTGGCGCCGCTCATTGCCTCCAATCCTCCAGCGGATTATCCTGCCGGCTGGGCGCCGTCCATGCTTCGCCTTCAGAACGCTGATGGCCAGGTGCTGGGGCTTCCCTACCACGACGGTCCTGAATGCCTCATCTACCGTAAGGATCTGCTCGCGCAAGCCGGTGAACGTCCGCCCGAAACCTGGGAGGAGTTCCGCCGGCTCGCCGCGAGGCTGCACAATCCGCCGGCTGGCCAATACGGCGCGCTCTTCGCCGCGTATCCGGACGGGCACAACACCGTCTACGACTTCTGCCTTCAACTCTGGACGCGCGGCGGAGAACTGACGGACGTTGGAGGCGCATTCCAGTTCGACTCCCGGCCGGCCCGCGATGCGCTGGGGTTCCTGCGCGGGATGATCAATGACGCGGCGGCCGTGCACCCCGCTTGCCGCGACATGGATTCCGTCAAGTCCGGCCTTGCTTTCGCAGCCGGTGAGGCCGCCCTCATGGTGAACTGGTTTGGTTTTGCCGCCATGGCGGAGACCGTGGCGGACTCGCGCATCAAAGGGCGGGTCGGTATCGCGCCTGTTCCCCACGCTCCCGGCTGCCTGGGCACGTCGCTCAACATCTACTGGATCCTCTCGGTCCCCACAGGCGCGCCGCACCGCGAGGCCGCATTGCAGTTCGTACGCCATTGCGCCAGTGCGGAGATGGACCGCCTGCTCACCCTCGAAGGTGGCATCGGTTGCCGGCGGTCCACGTGGGCCGACCCCGAAGTCAACCGCGCCATCCCCTTTTATCGCGACCTGGACGCCCTGCACGCCAACGCCCGCGAACTGCCCAGCCTGCGCAACTGGCCGGCGGTCGCCGCCGTTATCGATCGAATGGTCCTGGCTGCCATCAATTCGGACGAGCCGCTCGAAGACATCACTCGCCGCGGCCAGGTTGAAGCCCGGAATGTGTAGCGCATTCCGTGCAAGGATGGTCCCATGATCGCGCCGCGGTATTTTGAAGACTATGTCACTGGTTCGGTCCGCGAGACCCTCGGCAGGACCATGACCGAGACCGACATCGTCCTGCATGCGGGGCAGACCGGCGACTTCTATCCTCACCACATGGACGAGGAGTGGTGCCGGTCACAGCCGTTCGGCCGGCGCATCGCTCATGGCACGCTGATCTTCAGCGTCGCCATCGGCATGACGGCTGGAGATGTCAATCCTGAAGCGATGTCCTACGGGTACGACCGCCTGCGTTTCGTCCGTCCCGTCTTCATCGGCGACACCATCCGCGTGCGCGTCTCCATCAAGGAGAAGCGCGACTTCAAACGGCCGGACTCCGGTCTTGTGGTGGAACTCTGCGAGGTCTTGAACCAGAAGGGTGAGACGGTCCTCGCCTGCGAACACCTGTTGGTTGTTCGCAGGAAAGCGGCGTCCGCAGGCTGAGGCTCCGGCGGTCTCGGCCTACTGCCGCGACTTGGCGCCGAAATCATCCTGCGTTGGCTGCCGCGTGATGGCGGGATAGCCCTTGACCGGTTCGTTCACTTCCAGCGGTTGGCGTTTGAAGCGAGGTACTAGTGGCGACCAGTCCCGGACAGCCGCCGGACGCGGCACGGAGGAAGCAACACGGAATCGCAGCGTGACGATCTGCTGCGGCCGGACTGGGAAACGGTACACTCCCGATGCGCCGGTCAGCGGTTTCGGCTGTTCGCCCAGGAAATTCGTCCTGCGCGCATCCAGGTGCGGCAGTTGGATGCCGATCTCCGCCTCTCCCGCGCGTCCCGCCCACTCCACCATGCGCACCTCGAGATCATCGCCGGTCCGGCGTACGGCCTCCACAATCACGTTGCCAGACGTGGAGAGCGGGGCGGGGAAGGAGGACGCGCCGCGCCCTTCGGCGGCAATCAGAGGCGTGTTGAACTCCCACGCGCGCCGCGGTATCTCCTCCTCGCGCCAGCCGCCGGCGTGCGGCCATAGCGCATATTCGAAGGTTCGCACCCCCTGGCCGGCCAGCATGATGTTATCCAAGCCGCGGTAGTAGTCCTGCGCGTTCACCAAAGCCAGCGAGACGGTGGAGGCGTTGAGTTCATGGCTTGTCAATCCGCGGTCGAGTAAACTCACTCCGCCTCCGGATTGCAGGGCATAGTCCGACCAGCGCACCGCCGGCTGTATGGCCGCTGAAAAGCCGTAGGTCTTGTGATCGCCCATCATGAAGTGTGGGTTTGGCGTTTTGACCTCGTCCGGATTTTCCGCGGCAAAGCCAAACGGAATGCCGCGAGTCCGCTCCGTGACTTTTCCAGCCAGCGGGAAGTCCGCCGTCACCAGCAGGTTTCGCGCGCGCATCTCCACGGTTGTCTGAAAGTCGATGCGGGGGTAGCTCTCATAGAACGTGACCGACCGCTCCACGTGCGAGCCGCCCGCAAAGCCTGTGCGGGCGATCACCGTGGTGGCCAGCGGCCCGCGCTGAACCTCCCAGGCCGCATCGTGATTCGCAGTCGAATCGGCCAGCTTTCGCAAGGGCCTCGGCGCCATCCAGTTGGTGGGATCCTTCACCACGCCCTCGACGCTCTCGGCTTGCACGACGTTAGCCGCGCCTCCCAAGTACTCCCGTCCGGACTTGCGGTCCTTCAGCGAAAGTAGCGAGCCGTTCTTCGCGTCGAAGCGCGCTGTGTAGTAACGTGTGGCGATCTCCCGCGGCGGCGCGTGGCTGATGGCGGGTTCGGGGGCGCGCCCCGCTGTCCAGTTCACCGTCGTAATCCCGGTTGCGGCCTGCTTGAGGAAGCAGCCGGCGCTGTCCGTGCCGGGGCGCGCCTGGCACTCCACGCCGGCTGGGTGCTTGCCGGGTGGCGCCGTGATGACGATGGGATCGTGGCGCTGCCAGTTGTCCGGATTGAAGATTGCAATGCCGTCGCCGCCCGCGGTGAATGCCGTCAAACCCTCCTGCAAGGCAGCCCCGGCCTGGCGATCCACGGATTGGAAGCGGTCCCACGTGTTCCAATGATGCGAATCGTAGAAAGGTGAACCGCTGCCTGCGCCCCATAGCACGTTGCGGTCCATGTTGATCAGCATCTGCACCCATGAGTTGTAAAACGGCTGCGCAGGATACGGGTGGCCCCTCATCAGGCTGGACACGGTGGCCATCAGCTCCCCGGCTTGCAGCACATGTTCCGCCCGCCGGTAGTCGCGCTTTACTTCCGGCATGTTCATCCAGAACGCGTTGTAGCTATAGGCGCCCTCTCCGCCATACTCGGCGAGTTTCACCCGGCCGTCCCGGATCTCCGCTCGCAGCGCGTCCACGTACTGGCCCGGCGTCGACATCCTCGCGTGGACTCCCGGGTATTGCCGCGACCACTCCTCGAGAAATTCCGCCGGATACGAAGGACGGCGCGGCGCCAGACTGTAATCGCCGCCGCCCGCGACCATGAGCACGTGGCGCGGACTCGACGAGTACGACCGCGCGGCCTCCAGCGTCGCCGCCAGTTCCCGCATCTGCTCGTGGGATAGCGCCTCGGCCGTGTTGAAGAGATTTCGCGCCGAGGAATATCCGGCGCCGAGCGCAATGGCCAGCGTTCGTGTTCCGTCCGGCGACACCCACCAGAAGGAGTCCTTCGGCATCGGATTGTTGCGCGAGAAGAAGAGTGCCTCCAGCCCGCACGACGCCACGATTTGCGGCATCTGCCGGTGCATCCCACAGGTGTCGATCATCCACGAGAAGCGCGGCCGGAGCCCGAAAACTTCCTCATACCAGCGGAGGCCGAGCACGCCCATCTGCGCCAGCGCCTCCCCGCCCGAGAGGTTCACCGTGGGCTCCAGAAAGAAGCCATTTACAAACTCCACCCGCTTCCGCGCCACCAGGTTGCGGACCTCCGCTACGCGTTGCGGCGCGAACTTCATCAGCGCCATCACGTTCGGCACTTCGGAAATCGCCAGTGTCGCGGTCTGGTCGCTGGCGATGCGGTCCAGATGGTCCAAGTGGTTGTTCAGGACATAGCTCCGCTCCGTGTCGAAGTTCACCAGCCACCCGGCGATGGTGCCGTGCGTATTGGGAATCATGTAGACCGTGTACCCGGTGTCCTCCTGGCCGCGGGCGGCCAGAGCAAACAGGCACCCCAGGAGCAACAGTGCCCGACAAAACGATGGGAATATCATTTTCAGTGAGGTGCACCCATTGTCCGCAGCAACCGTGGCCTTTGTCAAGGCAAAGTCTGGAAGTGAGAGCATCAGTCTGTCCGGTCCTTCGCCAGCCTATTTCCCCGCGGCTCTAGTCAGCGTACCGAGTAGGCCGCCAAGCGCTGCCAGGAGTCTCTCCTGAGACATGGACGCCGGAAGAGGAATGGAGAGCGCCATCTGATTGGTCTTTTCGTCGTGACGGATGAGGTCCGAAAGGACATCCTCCACGCGCCCCAATTTTGTCATCGGCTCGATAAGGTGCACGCCAGCTTCAATTAGTCCCGACGCTGCCTTGGCCACGTCGTTCAACGGTGCGGGTTTCGGCGGCTCCTGCTGGACGACCGGTTTGGGCCGCCGCGGCTGCTCCGCGAATATTTCCTTGACAGCCTGAAGAAGCGGCTTGCGTCCCAGCTTGGCGAAGCTGACCTCGCCGGTGGGAGAATCGAACACGCCCGCGAAGAGGGACTTCTTGAGCTTCAACGTCTCCCACACGCGCTCTTCGATGCTGCCGGCGGTCAGCATATGGATCACGGTCACCGCTCGCGATTGGCCAAGCCGGTGTACCCGGCCGATCCGTTGTTCGAGCCGCGCGGGATTCCAAGGCGGCTCGAAGTTGATCACTGCCGAAGCCGACTGCAAGTTCAGGCCGGCGCCGCCGGCGTCGGTGGACAGAAACACCTTACATGCGGGATCTTCACGGAACTTCTGCATCAGCGCCCCCCTCTGACGAGAAGGCACCAGCCCATTTAGCGAGACAAAGCCAATCCCCAACTTTTCCAGCTCTTGCCCAGCCAGCCGGGTCATGCGCTCATACTCGCTGAACACGACGACTTTCCGGTTCTCCTCGATCGTCAGCTCGCGGATAATCTTGCGAAACTCGGCTAGCTTCGGCGAGTGGTGGGTCTTCTTGTCGTAGAGGAACGTGGAGTTGCAGAGCATTCGCATGTTCTGGATGCAGTAGAGGATGCGCTTCTGGTCAAGCTCAGAGAGCCAGCCCTGCCGTTCCCACTTGCGCATCAGCCCTGGCGAGAATGTCGCTCTGCTCGAAGTAGGGTTGAGCCTGCTGGGGAGTGAGTGGAAGGTGGAAGATCTGATCGGTGCGCTCGGGCAGTTCCTTGAGCACCTCAGCCCGGGTTCGTCTGAGCAGGATCGGGGAGAGTTGTCCCTTGATGCGGTCCAGTCCCGTGTAGCCGAGCAGACGCCCTTTCTCGTCTTCCATGCGATGTTCGCTCACGAAGCGGAAGGCTGGGCCGAGGCGGCGGCCGTCGACGAACTCGACCACCGAAAACCGCTCTTCCAGCTTGTTTTCGAGGGGCGTGCCGGTGAGGACGAACGCATAGCGGCTCTTGAGCGGCTTGATGGTTCGCGCGGTGGCGGTGGTCCAATTGCGGATCCGCTGCGCCTCGTCGAGGATGATCAGGTCCGGACGAAGCTCGTGCATCTCCTTGATGTCCTTGAGGACGAGCTCGTAGCTGGTCAGGCTGAAGAAAGCCGGGTTGGCGTACAATTCCCGCCGCCGCCGCATGAGTCCGTCGATCACCTGCGCAGGATGGTTGGTGAACTTTTCGATTTCGGTCTTCCACTGGTACTTCACCGATGCGGGGGCGACCACAAGCACGCGCTCGATTCCGGCCCTTCTACGGAGCAACTCCGCGGCGGCGAGGGCCTGAACTGTCTTGCCGAGACCCATGTCGCCGGCGAGAACAACGCGGCCACGGCTTGCAGCGAAAAGCGCGCCACGAACCTGGTACGGCAGGAGCCTGGTCTTGAGGATTTCGTTGAGAGGTTCCTGCCCCCGGCCGGCTCTCGCGAGCAGCCTCTTCTCCCAGTCCAGTCCCTCGACGATCTCATTCTCGCGTCCGATGTGCTCCAGAACGCCGCTATAGATCACCGCGTTGTCGTCGGCGTTCCGCAGCACGGCGAGCACATGGTCGAAATGCCTGTAATGCTCGCGGCGCAGCCATCCCCGCTCGTCGAAGTAGTGTTCCGCGGCGGCCCTGAGTTCCTGGGACGGCTCGGCGGGCAGGCGCAGCAAGACCTCCAGGGTGTCACCGTACTGCAACGATATAGAGGCGCGCGTGCGCTTGTAGGCCGCGTTTTCGAACGACTTTCCTCTCGACCGGACCAGCCGTTGCAGCATCGCCTCAATGTGCTTGCACGTGCCCAGCGTGTTGACGGCGAAATCAGGGCAGGAGCAGTAGTTCTCGAAAAGCCCGGGCCCGCGGACCGCGACCTTGTACGTTCGTCCGCTCTTTGATCGGATGGTGTAATCCCCATAGGGTCCACGGGCGGGGTAGACGACAATCTTGCCGACGGCGTCTTTGGCACTTTCACGCCGCTCGGCGATCTGCTGTTCGACTAACATGAGTGCGTTTCCTTTTCGCCGTCAAGCATAGCGAAACGGAATCTGCCTCGGTCGGGCTGAGCCTAGCCGAGGCAGATGGGGCCCCCTAACTCGACGCCCGGCTCAACGTGATCTTGCGAATCTTCACGGCGGCGGACTTGTCATCCAGTAAGTCGAAAATAATCTGGCCGGTTTGCGGGCGGACTGTGAGGCGTCCGGCTTTGCGGGTGACGAACTGGTTCCCTGTCTTCTCGATGGTTCCTTCGACGCGGCCATCGGGATTGGCTCCTCTCCGGCCCGCGACAATCTGGAACTTGCCGCCGGCGGCATCATTGGCGCAGGAGTAGGTGACTTCCACGTCGTAATCGCCGTCCAGCGCTTTGTAGGGGAAGTAGACCAGGGCGTTTGAGGCGTTCTCGAATTTCTTGAACCCGCTCGCGCTTTGGGTGGCCCAGTCATAGCGGATCTCCTCACCCCGAAGATGGCCAACCCAGGCGTACAGGTCGAGCTTGGCGGGCACTTCATCGGCGCCATAGCCGGCTGCGATCTTCGGCGCATCCCCGTCGATCTCGGCAACGAGCACGGAATCGTACGGGTCCACCGCCTTGGCTGGCAGCGTGAATTCAATCCCGTTTCCAGCTTTCTTGATGGGAACCGCGGCGCCGCCCGTCAGCCAGTAAGCGCGTTTCACTTCGCTTTCGAGCCCATCTACGCGCATGCGGGCGCCGGGCCAGTTGAGGATGTGGAAATAGAGCTTGCCGGGTTTGGTTGTCACGCGCCACGTGATGTCGCGAATGTTCATCGGGCTGGGATTGGTTCCGTAGATCGACTCGCCATTGACATCCAGCCATTTGCCGATCGTCCGCAGAATGTCCTGGCTGGCGGGCGGGATGACGCCCTCGGCCGTAGGACCCACGTTGAGCAGATAGTTTCCGCCCTTGCTGACAATGTCGGCCAGCTTGCCGATCAGATCGCGGGGATCTTTCCAGTGCTGGTCGTTCTTCTTGTAGCCCCAGGTGTCGTTGAGCGTCGCCGGGACTTCCCACTTGCCGTCTTTCGTGTACACCTGAATCGGAATGGCGTTGTCGCCCGTCTGGGCGTAATCGCCCCGGTCATGTCCAATGCGGCTGTTGATCAGGCAGGAAGGTTGCAGCGACTTGACCATCGCGCGAAGGTCCGCTGTCTGCTGGTCCGAGAGCAGTCCCGGAGTGTCAAACCAGATGAGAGAAAGCTTGCCGTACTGAGTCAGGATCTCGCGAATCTGGGGAAACACCTTGCCCTCCAGATACACTTGAGCATCCCGCTTCTCGGGAAAGTCCCAGTTGTTGCCGCGTCCATTGGCCTCGTGCCAGTCCTGGTCCTGCGAATAGTAGAAACCGAAATCCAAGCCGCGCTCGGCGCAGGCGGCCGATAGCTCTTTCATCGGGTCCTTCGCATAGGGCGTCGCATCCACGATGTTGTACTTGGACGCCTTGGAGGCGAACATGGCGAAGCCGTCGTGGTGCTTCGAGGTGATGACCAGGTACTTCATCCCGGCATCCTTGGCCAGTTGCGACCATTCGGCGCCGCTGAATTTCACCGGATTGAACTCTCCCGCCAGTTTCGAGTACTCGGCGACCGGGATCTTCTCGCGAAACATGATCCACTCCCCAATGCCGCGAACGTACTTGCCCTTCCATTCACCAGCCGGGATGGCATAAAGACCCCAGTGAATGAACATGCCGAATTTGTTCTGATCGAAATGCTTCAGAGCTTCGGCGGTCTTCTGAGGATCTTCTGGTTGCCTGGCTGTGCTCGTGCTGTTCGGCTGCGAGCAGGAAGCGAGAATCAAGGCGGCGCATATAACGCCGGATGCGATGTACTTCATTATCAATTCCCTTTATTTCGGAAGTCTGGCCGCTTCCTGGCCGGTCAGCCGCAGGAAGCACCCGTGCTTGGCGCCGGGTGGGAAGGACATCTGCGCGGTGACATCGCGCCACTCCTTCCAGTCCCTGGTTGACGCGGCCCGGTAGCCGCGGGGATCCCGATAGTGATCGTAATAAACAATATACTCTCCTCCGATTTTCAATACCGATGGACCCTCGGACCAGCTTTCGGTGAAAGGCTCGCCCGGAGCCGACCAGGGCCCTCGCAGAGTCGGACCCTCGGACGCCAGCAAGACCTTGCGCAGTGGATAGCGGCGTTCGTCTTTGAAGATGAGACGGTACTTGGCGCCGTCTTCCAGCAATGTCGCATCGATGACTTCGTAGCCTGGCTCGAAGAAAAGCCGCGGTTCGCTGAAGGTCTTGAAGTCACGCGTCGTCATCGAATAGATCCGATGATTGTTCCCCTGCTCTCCGCCGCTCAAGGTTTCCGGAAACCGTCCGTCCACGGTCGAAGACCAGATGATGAGCCATTCCGATCTGGCCTTGTCCCAGTACAGTTCCGGCGCCCACACGTTTCTGGCGCCGGCGACATCCCGCATTACAGGAATTTCCTGATGTGCCGACCAGCTCTTGAGGTCCGCGGAAGTGGCGTGCCCAATGCGCAGTGTTCTCCACTCCCAGGTCCAAACCATGTGAAAAACGCCGTCCGGCCTCCGGGCGATGTACGGATCCCGCATCAGTTCATCCGGATGGTCTGGTTTGGTCACCGGTTGGCCTCCGTTGATTGGCGTCCACCGGTATCCGTCCGGGCTTGTCGCATAGAACACTCCGGACTTGGCGGGTTCCTTGAAGTAGGCGAAAAGGAAAACGTCTCCGCCCCACAGGACTTGTGAAAGCAGCAGAGCGGCGGCAATCTTCATAGGCGATTGCCATTGTATGTCAGAGCCACAGCGTTGCGGTACAGTACATCAATATGGTTCTGACCAAAGACGAACTGATTGCAGCTCTGAAGCACGAGATCCATATCCTCTTGCACCTCGCTGGCAAGGTGGATCCAGCCAAATTGGACTACCGCCCGACGTCCACGCAGCGGAGCCTGCTGGAACTTTTGCAGTACCTCGCGGTCATGGGCCCGGCGCAGGTCGCGGTAGTCAAGAACGGTGTTTTCAACCGCGCCGGGTTTGAGGCGGTGTGGGGTCCGGCGGATGCCGCGGCCAAGAAAATGACCTTCGACGCGGCTTGCGACGCGATCCGCAAGCAGGCAGACCAGTATCAGGAGCTGCTGGCGGGATGGACCGAAGCCGATCTGCGGAGCCAGGTCAACATGTTTGGAACCGTCTACACCCGCGGCGCGATGCTTGTGAGCCTGGTGCTGGGCGGACACGCCGCCTATCGCACACAACTGTTCTGCTACCTCAAGTCGTGCGGGCGGGAGGAGCTGAACACGATGAATCTCTGGGGCGGTGTCGACACGCCAGCATAGCGGCTCAGCGGAACACGGTCCATTCGACGCCGCCTACGATGCCGAATCCCGGCATCGCGACGCCGATCACCTCCTGGTAGGAGGCGCCAGTCAGATTTGTCAGTTGCAGAAACGGCCGCAGCTTTCCCGCGGCGCGCGCGCCATAGATGTCCCACACGGCGTAGGGATCGCGCCCTTTTCGCTCGATCACACCCAGCCGTGTCCGCGCCGCAACCCCACGGCAGTTTCCCTGCCAGGACACGATGCCTGAATGGATCGGATAGTTGAAAACGTACTTGGACTGGAAGCCCTGGATCGCCTGTGATATGCCGCGAAGTCCCGTGTAGCGCATATCGATGACGGACGCCTTCCACCGGAGGCTCACGCCGCCTTCAAATCCGGTGAAAGACAGATGTTGGAAGTTGGTGGCGCGCCAGACGTCGGCTGGGCCAGCGCGCACATAGTCGATGACGTCGCGGTCTTCCCGGCGAAACAGCGCCGCTTCGATCCGTGAGCGCGGCGATGGGCGCCACTCGACGCCGCCCTCATAGTTCCAGGCGGTTTCCGCGCGCAGATTCGGATTGCCCACGTTTCCCGGGTCGTGGTAGAAGAGGTCTGTGTAGGTGGGAAGGCGAAATGCGCGCGAGACGCTAGCGCGCGCTTTCAGCCCCCGAGAGAACCAATACCCGCCGCTGATCGAAGGGCTGACCTGATCGAAGATGCCCCGGTAACTCTCTGTCCGCAAGCCGGCGCTCAGCGAGAATCGTCCCAGTGTGCGAAAGTCGGTGGCCAGGTAACCCGCGGCTCTTTGCCGGCTATGCCGGCCGAGGTTGGTGCTGTCTACATCATCACCGTAGCCTTCCAGTCCGTAGTAGATCGACGCCGCTTTGACACGGTCCTGGCGGCGAAGCGAAGCCTGCCAGCTTTCGCCGATATGATCGTTACGAAACACCTGGGGCCGGTCGCGGTAGAGGATGAACAGGTCGGAATGGCGCCGGTAGGAGAACGCTGCTTCCGCCGCTTGGCCAAACGTCTGGCGCGCGCCCGCAAACCAGGTCTTGGTGCGTTCCCAGGAATTGTAGTTGCCGTAGAACTGATCCGCGCCGAAGGGCTTGTCCGCATAGCCCAAGTCGACCGCCGTCACTCCGGTTTTGGATTTCCATTGAGTCGCGGACCACGCCGAGAGATTGCGATAGTCCCGGCCGGGCGCAAAGCCCGTCGAGAAATCACGCGACGCCGTTAGATGCTCCATCAGACGCCCGCGCACCAAAGCGGCGGAAACCCTTTCCTGGTTGACGCCGAAGTTGCCGAGGGCGCCGCGCAGCTTGATTTCCGTCGATTCGGGAGGAACCGCTCGAAATTGAACCACGCCGCCTAGCGCATCGGATCCATATAAGGTCGAACCGGAACCGCGAAGCGTTTCCATCGTTTCCAAGCCTTCCAAGGGCACCGGCAAGTCGAGGTTGTGGTGTCCGCTTTGCGGATCGTTCACGCGCCTGCCATTCAGAAGCACCAGCGCTTGAGCGAATGTGGCGCCGCGCACAGAGAGGTCCGCCTGGACTCCGTTGGGAGCACGCTGCCGAACATCGATCGAAGGATCGAGCTTGAGCACATCCACAAAGGAATTGAAAAGCAGGTCCTGCCCGCGGATGGGCGTTACCGTGACGGCGCGGTCGGCTTCTTCGAGCGGGAGCGGTTCCCACGTTCCGGTGACGACGACCGTGTCCTTGCGGATTGGCGGCGTATCCCGTGACTGCGCCGCAACCGGGACGGCCAGGCAGACGGCCAGCGCAAGGGGGAGCCTATTCAGCCTTCTTACCCTGCTTTTCGTCGCCGGCGATGCGAACTTTAACACCGGAGTCCAGGCGGTCCAAAGCCGACACGGCGACCTGCTCGCCCTCCTCCAAGCCCTCGAGAATCTCGATTTCCTGAGGAAAGCGGTCACCGATGCGTACGTCCCGGACTTCAACCGTGCCGTTCTTGACGACGTAGGCGCGGTTGTTTCCCAGGACATAGCTGACCGCTTGCGCAGGCACCATCTTTACGGTTTCGCTCTTGTCGGTGGCAAGGTGAGCGCGGGCGTAGGAGCCGGGTTTGAGTTCGTTCTTCGGGTTCTGAATCAGCGCTTCCACTACGAAGGTTCGCTTGGTCTGGTCGACGGTGGGAGAAATGCGCCAGACCTTGCCTTGAAAATTCCGGCCTTCATAGGCTTCGACGCCGACTTCGGCGATTTGTCCTACCTTGATCCAGGGCGCCAGGCGCTCGGGCGCTTCGATTCTGAGACGTATCGGATCGATCTTGACCAGGGTAAAGAGGGGGGTGTTGGCGCGGACATACTGGCCGACGGTTACCTGACGGTCCTTGACGTAGGCCGAAAACGGCGCCGTCACCCTCGTGTCGCGCAATTTCTTGCGTTGGAGTTCCAGCACCGCCTTGTTGCGCTCCACCTCTTGAATCAGATTTCGGGTCTGGTTCAGAGTCTGATCGTAGCTGGCCTGCGCGGCTTGAAAGCGAGCTTTCGTCTGGTCCAGGTCGGACTTGGGACCGATACCCTGGTCGACCAGTTCACGGGTACGGATGTACCGTTGTTCGGCTTCAGTCAGATCAGCCCGCGCGCGGCGCACGTCCGGTGTCTCGCGCACATCCTTGACCCGGTCCTTCTCTTCCTTCAGGCCGAGACGTTCCAGCGATTGCCGCAATTGCGCTTCGTTCTGAGCGACGATGTACTTCTGTTCTTCGTCCGAGATGCGGACCAGGAGTTGCCCGGCTGTCACTTGATCGCCCAGGTCCGCGTCGACCTGCTCCACGCGGCCTTCGATCTCGGCGCTGATTATGGCTTCGTCGTAAGGAAAAAGCGTGCCAATGGTGTCAACGGTCCGTTGAATCACTTTCGCCCGCACGGGCGCCACGCGGACCATGATTGGACCGGATTCCTGCTTCTTCTGCTCTACGGCTTGTTTTTGGCAAGCAAGAGACAGGAGGGACACCAACACAAGCGACAGGACCGAAGGCTTCACCATGATGGAAACTGAAATGGCGATTCTATCGCCTTGCGCGTTACCAGTGCAGCGGGTTTCAGGGCTGTGACGCCTGTGTTTCTGTCGAGACGCGAAGGTAGAATCCGCTTCGCAAGCCCAAAACATTGGGTTTACCCTCACCCGTGGTGGTGGGCAGATTCGACGAGGTGCTGTAGCCAGACGCGAAGGCGTTGCCATTGGAATCGAGTGTGACTG
This sequence comes from Bryobacterales bacterium, assembly GCA_020851655.1. Classification (GTDB taxonomy): domain Bacteria; phylum Acidobacteriota; class Terriglobia; order Bryobacterales; family Bryobacteraceae; genus JADZCI01. The sequence goes on from JADZCI010000346.1 coordinate 30,229, forward strand.
ACGTGATCACATCGGTCCCCGCTCCGCCGAACAGCATCGAGAGCAGAATCCCGTCAGCGCCTGGAACAAGGGGATCGATTCGGGTGACGAATCCCTCGGTCAAGGAAACCGCCGGCTGCGGGTTGGGCGCCGCCACGCGCGGATAGTCGGACGAGTTGGTGTAGCCCGCGATCCAGACTTTGCCATCCGGCGCGAGCGCCAAGCCGTAGGGCAGGTCGAATCCCGTACCGCCAATGTAGGTCGCATAGGTCAACGCGCCCGCGCTGGACTGCGTCAGATCCAACCGGGCGGCGAAAGCATCACCATTGTTCTTATAAGCGCGCTGGATGCAGTCAATTGTGGTGGGGAAGTCGGGTGAGAAGGTATATCCCGCGAGCCATAGGGCGCCGGAAGGTTCAAGTTTGATCGCGGTAATCGAATCGGTCTCGCGCCCGCCAAGGTAGGTGGCATAGACGAGCGCGTCCAGACCTAAGCGGTTGATGTCGATGCGAGCCACGTAGCCGTCGCCTCTACCGCTCAGGAAGCCTTGGTAGGATGGTCCCGCCAGCGGAAAGTCGGTTGATGTCGTTGAGCCCGCGACCAGAATCGCCGCTGAGCTTTCGATGGCGACCGCCGGCGCCAAGTCCGCGCCGTTGCCTCCCAGGAAGCTGGCATACCTGAGCGACTCGTCAGCGGTTGGCGCGTAGGGATTGGTGACGAACAGGAAGGCGTCCAGTCCGCCCCGGTTGGAAGGCTGCAAGCTCGTAAGCGCCCCCGGAATCACCCCCGCGTCGGTGTAGCCCGTCACCGCGATCATCTGCTTGCTGGCGGCTATGGCTTGCGGAAACTCCCTGCCTGGCCCCCCATAGTAACTGCTGTAGAACAGCGAGATGGCGCCGGCATCCTGAGGATGGATCTGCGTCACGAAACCGTCGAAGTCGCCGCCCAGGGCGATTTGTTTGGCGTTGCCGCCCAGGGGGAACGAAATGGAATTGGTGTAGCCGGTGAGATTGATGTAGCCGTAGGGGTCTATGGCGATAGCCGTCGCCGCATCTGTGCCCGCGCCGCCCAGGTAGGTGTAGTAGAGCAGTACCGGCGCGCCACCCGGGGTTGTACCGATAGCCGCCAGAAACGCGTCGGAATCACCGCTGTTTGTCTCCTGGGGAGGCTGCGTTCCAAGCGGCAAATCCACCTGCGAATAGGTTGCTCCCGTAACCCACAACCGTCCCTGGTTGTCCACGGCGCTCGCATTGATCTGATCAATGACGCCGCCCCCAAGGTAATTCGAGTAGGTCAGCACCGGATCGATCACCAGTTCGCGCTCGCGATCGTAGGCTCCGACCATGAACCTCACTTCGCCTTTCCGGTTGATCGCATACTTTGCCGGAATCTCGACGCGCCGCCCATTCACCTTCTGGTACACAACCGGCGCCAGATGTTTGACGTCTTCGAGCTTGCCGACACGGAGGACGAGGTTGCCGTCGGGGTCGATTCGCGGGCGCGCTCCCAGGAACCGCAAGCGGATGATCGAAGGGTCGGCGCCCGGCGCTACGACGAAGTCGTACTCAAGGTGCTTGCCGGAAGCATAAAAGACAGCATCGATGCCGCGATAAACCCCGCGATACCGCACGTCGTCAAAATGCGGGATATCGGTTTTCCAGGATTCCCGCGAGCCGAGAAAATAGTTGGTCTTGGCCGGCTGTGGGACGCCGGTTTCCGGCTTGGCTTCCGCATTGCCGCCGGCGAACTCCATCCGGATCTGCGCCCGGCTTGGGAGCCGGAACGCGGCGCCGCGGTTCTCCAGCAGGACCGTTCCGTTCGCACCGCGCGAATAGAATTTGACGGCCGTTCCAAACTGTCCGGCGTTGGGCTCAAACCAAGCCGGTACGCGATCCAGCGAAGGAGCGGCAAAAGCGGGCGCAAAAAACGCCAAGGCGAGATAACGCATGAACTGTCTTCATTATAGAAGGACCCCGCGGGCTTTAGGTTTCGATCTTCCCGATTTAGCTCTCGGTTTTTTCGACAAGCTTGTCGACCGGCATCGTGTAAACCGCGGGCTTGCCGTCTCTCTCCGACTGGAAGAACACGCGCTGGCTGTTCGGGGCAAACTGCGGGCACACGGCATCGGGGTGAACTGAGCGATGCTCACACAGTGTCAATTCCCGGCGTGTGACACGAAGCAACAGGAGCACGTAGGCGGCGGCCTGGCTACGGCTGGCGCCGATGAAGACCGAAGCGTTGGCGTTTATGTCGAACGTCACAAACTGGCTGGTGTTGGCGACGAACCGGTCCTTTTGAGTGTCAAGCTCCTGTTCGCGCAGCGAATTGAGTTTGGCCGTGTCTTCCGGCGCCAGCAGATAGAGAATCGATTGCCCGTCGGGGCTCCAGTGGGCCTGCAGCACCTTGCCCGGCGGTGTATTGAGGCGCCGGACGCCGGAGCCATCGTAGGCGCAGACCCACAGTGAACCATCCGGCTGAGTCCACAGCGCGGTCGCCCGCCGGGGGTTCGGCTGAGGACACTCAATCCGCGCCTTCACCTCGGCCACCGTTTCAGCCGGGCCTTTCGGGAGACGCAGTTTCTTGAGGAAAGCCGACGAATCGTCACCTTCGCTCCAGAACAGCAGGGTGCCGTCCTCGGAGGGCGCCGGGCGGCCCAGCATCCGGGAACCACCTTCGAGCCTGGCGATCACGTGTGCTTTCCCGCCGTTGTCGCCCATCAGCGAGTCATCGTCCAGGTAGGCTACGGTCTTGTCGTCCGCCAGCAGCGTCACCGAGCCGGGATGCAGCTTGGAGGCGTCCGTCATGCGTCCGCTGGCGCCGGATTTGACGTCGGTGCGGAACACTTGCCAGCTTCCGTTGTAGCGGTCCGAAACGTAGAGCACCGCGTCACTGCGCTTGGGAACCGCCCGCTCCGGCAACTGCGCCGAATACCGTGTTGGATCGGTCAGGCGTACGACCTCGAATTCGGTCGCCCCATCCAGGAATCTGCGGCGGTCGGACGCGAAAGCCTGGTATCCGTCCTTGCGGTCGGCACGGAGGCCCAGGGGGATCGCACCCAGGAGTGCGCGCCGCGATAGCGGCCTCATATCCGCGATTTTACCATCCCGCCGCCAGCGCTACTTTTTGGCGTGATGCGACGCCGGGTCCTTGTAGTGCTGTTCCAGCAGATCCGCGCCCCAATCGCCGTTGAAATCTCTCCACACGGTATGGATGTGGTTGGCGCCGTTCTGGGTGTTGTCGTATTCGATCAAGAAGCGGGCGGTCTGCAGGCGGTAGTAGTGAGGTCCGCCCTTCTCCGTGGAGCCGGCCCACGCGAAGTTGACGTTGTTGCCGGCCTCGCGAATCTGTTTGCGCCGCCGTTCGGCGAGTTCGCCGGGAACGTCTTCCGCGTAGACTGCCAGCAGGTTGGCCAGGAGCTTGCGCTGCGCGGCCGTCATTTTGGTTGCCGGCAAGCCGCCCGGTTGACCCTCCAGCGCGGCTTTGCGCGATGCCTCGGTCAGGATGTCGGCGTAGGCCTTGTCGCTGACGATCGCGGTCTTCTTTTGCTCCGGCGTCAAGGAGTCCAGCAGCGCGCGAGCTTCGTCTTCCTCCTCGCTCAAGGCCCGCAGTCCCTTGCGGGGTCCTTCACGAACCTCAGCCGGATTGGCGCCGAAAAACGTTGGGCCGCCCATCACCTTGCCCCCCGCGATCGTGTAATGCAGGCTCACGTGGTGGCCTTCCACGCGGTAGCCCCAAGGGCCCTGTTCGCTGGGTTGGCCGAAGATGCTGAAGAAGTATTTCTCCGGATCCCGGCGCGCCGTCGTGTCTTTTTCCAGAACCCGCAGAACATCCTCCAGGCTCATGATGGTGGTTGCTTTGATGTAGCCCTGCTGGCTCAGGCCGGCACTGAGCAGGGCCGCGGCGAGACTCTTCTGAAACGGCCGCATGTCAAGCAGCGGAATGCCCTTGCGAGACCGGCCATAGCGCTTCGGAATGTCGGCGGCGGGAATGTACTGCCAGAAAAACCGCTCCTGATCTTCAAACGGGAAGACCGCGGCCTGGCGTTGAGACGGCTCCAGGGAAGCCAGAAAGTTGTTGGCCGTATGAACCATCCGGTGCACGGAGTCCGTGTCGTGGCCCAAGGCGAAGGCGGCGGCGATGAAGCCGAGGACGGCAAGCCTCATAACGGAAAGCACTCCTCTGAAAAAAGTCTGACTGCCGGCGAACGGTGTCGCGATTACAAGCCCAGATCGCGGTTTGATTTTGTCCCGGAAACGCTCAAGAGAGAAGTTGTCATGTATAGACGCGGATTCAGCGGGAACCCGTTACGGCGCACTTCGTAGTGCAGGTGAGGTCCGGTCACGCGGCCCGACGCTCCACTGGCGGCTATCACCTGCCCGCGCCGCACTTCCATCCCGGGTATCACGTCGATGCGCGACAGATGCGCGTAGTACGTCCGGAGTCCGCCGCCGTGATCGACCACGATCAACCTGCCGTAGCCGCCGTCAAAACCGGCGGACATGACGATGCCGTCGGCGCTCGCTCGCACCTGGGTTCCCATAGGCACGCTGATATCGAGCCCTGAATGGAACGCGTCCCCGCCATTCAGTGGGTCGCTGCGCTGCCCGTAGTAACTCATCAGCCGCCCTTCCACGGGCCAAAGACTCGGGATGACGTTCGTGAACCAGCGCCGCGCGTAATTTCTCGAGACGCCGAACATGCTGGCTAACCGGAGAGTGTCATATTCCTGGAGCGATTCATGGTAGGAGGGGATCAACTTCGAAGCGACCGGCGTGGACGCGCTCGGTTCAGTTCCAAGCGCCGCGGGCTCCACTCGCTTGATCCCGTATGCCATCGAAACTTCACTGGCCAGAATCGTCAGTTTCGCTAACTGGTCGTTGGTCTGGTTGGCTTCAGTCTGCAACTTCTTGTAGCGGGATCGCAGGATGCTCGCCTCGTCCCTCAAAGCGTTGTAGTTGGCTACCTTCCAGGCCATGCGCAGGTAGCTCGAGACAAACCCCAAAACGCTGAAGCATCCAAGTAAGGCCAAGCCTAGAACCAGGACTACTACCTTCTGGTCAATGTGGAAGCGCCGGATGCGTCCGTGTAAGGAATGCGCCAGAACTACTATGAAATAAGGCTGATTCATCAGTAGTGCCGCCCACGCTACAACATCTCCAGGGGGCGGAACCCGGTACAAAAGAACGAAACCTAAACCATAACAAGCTGGTTTCGGTGTGTCAAGGCGCAAAAAGGGTATCTCGGACCCTTTAGGTCCTATTCTTCCCGCAGGATACGGACCGGGTCGCAGCGAAGCGCACGCGCGACTGGAAAGACGCAAGCCAGGATGGCGGTACAGGCGAGCGCCGCGCCAGACCAGGCGAAAGACGGCAGGTCGTGAGGCTGCACGCCATCCAGGATGTTCCGGATTAAGGGTGTGATGGCAGCCGCGCCTGTGGCGCCGGTAAGCAGGCCAGCCGCCGCCAGAATCAGACCATGCCGCGCAACCAGGCTGACGATATGTCCTCGCTCGGCGCCCATGGCCATCCGGATGCCGATTTCTCGCGACCGCTGGCTGGTCAGGTAGGACAATACCCCGTAGATTCCGAGGCCGGAAAGCAGAAGCGCCAGCACGCCGACAAACCCGAGGATCTGAACGGTCACTTTCGGTCCAGCCATACGCCTGTCGAACAGTTCGTCCATGGTCTGCATTTGAGCCACAGGCTGATTTCGATCCACGGACCAGACCGCATCCCGAATGGCAGACGCCGCTGACGCAATGTCGCGGCGTGTGCGAACCACCAGGTACAGACTCGCCTGATTCGACTGCAGCGCCGGAATATACATTTCCGGCCGGGGCGGGCGGGTCGCGCCGTTGTGGTGTACATCCCGGGCTATGCCGGCGACGGTGACCGGCCGCTGATCCGTCTCGTTGACCAGGCGCAAGCGCCGCCCCAAGGGCTGCCGGTCATCCGGCCAGTAACGCCGCGCCATCGTCTGATTGATGATGGCCACCGGTTCACCGTCCAGATTGTCGTTGGCAGTGAAATCCCTTCCTGCCAGTATCGGGATGCGCATCGTCTCGAAGTAACCGGGCAGAACCGCCATATAGCCGGTCAGGTTCCGCTCACCTTCGGGCAGCGCCGGCTGTCCTTCAATGATGATGGGAATCCAACTGCTCGACCCGCCGAGCGGCAGGGTCTGAACCGCTGAAGCGTTCACCACCCGTCCATCGTTGCGCAGCTTATCCCATGCCGCCCGGAAGAACTCGGTGCGCCGCCGCTTGTCCGGATAAAGCGAATCGGGTAGTGTCACCGCTCCGGTCATCAGGTTGGAGCGGTCAAAGCCCGCGTCGAGCAATTGTCCCGCGAGGCTCCTGACCAGCAAACCGGTGACGGTCAGCAACACCATCGCCAGCGCGATCTCCGCGGTTACGAGGCTCCGCAGGACTCGCTGGCGGGAGAACGTGCCGCCGCGGCCTCCCTCGCGCAGCGTCCGCGACAGTTCTCCGCGCGTCAGCATCCAGGCGGGAAACGCTCCCGCCACCAGGCCGGTGATGAGGCAAATCAGGAACGTGTAGCCCAAAGCGGCGGCATCGAGTTGAACCAGGTCGAGCCGTGGAAAGTCCTGGGGCGCCAGGCCGCGCAGTACCGGGATCGCCCACCACGCAAACACTACGGCGAGCACGCCGCCGAGTAGCGACAGCACCAGGCTTTCGGTCATCAGAAGGCCGGCGATTCGCGACTGTCCCGCCCCCAGCGATGCCCGAATCGCGAGTTCACGCTGCCGGAGTGTGCCGCGCGCCAGCAGAAGGCTAGCCACATTGGCGCAAGCGATCAGCAGAACGCCGAAAACCGCGCCAAACATGGTAAGAATCGAGATCCGGGCGCCGCGCTCGATCACATCGAGTTCCAGAGGCCTCAACTCTGCCGACCATCCACGGCCTCCAGCCGGGTCGAGTTCTTCCAGGCCCTTTGCCAGCGTCTTCAGTTCCGCATCCGCTTGAGCGGCCGTCTTGCCCGGAGCGAGCCGTCCGATTGCGCGAAAGGCACGAAAGTCCCGGCGGTCGCGCTGTTCCGGAGTGAGCCGGAGCGGCAGGAAGATCTCCGGCCGGCTGTACAGAAAGCTGAAGTCCGGAGGCAGCACTCCAAGAATGTTGTGGGTTCGCCCATCGATCAAAACCTCGCGGCCAATGATGTTGGGATCACCGCCGAACTCGCGCTGCCACAAGCCGGCCGTGATCACCGCCACACGCTTGTCGCCCTGTAGTTGCTCCTCGGGCAGGAACGCCCGGCCCATAGCCGGCGCCTGTTGCAGGATCCGGAAGAACCCCTCGCCAGTTTCGACGGCCTGAATGCTCCGCGGAGAACCTGCCGCCCGCAACCCCACCTGCGTCCAACGGTAGGGCGCCAAGGCTTCGAGACTCTTGGAGTTCTGCCGGTAATATTCCGTTTCGCGGAACGACACGTTCACCTGGTTGAAGCTGAGACGCTGGTTCTGACCCCATATGGCGACCAGCCGTTCAGATGACGGGTAGGGAAGCGAGTGCCAGAGAATGCCCGAAACCGTACTGAAGATGGTGGTATTGACGCCCATCCCAAGAGCCAGCGTTATGGCGGCGATGGCGGTCAGCAGTTTCTGACGGCCCAGCATTCGGACGGCAAAGCGAATATCACCCCACAGGTTTGCCATGGCTGATGCTCCTGAAAGGACGATACGGCTCTCGATCCCGCTTTGTTCCGCAGTCCGCCGCCAGGAGCATACATAATGAAGGAAGGAGGAAGTTTGTCCGCCGCCGAACCGGTATTGCGACTCGTTGGAGGAGCGCGCAAGCGCTCCGTGGCCAACTTGGTGTTGCGCCAGGCGTCCTTGTGCGCCATTGCGTTTCTCGCGGCGTTCATCACTCTCCTGCTGCTGGGCACTCAGGTTGTGCATTGGGCTTGGCCCGTGCTGTTGGGTTTGGCCGCGGCCGTGTTGGGCTGGTGGAGCCTTGCCGGAAAGTTGCCCACCGGCTATGACGCCGCCAGGACCATTGATCAGCGTCTCGACTTAAAAGACTTGGTTTCGACGGCGTGGCATTTTTCCAGCGTTGAGGACGCGGGCCGTTCGAAGTCGCGTTTCCTGACACAGGTGGCCGGCGATGCCGCCGCGGCGGTTTCCAGCGTGGAACCGGCGGCAGCCATGCCACTGTCCTGGCCTCGTGAAGCATGGATCGCCGCTTGTCTCGTGGCGGTGGGTGCTGTTCTGATCGGCGTGCGCTACGGAGTCCTCCACACGCTGGATCTGAGGGCGGGATTGGTGGACGTGAGGTTCGACACCTTTACCGGCGTGCCCGATCCTCCGGTCAAGAAGAAGGGTGGTCCGGGATCTCCCGATTCGATGCCGCCGTTGACCGCGATGGATGTTGAGGAACCAGCGCGGCAGAACACTCAAGAGGATCCGTTCCCTGAAGACGCACTGAAATCGATTGACGTGGCCGACCCCAATCAGAAAGGCTCCCAAGTGAGCCAGAAGACGCGCGAGGGCATGACCGCCGGAGAGGAAGGCGACGAGTCCGGCGAAGCCGGCGAGAAATCCGAACCTGGCGACGGCAAGAGCGGCGATGACGATCAGGCTCCCAATTCACCGCCGTCGAAGAACGCAGACGCCAAGAAACAAAACGGCCAGCCGCCCAACAAAGACGCCAACAGCATGTTGGACAAGATGCGCGACGCGTTCAACAACATGATGGACAAGCTGAACATGCAGCCCAAGGGCGGCGAGGGCGAAA
>JADZCI010000347.1 GCA_020851655.1 Bryobacterales bacterium
GGCGCCAAGACCGTGCAGACCATCCCAGCCGGCGCCGTCGGCAATGATCGCCCAATTGAGATCATCAGCGAGGTTTGGTACTCGAACGAACTGAAGACCGACGTTCTTCGCAAACATAACGACCCGCGCTATGGCGAAACGTCGTTTAAGCTGACGAGCATCATCCGGGGCGAACAGCCGCGCTCGCTGTTTGAGCCGCCCTCTGACTACAAGATCACAGACAGCCCGATGCGCATGAGGGTCGAGCGGAAGCCATAAGCCTTCGGAGAACCCGGATCAGGCATGTGTCGAAGCATCAAAGTACTTCGGAAAAAGGAAGGGGTGACCACCCCGGAAGAAACCCAGGCGGCCGCGTTGCAGTTTGTGCGCAAGATCAGCGGGTTTCACAAGCCGTCCCAGGCCAACCAGGCCGCATTCGACGAGGCTGTCGCCGGGATCGCGGAAACCAGCCGGCAGCTCCTCGAAAGGCTGGCCGCGCCCAAGGCGCGGCCTACTCGCCCCGAACCAGATCGGTGAACGTTTCCCGCGCCCGGACTGTACGCCACGTCTTGCCTTCGACCAGGATCTCGGCGGGCCGCGGCCGCGAATTGTAGTTCGACGCCATCACGGAGCCATAGGCGCCCGCGGTCATCACCGCCACGAGGTCGCCGGGAAAGAGCTCCGGGATTTCACGATCCAGCGCCAGAAAGTCTCCCGTTTCGCACACCGGGCCGACGATGTCGGCCCGAATCGTACCGCGAGCCGGCTGGCGTAGCGGCAGAATCTCGTGATGCGCGTCGTATAGCGCCGGCCGGATCAGGTCGTTCATGGCCGCGTCGAGGACAATGAACTCTTTCCGCGGCGTGGTCTTCCGGTACAGGACTCGCGACAAGAGAACGCCGCACTCGGCCACGATGGACCGGCCGGGCTCGAAAAAGAGGGTGAAGCCTTGGCCTTCCACCATCGCGCGAATCGCGCCAAGATGCGAAGCGAGGTCGGCTCTGGGATCGTCAAATCGATAAGGGACACCCCAGCCGCCTCCCAGGTCAAGGTAGCGGATGGGGACGCCGCCGGTGCGAAGCCGGAGCGCCAGAGCCAGCAGCTTGCCGGAGGCTTCCTGGAGCGGCGCGGGATCCAGCAACTGCGATCCGATGTGGCAGGCCACGCCTTCGACCTTGAGGTTCGGCAGCGTGGCGGCGCGTTGATACACGCCTTCGACTTGTTCGATATCGATGCCGAACTTATGATCCCGGAGTCCGGTGGAGATGTACGGGTGGGTTGCGGCGTCCACGTCCGGGTTGACGCGCACCGAGATGGACGCTTTCTTGCCCAACCGGCCGGCGAGAGCGTCGATGAGGGCGATTTCCGCCTCGGACTCGCAATTAAAGCCGTGTATGCCGCTCTCAAGCGCATACTCGATCTCGTCACGGGTCTTGCCGACGCCGGCAAAGACGACGCGCGCGGGATCGCCGCCGGCGCGAATCACGCGAAACAGTTCGCCGCCGGAGACGATGTCAAAGCCGGCTCCGGCTTCGGCAAGGACGCGCAGAATGCTGAGGTTGCTGTTGGCCTTGACCGCATAACAGACACGGTGCTCGATTCCGGCAAGCGCCAGATCGTAGGCCTCGAAGCGCTTCACAATCCCCTGGCGGGAATAGACGTAGGCCGGAGTCCCAGCGGCGCCGGCTATATCGGTCAAGTCCGCATCATCGCAGAAAAGCTGGTGATCCCAGTATCGAAAAGGAGTTCCGTCCATCACTGCACTTTCATCACCAGCAGGGTCTGATCGTCGATCATGGGGTTGCTGCCCCGGTGCTTCCGCAGATCCTTGGCGATCCTGCCGACGGCTTCTTTTGCGCTGCGCCGGGCGAGCTTGGGCAGCAGCGCCGGCAGCCGGGTCTTGGCATACTCCTCGGGGTTGGTTGCTCCCGTCTGATCCTGCACGCCATCGGAGAAAAGCACGATCAAGTCGCCGGGCTTGGACTCGAAGATCTTCTCTTCGTATTCGATGCCTTCGTCCAGCAGTCCCACCGGGACGCCCGCGACCACCGGACTGATGATCCGGCCTTGGCGGCAGACAAGAGGCGGAGTTGCGCCCGCATTGGCGATGGTAAAGGTCTTCTGGCTGGGGCGCCAGAGCATGACCAGGAGCGTGACGAAGCGCGTCTCCACGGCCCGTTCCATCAGGGTATCGTTCAACGTCTTGAGCAGCAGCGCCGGGCTGCGCCTGCGCGGGGCGATGGTGCGGAGCAACCCGCTGAACATTGCGCCGAACAATGCGGCTGCCGCGCCCTTGCCGGCCGAATCTCCAAAGGCTACCAGCAAGTCGCCATCGCCGAATTCAAAGAAGTCGTAGAGATCGCCGGTCACGTTCCGGGCGGGCTTCATCCAGAACGCGATGTCCAGGTTGGGCGCCTCCGGCGGCTTGACGGGCAGGATCACGGACTGCAACTGCCGGGCGGCTTCGAGATCCTGCTGAATGCGCCGCTCGCGCAGCGCAAGTTCTTCATACAGGCGCGCATTCTCAATCGCTGTGGCGATTTGAGGCGCGATAAGAGTCAAAACACGGACGTGTTCGTCGTTGAAGTAGTTGACACGGGTGCTCTCCAGATCCATGACGCCGATCACCCGGTCGTTCACAATGAGCGGAACCGCGACCTCGGAGTGGATGCCGGGGATCGACTCGTGATAGCGGGGGTCCACTGAAGTATCCCGCGCGAGCACGGGCTCCCGCCCGCGTGCGACAGCGCCCGTAATTCCCCGGTCGAGCGGCCATGTCGCCACCGGAAGCTTCTCGTCATAGCGCTGGCTGAACCGGCTCTTCATCACGCTGCGCGTTTCGTCGATCAACATGATGGTGAACGCGTCATAGTTGATCAGGCCGTGAATCGACTTGGCGATCTTGTCGAGCAGGGCGTCGACGTCGAGAATCGACGAGAACTCGTGCGCCAGGTGAGTCAGGGTGCGCTGCGTGCGGTTGGACTGTTCGACGCGCCGGTATAGCCGCGCATTCTCGATAGCGGTCGCAATTCGCGCCGCGATCAGTTGAAGAAGCGCGCGATCCTGCTCGTTGAAGGCGGCGCGAGCCGTCGATTGCAGGTCGAGCACGCCGACCAGCTTGCCCCGGGTGATCATGGGCACTGCCAGTTCACTGCGTACGGCGTCCATGGCGTTCAGGTACCGGCGGTCGGCTGTCACGTCATCCACCAGGACGGGCTGGCGTGTCTGGCCGGCCGCGCCGGTAATGCCCTCGCCCAGCTTGATATGCAGATTGGTGACGAGCTCGTCGCGGTGTCCGCGCGAATAGCGGATGGACAGGACCTGGAGACGCTCGCTGTACAGCAGAATCGCAAACAGGTCGTGCGGGATGACGTTGCGCACGATGTCGGCGACGTTGCCGAGGATCCGGTCCAGGTCCAGGGTCTCACCCGTCACCGAGCTGACTTCCAGGAGGAAGTCGAGGAGTTCGGCCCGTTCGCGGAAGCGGACGCGGCTGCTTCGTTTAGTGGCCATCGTCTGCCTGGCCCGCGGCGGCCTCGACAATCTTGACGCTGGCCGAAGCTCCGATGCGCGTGGCGCCGGCGGCCGCCATGGCTTTCAGATCGGCCAATGTGCGAACTCCCCCGGATGCCTTGACGCCCATGCCCGGGCCCACGACCCGCCGCATGAGTTCCACATCATGGACGGTCGCGCCGTGGCGGGAAAAGCCCGTGGACGTCTTGACGAAATCGGCGCCGGCGAGCTTGGCCAGCGTGCACGCGATCGCCTTCTGGTTGTCATCGAGCAAAGCGGTCTCAATGATCACCTTCAAGATGGCGCCGCCGCGATGCGCGGCTTCAGCCACGGCGTGAATGTCCATCTTGACCGCATCGTGATCGCCGCTGCGCAGCGCGCCTACGTTGATCACCATGTCGATTTCCGTAGCGCCCACTCTGCATGCGGCGTTGGTCTCGGCCACCTTGGCTTCCGTTGAGCTGGCGCCGAGGGGAAATCCAACGACCGTACAGACCTTCACGTCCGTTCCCGCCAGTTCGGCCGCCACCAGCGGCACCCAGTAGGGGTTGACGCAAACGCTGGCGAAGCGGTACTTCCGGGCTTCGGCGCAGATCTTCCGGACTTCGCCGGAAGTGGCTTCCGGTTTCAGGATGGTGTGGTCGATGAGCGACGCAATGGCCGGATCGGCACGGGTCAGCCGCTCGCTGGCGGAAATGCGGTCGGCCCCGGCAGCCACGATCTCCCGGGCCTTGCCGGCGCAAGTCTGGACGCATCGTTGCACGCACCCGGGGCAGACCAGGTCCGGAATATTGAGCCCTTCACCGCGGACCGGCGCGAGGGCGGGGTTGACCCGCGCAAGAATCTCTTCGCCGATCTGAGCTACGAGTTTTTCGAGTTCTGCGGATTCCACTGTGCGTACGCTCGCTCGACTTCGGTGATCTTATCAACCCTCGCCTTGTGGCGGCCACCGCCGCAGGGCGTGGCAAGCCACGTGCGGAGAACGTCTTCGGCCTGGGTTTCGGTCAGCAGCCGGCCACCGAGCGTGAGCACGTTGGCATGGTTGTGCTCGCGGCTGTTCTTTGCCGAAGCCCTATCATAGCAGAGGGCCGCGCGAATACCGGGTACTTTGTTGGCCACCATGGCGGACCCGATTCCCGCGCCATCGACAATCACTCCGAGTCCCGCCTGGCCGGATGCCACAAGCCGCGCCACGGCATGGGCGATGTCGGGGTAGTCCACCGGCTTCGGCTCGTGTACGCCGGCATCGGTGATGGCGAACCCGAGTTGCGCCAGAACCGGCTTGAGGCGCTCTTTGAGGTCGAAACCCCCGTGATCGGACCCGACCGCTACCGTCTTTTCGGGAGTGGCGCCCGGCATGGGCTCGCCGGGACCCAACTCGATGATGGCGACGCCGCGCTCCCGCGCCAGATCGCGCGCCGAGGGAGTGAAGATCGTGCCGCTGGCAACCCGCAGTTCCCCGGCCACGGGAATGTCGGCTTCCGTCACGACAGGACGCACCACGTTCTTGATCATAGCCAAGCGCCCGCCTACCGCTGGTTGGCCTTCAGAATCTTCTTTCGCAGCCGGATGGACTTGGGGGTCACCTCGACAAACTCGTCGTCATTGACGAATTCGATGGCCTGTTCCAGGTTGAGGATGCGCGGAGGAACCAGGCGGATGGCTTCGTCGGCGGTCGAAGCGCGCATGTTGGTCAGCTTCTTTTCCTTGACGATGTTGACCGTGAGATCGTTGTCGCGGCTGTTCTCACCCACGATCATTCCTTCGTAAACCTCGGTCCCGGGCTCGAGGAAAATTTCGCCGCGCTCCTGCAAGTTAAAGATGGCGTAGCCGGTGGCAATGCCCGCGCGGTCGGCAACCAGGGCGCCGGTGGCTCGCATCGGGATCTCACCCTGCCACTCGATGTAGCCGTGGAAGAGCGAGTTCATGATCGCCGTGCCCTTTGTGTCGGTCAGCATTTCGGAACGCAAGCCGATCAACCCGCGCGACGGAACGTGGAACTCAAGCCGTACGCGCCCCGAGCCGTTGTTGATCATCCTGCTCATCTTGCCTTTGCGCATGCCCAACTTCTCAATGACCACGCCCACGTAAGCCTCGGCCACGTCAATCACCAGGAGTTCGACCGGTTCCATCACCTTGCCGCCGGTGGTCCTGGTCAGGATTTCCGGCTTGCCAACCATCAGTTCGTATCCTTCGCGCCGCATCATTTCGATCAGGATGGCGAGCTGCAACTCGCCGCGCCCCATCACCTTGAAGGCGTCCGGACCCCCGGCGGCTTCCACCTTGAGGGCAACGTTGGTGAGTAACTCCTTGTCCAGACGGTCGCGCAAGTGGCGCGAGGTGACGTACTGTCCGTCGCGTCCCGAGAATGGCGACGTGTTGATGGTGAACAGCATGCCGATGGTCGGCTCGTCGATCTGGATCCCGGGAA
>JADZCI010000348.1 GCA_020851655.1 Bryobacterales bacterium
GGAGGCGCAACGGCCATTTTTCATCGCCGGTGCGAAGATACTTGTCCCACGTGTAGGCGATGATCGCGTCTTCCGTGCGCTTCTTGGTTTCTCCGGCAAAGGTCAGCGGCTCATTCGGAATCTGGCGTAATTCCACGACCACGGCTTGGGCGTTCCGGGCGATCTCGGTGAGGCCGGGATCGAGGCGTTCCGGAGGGCGGGACGGGTTGGAGCCTCCTGAAATGATGAGCAGAGCGATGCTCGAGGACACGGTGTCGGGTTTGGTGATCGTGACCCAGTGCTGCCACAGCGGGCGGTCCACTTCCGCGGCGGTCAGGTACTGCTGCGACGTCATGTTCAGGACGTAGCCGCTGGCGCCGCCGCCGGCGAGGGTTTTTTCCAGCTTGTACTTGTAGTTTGAATCCGGTGTCTTGACGTAGCGGTCTAGAGCCGTCTCCTTACTGGCGGCAAACAGCGCAACCGAAACCAAAGCGAGGGCTGACAAACGCATAAACCGTCAGGATATCAACCGCGGGTCCACCGGCGTTGAGCCAAAAGAGTTAAGTTCAGAAGTGCACATGAAAAACCCACTGGCGTATCTTTCCGCGCAACTGGATGAACTCAAACGGACCGGTTCGTACTTCAGGCTGAAGGAGCTGGAAAGCGCCTGCATGCCGGTGAGCCGGGTGGACGGCAAGGACGTGATCAACCTGGCGTCAAACAACTACCTGGGGCTGGCCAATCACCCCAAGCTGGTTGAAGCCGCCATTGAGGCGACGCGGAAGTTCGGCGCGGGGTCCGGCGCGGTCAGGACCATCACGGGCACGATGGCGATGCACATGGAACTCGAGCGGCGGATCGCCCGGTTCAAGCACACCGAGGCCGCGGTCGTGTTCCAGTCCGGCTTTACGGCCAACGCC
The DNA here is from genome assembly GCA_020851655.1 of Bryobacterales bacterium. Taxonomy (GTDB): domain Bacteria; phylum Acidobacteriota; class Terriglobia; order Bryobacterales; family Bryobacteraceae; genus JADZCI01. The sequence continues at coordinate 900 of JADZCI010000348.1, forward strand.
GGGACTGTTTCGTCCGTCCTCACGCCGGATGACCACATCATCTCCGACGAGTTGAACCACGCCAGCATAATTGACGGCTGCCGGTTGTCGCGCGCCAAGATACACGTCTTTCCACACCGCGACGTGGCCGCGGCGGACCGCATATTGACTGAACTGGACAGCGTGTCCGCCCAGAAACTGCTCATCACCGACGGAGTTTTTTCGATGGATGGAGACATCGGTCCGCTGGCGGGTCTGGCCGAAGTGGCCGAGCGCCATGGGGCGATCATGATGGTGGACGACGCGCACGCTTCCGGGGTATTGGGGCGGAACGGCCGCGGTACGGTCGATCATTTCGGGTTGCACGGGCGTGTTCAGATCCAGGTTGGCACTCTCTCGAAAGCGATTGGTTCACTGGGCGGGTACGTGTGCGGCAGCCAGGACTTCATCGAGTATCTCTACCACCGGGCCAGGCCGTTTCTGTTCTCCACGTCGCACCCGCCGGCGGTCACCGCGGCGTGTCTGGCCGCGTTCGAGCTGCTGGAACAGGAGCCGGAGAGGATCGAGACTTTGTGGAGCAACACGCGCTACTTTAAGGCGCACCTGAAGGAGCGAGGGTTTGACACGGGCGCCAGTGAGACACCTATCACGCCGATTCTGGTGGGCGAAGCCAAGACGGCGCACGAGTACTCGGCGGCGCTGTTTGACGAAGGACTCTGGGCCACGGGGATTGGATTCCCGACGGTGCCCAAGGGAAAGGCGCGCATCCGCGCCATCGTGACGGCGGCGCATTCTACTTCGCAACTGGATCAGGCGGCCGAGATCCTGTCGAAGGTAGCCAGGCGGATGGGGATTGGCGTGGGAGCGGCCGGCGCGTGATTAGCGGCGGGGCGCGTGTGCGTGGGTCAGGAACGTCTGCGACATGTGATCATGCCACGTCAGCGTCTCCTGATCGCACAAGGCCCAGATCAGGCCCATTCCCCCGGCCGCCAGACTGAAGAACCCGAAGAGTTGACGGCAAATGCGCTGCTGGAGGCTGGGGGCGTATCCGTCGAAGCTCACCAGCGAGAGCCCTGACAGCCGCGGTCCCGGGGAACTGACTCCGGCATAGGCCCACGCCAGTTTGTATAGCAGGGCCACCGCCACGCAGGCTGCCAGCCAATACGGGGCGGTCTTGAGCGACCACGGCATTTCGCCCAGCGTTACGCGGACGCTTGCGGCAAACAGGATGCAGAACCCGATGATGAACCCCGCGTCAAACACGGCGGCCGCCGCGCGCAAACGGCGCGGCGCGACCGGGTACCATTTCGACCGGTCGGTTTCTTTCGCCAGCAGCCGTCCAGGCGGCGGCGAACCAAAATCCAATGACGTTTGATTGGCGGGCATAGGGGCGCGGGTACGGCCCGGTTTGGCGGATGCGCGCACGGGTTCGGGCGGTGCGATGGCCACGACGCGCGGCGACTCGCTGGTGAACAAAGGCTTCTGCGAAGGCTTGCGCGCCGCCACGGCGCCGCTGCCTGCGACCACCTGAGGTTTCGGAGGCGGCGGGGGCGTCTCCTTGAATTGCGGCTCCGCGGCGGGGACAGCCGAAGAGCGGTGAATCGGGGGGACGGTGACAGTCAAGCGCTGGCACTTTACGCAGCGCTCCTCGTCCGGAGGAGTGATCGCTCCGCAGTAGCGGCACTTCACTTGCCCGTGTCCTCCCAATCTGTTGCGGCGTCCCACTCAACCATGCTACGGTTCTGGCTTGATGTCCCTTTCGAGGCGAGTCCTACTACGCCTCATCTCTCTTCGTAACATAAATACCCGAAAATGTCACGACGTTTCTGATGTAGGCTGCAACATTTTCTGGCTTGTTTGCCTGGGGTTGGCAGGGATACTTCCGGTAACAGCTCAAGCTCCCGCCACCCGTTTGAACCCGCCTCCTCCAGGAGAAGTTCTGGTGAAAGCCGAGGTCCAGGAAGCGGACGGACCATTCCGGAGGCTGCGCGGCGGGGCGGAAATCGAAACCTCCGACATGCTGCTGACGGCCGATGAAATCGACTACAACGAGGACACCGACTTGGCCGAGGCGCGCGGTCACGTTCACTACAAGAACTACACGAGCAACGAGGAGCTATTCGCCGACCGGGTCGACTACAACCTGAAGGACAACACTGGAAATTTCTACACGGTGAGGGGTTCGGCGCCCGGCAAGTTCGACCCCCGCCCGGGTGTTCCGACGACGGGCAACCCATTTGTGTTTCGGGGCGACTGGGCGGAACGGGTCAAGGACAACCGGTATTTCCTCTATAAAGGCACGCTCACCAACTGCACCTATCCGAACCCGTGGTGGTACTTGCAGGCGTCCAAGTTCGACATCATTCCCAACGACCGGGCGCTGGCGTACAAGAGCGTGTTTCGCATGAAGGGTGTACCGCTGCTCTATGCGCCGGTTTTCTACAAGGCGATGTCGGAATCGCCGCGCCGCAGCGGGTTCCTGACGCCGAATTTCGGCACGAGCAGCAAACGCGGGTACATGTTCGGGATCGGATACTACTGGGCGATCAACCGGAGTTTCGACGTGCTATACCGGCCACAGTACTTCACGCAGCGCGGGTTATCGCACATGGTTGATTTTCGCGGCAAGCCGACGCAGCGCAGCGACTTCAACGTGTTCGTTTACGGCATTGACGACAAGGGGCTTCTGATGGAAGACGGAACGCGCCAGAAGCAAGGCGGGTATCTGATTTCTGCGACAGGCCGGACGGAAATGCCCAAGGGCTTCTACGCCAGGGTGAATTTCAATTACCTGAGTTCGTTCCTGTTCCGGCAGTCGTTTACGGAGAGCTTTAACGAAGCCGTTTTTTCCCAGGTCAACAGCATCGGCTATGTCGGGAAGGACTGGTCGACGTTCCACCTGTACGGTGTTTTTCAGGAGCTGGAGAACTTCCAGAGCACCAACGAGGGCGACAAAGTTTCCATCCGGAGGCTGCCGCAGGTGGAGTTCGCCAGCCGTCCGCGCGAGGTGAATGAGAAGGTGCTGCCGGTGTGGGTAGAGTGGACGTCGAGCGCGGCGATGATGCGGCGCACCCAGCCCCTTTATCAAACCCGGCAGTTTGTGAGCCGGATCGACGTGATGCCGCGCGTGATGACCTCGCTGCATCTGTGGGATTTTCACCTGACGCCGTGGGCGGGTGTGCGCAATACGCTTTATGGCCAGAGCATTCAGAACAACGCCGTTTCCGACCAGGGGGTGAACCGGTTTAGCCAGGAATTCGGCGTGGAATTGGTGATGCCTTCGCTGGTCAAAGTGTTTGATGCGCCCTCCTGGCTGGGCAGACAGGTAAAGCACGCCATCGAGCCACGCGCGGTCTTCCATGCGGTGCGCGGAATCGACAATTTCAATCAAGTCATCCGGTTTGAAGAATCCGAAGTTTACTCCAACACGACCGAGTTGGAAATCTCGTTGACCAACCGGTTCTGGGTGAAGCGAAAAGACGGCGCTGTGTGGGACGCGCTCACCTGGGACGTGGCGCAGCGCCGCTACTTTGATCCCAACTTTGGCGGCGCGATTATTCCCGGGCAGCGCACGGTCCTGCAAACTGGTCTCGAACTGACGGGCTACAGCTTCTTCGACCGGCCGCGAAACTATTCACCGGTGGTGTCGGCACTGCGGTTGAACCCGCGGCCCGGATTCGGGCTCGAGGCGAGGACCGACTACGATCCGCTGCGCGGCAGGATCATCAACAACAGCCTGAGCGCGGACGTGCGGCTGTCCAAGTACTTCGTCTCGGCCGGGCACAATATGGTGACCTGCATGCCGCTATACGGCGCCGAGCAACGAGGAATTGACCCTCAAACGGTGTGTGCGACAACGCCGCAGCCTCCTGGAACGGTTCTATCGCCGGTGTCGAACCAGTTTCGCGGAATGATCGGTCTGGGCCAGGACAATCGCAGGGGCTGGAACGCGGGCTTCCTGGCGATTTACGACTACACGGTGCGGACGCTGCAGTATGCCAACGCGCAGGTGACATACAACACCGACTGTTGCGCCTATGCGTTTCAATACCGGCGGTTTGCGTTCGGCACCCGCAATGAGAACCAGTTCCGGCTCTCGTTTGCGATCGCCAACATCGGCAGTTTCGGAACGCTGCGGCGGCAGGACCGCCTGTTCTGACGCGGTCCGGACACGGTGTGACCGAAACTAGAAGATTTCGAGAAGGCGCCGGCGGGCGGTGGCGAACTGCGCGGGCGCGAGATGCTCGGCGATCACCGGCACGTCGTCCGGGAGCGGGCCGAGCAGTTTCGCGAACAGCCTGTAGTTCAGTTCGCCGTCGAGCGGTCCCGGCAAGTCGTATGCGCCGCCCGCGCCGCGTAACCTGAAGTCCTTCAGGTGGACGACCTGGATCCTTCGGCCGAGTGCCGCGATCATTTCGCGCATGACCTGGTCCCGTTCCGCGAAGCGCGCCGGCGGGGTCATGTTCGGCGGGTCCAGCACCGCGCCCGCCTGGCTGGGAAGTTGCTTTAGGAGCGCTGCCAGCGCCGGCGCGTCCGGGCAGGCCAGGGTGATGTAGGTTTCCAGCGCCACGTGCAGCCTGGCCGCTTCGATGCGCTTCCAGAAAGGATCGAGGAAGCGGCGAATCCGGTCTGGTGAGTCAGGCTGCTGGTTTCGCGGATCGGGTTTCATGAGGTCCGGCGAAAACGATCCGGTCCAGGCCACGAGCCGGGTTGCGCCCACCTCGGCGGCATAGCCGATCGCGCGGTCGAAGTCTTCCCGGCGCGTGCTCATCAGGATGGTGGCCGGGTCGAGGCAGTTTACGTAAGCTCCGAGCGCCTGGCACTGGAGGCCGTTGCTTTTGATCCAGCCGGGCAGGCTGGCGAGGAACGCCGCGTTGACCCGGTCCCAGGAGAAGGTGGCTTGAATCCGTGTGAAGCCGGCGCGGGCGGCCGCTTCGAGGCAGGTTTGCGCGGACTGCTCCGAGCTGCCAAGCTGGCACATGATTCCCAGACGCTCCGCCCACGGCGGCGCGGCCACAAGCGCTCCGGCGGCGGCCGCCGCAAAGGCGCGGCGCGTCAGATTTCCAGCTTCCATGGCGCCCTGTACTTGGCCATCAACAGGCGATTGGCGTCCTCGTTTCCGGCAACCCGCTGGTTAGTGGAATCCCACTCGATCCGGCTGCGCGAGCGGAGAGCGATATTTCCCAAGTGGGCCACCGCGGAAACGTGGTAGCCGACGTCGAGGTTCTCAACCGGTGCTTGCCGGGTTCGGACGCAATCCAGAAAATTGCCGGCGTGGCCGGCGCGAACCTTCTCATCGACGACGGCGTGGCGCTTCATCTCGACGACCGAGTTGCGCTTGGTGGGCTCGGCGATGATTTCCCAGCCCTTGGAGTCGACCAGCAGCGAGGCATCCGCGCCGGTAAACATCACGCCGTGCTCGCGCCGTTCCGGTCCCAGTCCGCACTGTACCTGGTGTTCCCAAATGAGCGTGTAGGAGGGAAAGTCGTAGACGGTGATCTGAGTGTCAGGCGTCTCGGTATTGTCTTTGAGGACATACTTGCCGCCCGAGCTGATGACGCTTCTGGGCCATTCCGGTCCCATTCCCCAGAGCGCGATGTTGATCAGGTGAACGCCCCAATCCGTCATCAAGCCGCCGGCGTAATCCCAAAACCAGCGGAAGTTGAAATGGAAACGATTCTTGTTGAACGGGCGTTCGGGCGCCGGCCCGAGCCACATGTTGTAGTCCACGCCTTCCGGGGCTGGGCCATCGGGCGGATTGCCGCAGTCGGTGACCCAATCGAGATATGCCCAGCAGCGTACCTGGCGCACTTTGCCGATTTTGCCCTGCTGGACCATTTCGACGGCTTCTTTGTAGTGCGGGCCGCTGCGCCATTGGGTTCCCATCTGAACGACGCGGCCGTACTTGCGCGCCGCGTCGCGCATGATGCGCCCTTCGCCGATCGTGGGCGCCAGAGGCTTTTCGACATAGACGTCTTTGCCCGCCTGGAAGGCGGCGACCGTGGGAAGCGCGTGCCAGTGGTCGGGAGTACACACCACACAGACGTCGATATCTTTCCGGTCGATGATGCGGCGGAAATCCTTGACCGATTCCGGGCGCTTGCCCCGGATCTTTTCCAGCCGGTCTTGCGTGCTGCGAATCCGTGTGTCATCGACGTCGCAGACGGCAACAAACTCGGTTTCGGGATGGGCGTTGAAGGCGTTGGTGTCGGCGACGGAAATTCCGCCGCACCCGATCAATCCAATACGAATCCGGTCACTGGGGGCAACGGCTCCGCTGAGGGCGGGAGCGGCGACGGAGGAGCCGAGAAACGTGCGGCGTGAAAATTGGGACATGTGAGTCTTCTTCCGACAGCCAGCATACAACGACTTTGACCCTGCGTTTCCGGCCCGCCTCAGGTTGAAACCGACAACCACAACGTCTACGACCGCCTGATCACTCCTCCCGGCGTGCCGGAGCCGTCCACGTATGCCCTGATGGGGACCGGCGTTCTCGCGCTGCTGGCGCTCCGGCGGCGCAAGGCGGCCTGCTAACCGGGATCCTAGAACTTGACGACCAGCTTTCCGGTGTTGGCCCCGGTGAACAATTTGTTCAGGGCTTCTGGTGCGTTTTCGAGTCCTTCAACCACATCGAGTCTGTACTTCAACTTTCCCGCCAAGTGCCATTCCAGGAGCTTGGCGGTTGCCTCGTGGAAGCGGTTGACGTAATCGAGCACCAGGAAGCCCTCGATCCTGGCGCGTTTCGTGATCAGCATGAAGAGGTTCGGGGGGCCGGGAACAGGGCGGCTCGCGGTGTAGCCGGCGATCATGCCACAAAGGGCGATGCGGGCTCGCAGGTTGATCCGCCCGAGGATGGCTTCGAAAATCGGGCCGCCCACGTTCTCGAAGCCGATGTCGATTCCGTGCGGGCAGTGGCGGTCGAGGGCGGCGGAAACCTTTTCGGTCTTGTAGTTGATCGCGGCATCGATCCCGAGTTCGTCCGTCAACCAGCGGCATTTCTCGTCCGAGCCCGCGATGCCGACGACACGGCACCCGGAGATCTTTCCGATTTGCGCGGCTAACGAACCGACGGCGCCCGCCGCCGCGGTGACCACCAGGGTTTCTCCCGCTTGGGGTTTGCCGATGTCGAGCATGCCGAAATAGGCGGTGAATCCGATGTGGCCTAGCAGCCCGAACTGGGCTTCGAGAGGGATGGGAAGGCTGGGGAGCCGGTTGACGCCGCGGCCATCGGACACGGCGAACTTCTGCCAACCCAGCAAGCCCGCCACCTGGTCGCCGGCCTTGAAGCCGCGATTTCTGGATTCTTCAACGACGCCGAGCGTGGATCCACGCATGACTTCGCCGAGGTTGAGCTTCGGCATGTAGGAATCGGCGTCATTCATCCAGACACGATTGGCCGGATCGAGCGACAGCCACAAGTTCCGCACGAGGATCTGCCCGGCCTGAAGCGGCGCCAGATCCGTCTCTACCCACTGGAAATCCGATTTGCTGGGGTTGCCGGAGGGACGGGCTGCCAGGCGCCACTGAGGGTTCTTGGTTACGGCCATATTGCGTTCTTCAAGTATATAAACGGTTCCGATCCGCGATCTCTCGGATATCCTTGGCTCCTTGGCCCGGACTAGGGCGATTCTGAGCAAAGCAGTGAATGGGGTGTAGACTTATTCTATTCGGAGCTTTGACTATGGCAGATTACCTTACTTACTTCATCGCCGATCGTCTGCTGGCCGGCGACGTGAACGGGATACATTTCCAGGAGTACGCGGTCTCTGGTGGCCGTTCAGGACGGAAGGATACCAAGACCGGGCGATCGTTGGCGCCCGTGAGTGCGCACCTCGCCAACAACATCTGGCAGACCGACAAGAAAGGAGTGACAAAGACTGACGAACTGGGAGGCCCCATTCCTTGCGGGAGCTACAGCGTGACATGGAACCGAAAGAAGGGTAACTGGCTTGACCTGACACCGGTTGGATCAATCCCAATTATCGATAGCGGCCGGCGCCGTGGCTTTGCCGTGCACGGCAGAGGAGAGTGGGGAAGCTATGGATGCGTCGTCATACCCGATGTGGCGAAACTCCAACAGCTTTGCACCGCGGTGGGCGCCGTGGTTCAGGTGACACTCAGTGTGGTCGCCGGTGAAATCCATGATGGCGCTTAGCGACTGCTGCCGCCGGGCGATCCAATAACTTCGCCGCCGGTACGATGCGGCGCCTGGGGCGCAGCCAATGGCGCCCGCGGAGCTTTCATACACGACGGCGACTTTCCGAAACCTGAGCCAGTATGTGCCAAAGTAATGCACTCTAACCGCACCACAACGATTGTCACCCGCTTGTATGTCAATCAACCCCAACGGTACATCACAGATTGTGGCAGCGCCGTCTTCACCGGTGGCGCCAGGCACAATGGACGGCGCGACACTGGGCTTGCAACAACTGTGACAGGCCCAAAATGAGTCCGGTGGTTAGCCAAACAATGCGGTGCGGGATCATTTGATAGCCACGATTTCAAGGAGTCGGTCTATAGAGATTCCAGTTCTATTGCGAAGCTGACGGGCGCCCGCCGCCGGTTCTCCTGCCGGGTGGGGGCTTCGTGATACGTTGTTGAATTCGATTGCCGGGGATGGCCCGGCCTGGTAATGACTCCAAACCCTGTTCTTGGTGTTTTCTTTCACTGGCTGGGCGGGCTGGCTTCCGGCAGCTTTTATGTTCCCTACCGCGCCGTGAAGTGGTGGGCCTGGGAAACGTACTGGCTGGCCGGCGGATTCTTCAGTTGGATTATTGCCCCCTGGGTGCTGGCGTTGTTGATGACCAACGATCTGCTGGCGGTTCTGGCGGAGGCGCCGGCCTCCTGCCACTTCTGGTGCTACACGTTCGGCGTCCTTTGGGGACTGGGCGGGCTCACCTTCGGGCTGACGATGCGCTACCTGGGGATGTCACTCGGGATGGCCGTCGCTCTGGGCTACTGCGCGGCGTTCGGCACTTTGATGCCTCCGATTTTTGCCGGCGCCTTCTTTACCAGCGTCCTGGGAACCAGATCGGGCCAGGTTGTCGTGGCCGGCGTCGTCGTTTGCCTGCTCGGAATTGCCGTTGCGGGGCTGGCCGGAATGTCCAAGGAGCGCGAGATGTCGGCTGAGGAGAAGCAGGCGGCCATCAAGGAGTTCAACTTAAAGAAGGGCGTTCTGGTCGCGACGTTTTCCGGCGTGATGAGCGCGTGCTTCTCATATGGACTGGCCGCCGGAGATCCGATCAAGGCCATTACTCTGCGTCACGGCACGCCCGAGTTGTGGCAAGGATTGCCGGTTCTGGTGGTGGTCCTGCTGGGCGGCTTCACCACCAACTTTATCTGGTGCCTGATTCTCCACCGCCGCAACAAAACCGCGCATCAATACTTCACCGCCAGGGCCGGAGAGAGTTACCCGCGGCGCACCGATGAAACAATCATCGAAACGGCCATTGACGCCCCCAGCGAAGAAATGGTGGAGCAATCACGCAAGGGAAACGGCGCGCCGGCGCGCGTTCCCATGCTGGCCAATTACATCTTCTGCGCGATTGCCGGCACGACGTGGTACTTCCAGTTCTTCTTCTACTCGATGGGCGAAACCCAGATGGGCGCATACAAGTTTTCGAGCTGGACGATGCACATGGCAAGCATCATCATCTTCAGCACGCTGTGGGGGATCGCGCTGCACGAGTGGCGGGGCGCCAGCGGGCGGACCATACGGCTACTGACCCTGAGCCTGGCGATCCTGATCGGGTCCACGATCGTTGTGGGCTACGGCAACTACCTTGGCGGGCTTCCGGCGGGCCACTGAAGGCGGTCTCGCCGCCGGCGAGGCCAACACAGGCGCGCCGCGTGGGGATACCATGAACCCAAGAGGTGCTGAATGGCATACGAACCCAACCGGCGACATTTCTTTTACGGTAGTCTTCTGGCCGGACTCGTTCCGGCAGGCGGATATGGCAGTACGCCATCGCTCAAGATGTTGGGCTTCAAATCGCCCAACGAGAAGTTGAACATTGCTTCGATCGGCGCGGGCGGCAAGGCGACCAGCGATATCAGCGGCTGCTCGGCGGAGAATATCGTGGCGCTCTGCGACGTGGACGACAAACAAGCCGCGGCGACCTACCAGAAATACGAGAAGGTTCCGAAGTACAAGGACTTTCGGAAGATGCTCGACTCGCAAAAAGAGATTGACGCGGTGATTGTGACGATACCGGACTTCATGCATGCCACGGCCGCCAGTTGGTGCATGGAACGCGGCAAGCATGTGTATGTCCAGAAGCCGCTCACGCGCACGGTTTGGGAAGCCCGCAAGCTCATGGAACTGGCGAGGAAATACAAGGTCGCCACACAAATGGGAAATCAGGGCTACTCGAACGAAGGCACGCGGCAGGCGGCCGAAATGATCTGGGCCGGTGAAATCGGCAACGTGACCGAGGTCCATGCCTGGACCGACCGCCCGATTTGGCCGCAGGGGCTGACGCAGATTCCGCCGCCGGACCAGGTGCCCGCCACGCTGGACTGGGATCTGTGGCTGGGGGTGGCTGAACCGCGCCCGTACACGTCGGGCGGACCGGGCTATCCGACGCCGGACTTCCACGGCTACTTTTACCAGCCGTTCAACTGGCGGGGCTTCTACGATTTCGGCTGCGGCGCCTTGGGCGATATGGCATGCCACATTCTGGGTGCGCCGAACCTGGCGCTGCGGCTGGGCTCGCCCACCAGCGTCGAGTGCGTCAAGAAGGAAGGCGCAAGCGACTTCATGTTCCCCCAGCGGTCCACGATTCGCTTCGACTTTCCGGCGCGGGGTTCGATGCCGGCGCTCAAACTTTTCTGGTACGACGGTTTGAAGGCCAATCCGGAAATCGCCGGCGTGCCCGCGGGCGAGATTCTGGGCGATATGCCGATGCGTCCGTTCCGCCGGCCTCAAGGGCAAACGCCGGGCGCGCCGCGCCCGCAAGGGCCGCCTCCGGGAATGGGTTACAAGCCGGGGATGGTGGGCCGGGTGTTCGATTGGGAAGCCTACGAAGCCACCAAGCAGGATCCGGAAGCGCGTGTTCCGCCTGCGGATGGCAGCCTGTTCATCGGCGACAAGGGCATGCTCACAAGCGGCACCTACGGAGAGCAGACGCGCCTGCTGCCCATCGAGAAGATGCGCGACTACAAGTTCCCGCCGCCGTTGCTGACCCGGTCGCCGGGACACTACCGCGACTGGATTCGCGCCTGCAAGGGCGGCGATGCCGCCTGCTCGAACTTCGACGTCGCGGCGCCGTTTGTTGAGTGGATGCTGCTGGGCGTCATCGCCCTGCGCGTCGAGGGCAAGCTGGAGTACGACGGCGCGAAGATGAAGTTCACCAACAGCAACGAGGCGAACAGGTACTTGAAGCCCTCGTTCCGCAAGGGCTGGGCGCTCAGCTAATTTTCCCGGCTCACTTCCTGCACGACGGGCACAGGCCGTAGAGGACGAGCTCGTGGCGGCGAACCATGAAGCCGGGCCCGGCCAGTTTGTCGAGCGCTGGCACGCAGCCGCGCAGTTCGAGCACGCGGCCGCACGATTCGCAGCGGAAATGATGGTGATGATTTTTGCCGGCGATTTCGTAGCGGCGCAGTTCGCCCGGGAGTTCGACCACGTTCAACCAGCCGTCATCGAGCAGCCAGCGAATGTTGCGATACACCGTCGAGAGGCCGATGCCGCGGATGCGGTCCTGCGCGAACGCTAAAACTTCGCCGGTCGACAGGGGCCGGTTGGCCAGCTCAAATGCGTCCCGGATTGCGGCTTTCTGCCGCGTATTGCGAAGGGACATTTTTGCGTGTCACTTGACGATCTCGATTGCGCCGTGGTCATCACAATGGCCTTCGTGCGGATGGTGCAGGTGTCCATCGACCAGGTAATCGACGTGGTCTCCGTGAGGAACAGGCTCGTGCCCGCAGTTCAGGCCATGCCGGTGCGCCGCATCGTGCGAACCACAGGCATGACCGGGCGTGCAAGCGTCCGGATTCGCTCCGTCGACGGTAATGCTGTGCTCGTCGAAGTGGTCGCCATGGGCGGAGTGCAGATGCCCGTCGTGCAGGTAAACGACACGCCCGCCGTGCCGGATGGCGGTGTGTCCGCAACCTGTTCCGTGGATGTGGGTATGGCGTTCGTGAATCGGATGCCGCATAAGTTCCAGTCCTGTTTTGAGTGTAGCTGTAAGGGGCGTCCGGCCGTATCCAGACAAACGGGTCTGCAAAGAGCGTAATCTGGAAGTGGCGAATTTGACCAGGCAATCCACAAATGCCGAAGATCTACAGCTACCACGTGTCGCCGGCGTTGCCCGAGCGGCTCGCGAATCTAGACGAGCTGTCCCTGAACCTACGTTGGTCCTGGGACCATCCCACGATTGAGCTATTCCGGAACCTTGATCGTGATCTCTGGGAGGAAACGGGCCACAATCCGCGGCTGATGCTCGGCCGGACGAGCCAACGCCGTTTCGCGGAACTGGCCGGCGACGAAGCCTTCCTGGCGCAAATGGACCGTGTGTGGGAGAGCCTCGACGGTTACATGAACAGCGCGGGGTGGTTCGCGCGCGCGCATCCGGAAGCGTTCGGGCTGCGTGCCGCCTACTTCTCGGCCGAGTTCGGGTTGACGGACTGCATTCCCAACTACGCGGGCGGCCTCGGGATTCTGGCGGGGGACCACTTGAAGTCCGCCAGCGACCTGGGCCTTCCGCTGGTGGGTGTGGGCCTGCTGTATCAGGGAGGCTACTTCAGGCAGTACCTCAATCCCGACGGCTGGCAGCAGGAGACGTATCCGATTAACGACTTCTACACCCTTCCGCTGGCTCCCGTCACGGACGTGAACGGCCATCCTTTGACTGTCGACATCGAGTTTCCCGGGCGGCGGCTCTTTGCGCAGATCTGGAAAGTCCAGGTGGGCCGCATTCCGCTGTACCTGCTGGACACCAACATTACGCAGAACACCGCGGAAGACCGGAAGATAACGGGAGCGCTCTATGGCGGCGACCGGGAACTACGCATCCAGCAGGAGATCGTCCTGGGCATTGGTGGATTCCGGGCGCTGAAGGTGTTGGGAATCCGCCCGACGGTTTGCCACATGAACGAGGGTCACTCGGCTTTCCTGGGGCTGGAGCGAACCCGCTCCGTCATGGACGAACTCGGAATCACTTACCACGAGGCGCGCCAGATCGCCGCCGCCGGCAATCTCTTTACGACGCATACGCCGGTTCCGGCGGGCTTCGACCGCTTTGATCCGGGTCTGGTGGAAAAGTATTTCCGCGATTATGCGGCCCGGCTCGGCCTCAGCTTCGACGTGTTTCTGGGAATCGGACGGATGAATCGCGAGGATCGCGGCGAATTCAACATGGCCTACCTGGCCTCGCGGCTCAGTTCGGCTGCGAACGGAGTCAGCCGCCTGCACAGTCATGTCACACGCAAGATGGCCCAGACGTTTTGGAGCGGGTACCCGCTGCGGGAAGTGCCCATAGGACATGTCACCAACGGGATTCATGCGCATTCGTGGATCTCGATGGAGATGAACTCCCTGCTGGACCGCTATCTGGGACCGAGGTGGGCCGATGAGCCGGCGGACGGCAAGGTCTGGAGCCGGGTGGACCGGATCCCGGACCAGGAGTTGTGGCGCGTTCATGAGATTCGCCGTGAGCGGCTGGTGCATTACGCGCGGAACCGGCTGGCGACCTTCGTCAGAAACCGCGGAGGCACGGGAGCGGACGTCACGGTGGCGCAAAGCGCGCTCAGTCCGGGCGCTTTGACGCTGGGCTTTGCACGGCGCTTCGCCACCTACAAGCGGGCCACGTTGCTGCTTCAGGACCGGGATCGCCTCAAGCGGATTCTGACGGACAAGAAGCGGCCGGTACAGATTCTTCTGGCGGGCAAGGCGCATCCTCACGATACCCAGGGCAAGGACTTGATCCGGCAAATCATCCATTTTGCCCGGGATCCGGAACTGCGCCGGCATATCGTTTTCCTGGAGGACTATGACATTTCGGTAGCCCGCTACCTGGTACAAGGCGTCGATGTGTGGGTCAACACGCCGCGGCGTCCCAACGAAGCCAGCGGAACGAGCGGGATGAAGCTGCTGGCCAACGGGGGCCTCAATTTGTCGGTGCTCGACGGATGGTGGGACGAAGGCTACAGTCCCGAAGTTGGATGGGCTATCGGGAACGGCGAGGAATACTCGGACGAGCACTACCAGGACCAGGTGGAATCGGAGTCGCTCTACCACCTGCTGGAGAACGATATCGTGCCATTGTTCTACGAGCGGGACGAAGGCGGACTGCCGCGCGGCTGGATCGCCAAGATGAAAGCCTCGATGAAAAAGTTGTCGCCGGTCTTCAACACCAATCGAATGGTGGCCGAGTATGCGGAACGCTTCTACATCCCGGCCAGTTCACGGCACGAGAGGCTGGCGGCGAACCACGGCGCCCTCGCGCGCGAACTGGTCGCCTGGAGACGCCGCATAGTTGAGTCCGGGCGCCAGATCCGGGTGACCGCCGTCAATACACCGCCGATCCAGAACGTAAGCGTGGGATACCAGATGAAGGTGGAAGCCCGGGTCTTTCTAGGCGGGCTCACTCCCGGCGACGTGCTGGTCCAGGTGTACGCCGGGCGCCAGGAACCCGCATCCGGCGAGATCGTCGATGGCCGCGTGTTCGACATGGACCTACAGGAGTCCGACGGCGCCGAACACACCTACCAAACGACGGTGGCATGCTACGAGAGCGGCTCTTGTGGATTTAGTGTCCGCGTTGTGCCGCATCATCCGGAAGCGCTGCTGCCGTACGAGGTGCCATTCATTACGTGGGCTTAGCCGTGCTTTAAGGGGTTCGGTCCCAGACGCTCCCTGCCGGTGTAAACTTGAATGCATACACTGAGTCTCTGAGTGTCCGCGTCTGTATCTGAAAGCGGACCGCGGCGCAAATGCCAGCTTGTCCGCACCGCCTGAGCCAGTGATGCTTTGGGTGATGTGGGAGGCCGCTATGAGATTTCAGACCGTCTTATTCCTCTTGGCTGCGACGTGCGCGGTTCCATTAACGCGTCTGACAGCGCAGGAAGTTCGCGCCAGTGTTACAGGGATTGTGACCGATTCATCCGGCGCCGCTGTCGCCAATGCCACCGTTACGGTGACGAACGTCGGCAACCGTGTTGCGGTGAGTACGACGACCAATGAAACGGGCAACTACGTTACGCCGTTTTTGGCGCCCGGCGTCTACGAATTGACCATAGAAGCTCAGGGATTCAAGAAGTTTGTCCGGAAGAACATGGTGCTGCAACTTCAGGACAAGGCACGCGTCGATGCGCAACTCGAGGTTGGCGACCTGACACAGAACGTCACGGTGAATGAGGCCGTCTCGACCTTGGAGACGGAAACGGCAAGCCGGAGTACGACGCTCTCCAACGAGATGATTGCCAACCTTCCCACGCAAGGGCGAAATCCGTTCCAGATTGCCTGGGCCGCTCCGGGCGTTTTCAAGAGCGGCGGGTGGCGTTACTTGCGCAGCTTTGACATTGCCGGCACGAGCGGGTTTTCAGCCAACGGCGGACGGTCGTCCGAGAACGAAGTGCTGCTGGACGGCATCAGCAATGTCCAATCCA
>JADZCI010000349.1 GCA_020851655.1 Bryobacterales bacterium
AGTGTCGCGCCCGTGTTCGGCGGCGTCCCGCTCGCCGCGCAGTTATTCAACATTGGCTCACCCAGCAGATGCACACTCTTGCCTTCGATCTTCACAGTCAGCGATCCAGGCGTGATGAACTTCGTCGGGCCATGCGTATTGGCCGAGATCAGACCCCCGCCAGTCCCCTTACTGGCCATGTCGCCCATGCTCTCGAACGTCGCCCCGCGGATCGCGACTTTGCAGCTTTCGATTTCGACCGTCTTGGAATAGTCCTTCGGCGAGTTGCCTGACTTGCCAATATTGGGCAAGGGTGACGGCACAAAAGGAGCTGGCGGCCCCGGCATCTTGCACACATTCGGCGTAGTCACCTTGGCGATGCCGTTGCTGCCGGACGTAACTGGCGTCTTGGGCGGATGTATGCCGACGCTAATTGACATGCCAGGCCCTCGCACTTCCGCCTGTGGCGGTGAACGCCGTTTCGAGCACCGCTGCGCCGCGCAGGCCTCCCTCGGAACTCGCCCACAACAAGGTGCGGGAACCTTTGGAATAGCCGCGCGCTGTGGACTGGCAGCCAAGAACAAGAAATAGCGGTCCCGAGGCGGCGCCCATATCACCCCAGCAATCGGCCGGACCTAGATACCCCGTCGGGTCGTCGAAATAGTGGCCCAGTCGAAGGCATACAAAGCCCCATTCCTCGCCGCGGTACCGCTCGCTGTTCATGTCGCAGATGATGGCATGGATCGTTTCACTTGGCAAAGCAAGATCACCGACGGCCTCACGAACGGTTGCCGTCAGACCTTCGCCGAGACAGATGGCCGGCGTCTTGATGAGTTTCGTCTCTCTCCCGGTTGCAACCGCCAGCAACCGGGCCAATACGGGTAGACCCAACCGCAACCGGGCGTGTTCCGCCATGACAAGGCAAAACCCAGCCCCTTCTCCCGGCACAAAGCCCGAACGTGACACTGCTCCCACAAGTTGCCGGTTCGCATCGAGCCATTCCATGGTGTCGGGATGGAAGTAGCTGTCGACTCCGCCCACGACGCAGGCATCGGAGGCGCCTGCACGAATGTACTGAAACGCGGTGGCCAGGGCAGACAGGCCGGCGGCGTGCCCTTCTGGAATCAGTCTTACCTCTGTGATCTCGATCGGCAATCCTGGGAGAGTGGCAATCGCCGATCGAACGGCGTAGGCGTCATCGACGGAGAAACCGGGACGAGCCTCAGGAAGGGCGAGGTATAGCGGCGCCCGAAGACGCGCGCGGCCGGCCAGCGGTTCGCACGCCTCACGTAATGCTGTTTCCGCGATGCTGGCCAAGCGTTGCGGACCCCAGGCGCGCGGGTCAAGTCTGGAATCGAGGGCTCCAGGCATGGGGTCGCCTACCTGGTCGATCATGAAGGGATGTTGGCCAAGCCGGCTGATCCCGGCGCGGACGGCCGCGGACGCCGCCGCCGCGTGAAGTCCCACGGGCGTCCGGGCGCCAATTCCGACAATGTCCACTGACGCCTCCATTAGATGTAAGCCTTCTCTCGAATCACTGTCTCATCCAGGTAGTCAACATCGGTTGGGCAGGCCAATACTGACTGCCAGACCATAATCACGCGCGGATAGTCCGGCTCAATGATCACCGTGGCCACCCGGCTGCGATGTTCTACCGTCCGCCCAGCAATTCTCGTCCTAAGAACGAAGTACGCCTTCGGCAGCGTAAACTGAAGCCTGCCCTGGGGTGTCAGGTTCGTCAATTCCACGACCTCTCCACCCCGTAGATAGGATCCCGGCTGCTGGTCCGTGGGCGAGCAGAGCAACGAGCGTGGGTCCCAGTCCAACGGCAGAAGGGGCAACCGGCTTTGCTGCCAGGCGTGATCATAAGTGCCGCTGTACTCGCGCCGGGGTGACCAAAAACTGTCAATCGCGCCGAAACCGGCCGGGCCCGCCTTCGCGGTGTTTCCGTCGGGGTATTCAAAATTGGGGAGGGGCTGCCCTTCCTTGTAACCGGCCTTGGCCACCACACCACAACCGACCGGATTGCGGGTGTCCATCTGCTGGTTCTGTGGGTCCGGGTCAGCATGATCGTATCCGCCATAGGCACGCTCGTACACGACTGGCACTTCGGTGATAGGCTCCGGTTCTGAAAAACCTTGAAGCAACCCACCACTCCATGTACGAGTACCAACAACACGCAGCGCCTTGTGGATCTCGCCCACGCGAGCTTCGATCAGAAAGTTCGTGCTGGGCCGCCCGTTCGGCGCGTAGGCAGTAGCGTTGAGAAGGATATCAGTCGTTGGCTTCTGGCCGGTAATATCCGAGTCGTAGCGCAGGCTGGAAGAGCCTGGCTCGCCGGTATATTCCGGCAACAGCAGAGGCTCAATTGGCTCGTCGGAAAGAGTGACGCCGCCATCCGGCTTGATGTCAAAAGTGCCCTTGATCGCCACGATCCACTCGTGCACGCCGTCCTTATCACGCCCCCAGCCTCGATCCGCCTTGTACGGGGTGTGGTTTCTGATGCGCCACATAGCTTTAGGCTTTCCCTATGGCGGACATCTGGCGGCGCTGGCGCGGCGAAAATGTGTCCGTTTGGACGTGGCTCGCCCCGCCCGACCGGATACAAAGTTCCAGCGCCACTCCGTGCCGCCGCCACAGCGGTCCAGATTCCAAGGCGTGCAGCACCGCCGCCGGGGAGTCCGGACACCCCATTCGAAGCCGCCGGTGTTGCGACACCTTGCCGCGGCTCTCTTGCCACCATTTGCCCACGGCTCCCCGATTCGGAACCGGCAGTTCATCAAACCCGTCCTCTTCAAGGGTGCCATCCAGATCCTCTAACTCCAGGGGCGGGAGTGCTTCCTCCTCGGCCGCCACGGCGCGCGTCTCCCGGAACCGCTCATCGTTCAAGTCCAACCCGCCTATCCAGGCCATCGATTCGGCGGCCGCCTTGGCGACCCGTTCCTCGTCGCTCTCAAGTCGCGCCAGACATACATCGCCGGCACGCACCGTCCCGCAGAACCCAATCGTCCAAAGAGCCCGCTCAAGATTCGCCGGGGCTTCCAGGCGAGAGTAGAGAATCTCGTGATCCTTGGGCTCACCCAAAATCGCGATATACAGCATCACATTGGGATCATCAGGATGCGGCAACTCCGCCATCTGCCGGCAAACCCGCCATGCTTCAGAAGAGCCGAGTGTAAGGCCCGCTCTAAGGGCGTTCGTCCGCAGGTCAAGGTTCTCTGACCGCAAGAGCTTTTCTGCAAAAACAGACAGATCCCTCCGGCCAAACCGTCCAATCGCGGTGAGAGCAGCGCCCACCAATTGCTGGCAGCCGGACTCAACGCACCGGCGCAACACTTCGCCAACATCAACTCTCCGGCTGGTCAAGATGTCGAGCAGAATAGCCTTTTGCGGCTCCTCCGCGGCAGCATGAAAACCCTCCAGCAGGATGCGATCGAGGGAATCAACGCTCGCCAGAGTCAGGGCGCGCGCGAGCGCCTTCTGCAGTACGCCATCGGCGTGCAATGCCGAATCTACAACAGCATCCAACATCTCAGTTTCCGCGTAGAGAAGCACTAGGGCCGCGACGATCGCTCGCGTGGGTTCCTCGGCGTTTGCCAGTTCAGGAATCAATACTCGTTCCGCGACGGCCGGCCCCCCCACCAGGAGCCCATCCAAGTGCGCCTCCAGCCGGCGTTCGAGTGTCGCGCCCAGCTCCGTCAGGTTATACCGAGGCGATTGAAGCGCCCTCTCCCACTGGTCGAAGAGGAATTCAGCTTCGTTGAAGTGTTCCTCAATAACGTCCCAGAGGATCATACTGGCATCGGGTTGGGCCATGACCGGCATACTCGACGTGGTCTAGTTGATCAGAACTGTTCCGCCCTTGATCCGGTTCGTTCCCCTGGACCGTGACTCTACGTAAGTACCCCGCAGTATCAGGCGGCCGTTGCGGCGAAGAGTGATACTGGCCTCGCCACACCGCAGGACAATCTCGGCGGCGCCCTCAATCTCGATTCGCTTCCCGTCGACCCTTATATCGAGTTCCTTCGAAGCCATCCCCGGAACAACGTGCGTAACCAGCCAGTCCGGCCAGTTGCCCGGGCGGCTGAACAAAACCAGGTCGCCCCGCTCCAGGGCCAGACCCTTCACTACGGGAATCCATTGATCATTCAGCCCGCCGTCGAGGGTCTGCCACCGCACCAGAACCTGCCCAGGAAACTCGGACGAACCACATTCCAAGATCTCTCCAACAAGCGAGGAGGGTTCTGCCGCCTGGGCTTCCATCACGGGCACGGAATCTCCGTCTAAGTCTGAGATCAATGTCTGGCGCTTCTTCATACTCATTGCCTCCACGCTTAGTTCTGCAATATCTTCTGGCCCTTTAGCATCATGTTACTCGATGCCTTGACTTTGATCGCTCCAGAGCCATTGATCGTAATGTCTTTGCCCTTGATCTGGATCGTTCCGTCCTTCTTCATGGTGATGCTGGCTTCACCCGTCTTCAGGACAATGGAATCACCGGCGCTCACAGCCAGGTTCTTGCCCACTTGCAACGCGTCGTCCTTGCTCGTGTTGACCGTGCGGTTGGATCCGACCTTGACGTTCTGGTTCTTGGCGATGTTGACATTCTGGTCCCCGGCGATATTGAAGCTCTGATTCCGTCCGATGTTGACGGTCTCGTTGGCGCCCACATTCTTCGCTCGAAGCGCGCCCACTGTCACCATCTGCGCCCCGCCAACGGTCACCTCCTGCGCGGCGCCAACGTTGAGCATGTCGTTGACCCCGATGGTGTGGGTACGAGTGAGCGCGATGGTGACCATCTCGTTGGAGCCGACCGTCTCGGTGCGGTTGCTGCCAA
>JADZCI010000350.1 GCA_020851655.1 Bryobacterales bacterium
CTGTATTACGTCTATCCGTACCAGATTGCGATTCAGATTCCGAAGGATGCCGCGGGTTCCGGGCTGGCCGAAATCGTGGTCTACCGCGTCAGCACGAGTGAGATTCTCGCCGTGACAGAAGTCCGGATGGACGTCGCCTCACCCGCCTTTTTCACCGAGGGCTCAACCGGGACCGGCCAGATTGCCGCCATCAACCAGGACGGGACGATTAACAACGTCACGGTCAAGACGGATTCGGCTGGAAAGGTGATCCAGGGACCGGGTGAACGGAGCAAAGTCGTTTCGCTCTACCTCACCGGGCAGGGCAATATTGCCGGCATGCCCGACGACGGACAGCCACCTACGACGACGGTGCCGACGCCGCCTGAAGCCCAGCTACGGGTGTTTATCGGGACCAAGGAATTGGAACAGTCTCAGATTCAATATTCGGGTCTGGGTGGCGGTTATCCAGGACTCTGGCAGATCAATGCCGTGATTCCGGATGCGACGGTGCCCGGCATCAACCCCGTGGTGATTTTGTACCGCGGGTTCCCAAGCAACATCAACCCGGTGACGGGCGGGCGCGTTACGACCACGATTGCGGTGAAGTAGCCACGGAACAAAACAGCCCGGAGTTCCGTTTACAGCTTTGAAGGAGAAGTATGGCTTACTGTACCCAATGCGGAACCCAGATGGCCGGCGCCGCGCGCTTCTGCTCGAAATGCGGCGCGGTGATGGGAGGGGAAGCCGCGGCGGTGGCGCCGGGCTCCTCCGCCGAGCCGCTTGACTACACCATTCAAGGCGACAATTTGCAAATCGCCCGCGTGCGCCTGAAGCCCGGCCAGGAGATTTATGCCGAAGCCGGAAAGATGGTCTACAAGACGCCGGCGGTGAATTGGGACACACGCATGAGCGGCCAGAGCCTGGGAGACAAGTTGTGGGGCGCGTTGAAGCGCAAACTCGCGGGCGAGTCGCTTTTCATGACCTACTTCCACGCCTCGAGTCCCGGCGAGGTGGGTTTTGCCGGCAGTTACCCGGGCCGTATTCAGGCTTACGCGCTGGCGCCCGGCAAGTCGATTCTGGTGCAGCGCGATGCGTTCCTGTTTGCCGAGTCCTCGGTGCAGTTGTCGGTCGCGCTGGTCAAGAAACTCGGCGCGGGCTTCTTTGGCGGAGAGGGCTTCATCCTTGAAAAGCTCACCGGCCCGGGAACCGTGTTTATTCACGCCGGCGGCGACCATGTCGAGTTCGATCTCAAGCCCGGCGAAGTGGTTCAGGTGGACACCGGCTGTGTGGTCGGGTTTGACGAATCCGTGGAGTACGACATTCAGTTTGTCGGCGGCATCAAGACGGCGATTTTCGGGGGCGAGGGGCTTTTTCTGACCACGCTCACCGGTCCCGGCAAGGTGACGCTGCAGAGCATGACGCTGGCCAAGCTGCGAAGCGAGCTTGCCCCGGGCCAACCCGGCGGCGAGACGCGCTCCGGGCTGGAATCCATTACCGGGATTCTTCGCAGCGACGACTAAGAAGCGGCGCCAGTCTTTAATCCCGTCGATTTCCGCAGCGTCACTTACACGAGGCGGCCGGCATCATGTCGACGAAGACTCCGTTGCGCAGCGATCAAGGTGAAGAGTTCACGGAAGTCGGCTTCGGCATCATCGACGCGCAGTTCGAGTACGTTGAGGTCAACCAGCGAACGTCAAGTTCGCCGCGCGCTTGCCCTTTGTCCACGGCCCCCTGAGGGACTGGCTGGGCAGCTTCTTTCCAGTGGATCTGGGTGATACGGTTGCGGTCGCGCATTCCGTAGTCGAGGTCACGCGATACTCGCGCATCAACGCCGCCATCGGCGCTCTAAAGCGAACTGCTCCCCAAACGACCTATGATCACTAACATTGCGCGAGATAGATGTGTTGGCCCTCATTGGCCAAGGGAGAACCACGAAGGAATTCGCCAACAGTCTGGCGATAAGCGCTCATACAGCCGGCAACCACAGGAAGCAGATATGCCGAAAGCTCAATTTACATTCCACCGCTGAACTGGCCGCCTACGCCGGAAGACATCACTCGCCTTCCTCGGTTGTTAGCCTGCCAGCCACGCGCTCTCATCCATGCTCTATGAGGGCCTTGTAACGGAAGGAAACTGCCACGCCAAAATTGCTATGTGAGAGCCTCGAACGGTTACAGGGGACGTTGGGCTATCACCAATCGGAACCTGGGAGATCCGGAAGCGGGAGCAACGGATTATGTGGAGGAATCAGAAATGAGCCACTCGGCGGGACTGCAGTTTCCCCGCATTCCTAGTGACCGTTTGCTTTCGCATTCGGTGTGTCGTGTGCAGAATATCCCGACCTCGAGCGGCCCGTTTCCAGTCTAGCGGGCGTTTAGCATGCAATTTTGTCCCGATCAAAGCCGTTAAAACCGCGCGCATGCCCGTGCCGTGACGCCCGCGGTATTGACGGCGATCGGTGGCCAGGCGAGCGCGCTCATCAAGGCCCGTGTTGCCAAAGGGCAAGGCTTGAACGACGCCTTGACCAACGTGAAGTATTGGTGGCCGCAAGCGAACGAATTCTCCTTAACTCCCTCAACTGCGCCCGGTCCACCCGCCAGGGCGGTTGAATTCGAAGAATCTGGGCGTAGAAATCGCAAGCCTGCACCCACCCATTATCCGCCGCCCACTACGAAGCGGGATGCGCCAACGAGGCTTCCCTACGGAGTGGGGCGGAGGCCGTGGTAGGTCACGTTGACCTGGTACGGTCCGTCCCACTTTTGGGGAACGGGTTTGCCTAGCGCCCAGTGTACGGCGTTGACAACAAGCCGCTGCACGGCTTCGATCTTAAAATCGTACGGGTGGCCGAGCGAGGTGTAGAACGTCCGGCCTTTCCACTGGTTGACGTACGTCCAGGCGACCGGGTTGCCGGGCATCGGCTTGGAAGGATTCACGGCGTGGCCCATTAGCAGTTTGGTGGCCGAGGGCGGCGGATAGCCGGGCACGTGGTAGAGCCACGAGGGGACGTGGAACTCGGCGGGCAGACCGGTCAGAATCGGGTGGCCTTTTTCTTCCGGGATGATCGAAACATCGGTGGTGCAGAGGTGCCCGCAGTGGGTGTGTCCCTTGGCGCCCCAGCCGGGAGGCGTGCCGAAGGTGAACTCGCCGAAGGCGTTCCAGCGCTCCAGCGGATCTCCCTTCGGGTACTTGAAGCCATGGCTGGTTGTCCGGAAGGCCATCGCCGGCTTACCGCTTTCGAGATACTTCTCGATGAAGGCGACCTGGCTGGCCGGCAGTTGCCGCCAGCGCAGAAAGAAGACCGCCAGGTCCGCCTTCTCGAGAGCTTCAAGACCGGGGATGTTCTTCTCATAGTTCTCGTCGTGCACGCCATCGGGCCGGGTGGCGTACAACACCGTCGTCTTCATGCCGTAGCGCGACTCCAAGGCATGGGCGAGCAAAGGCATCGTATCTTCGCCGCCGTACTCGTGGTCTCCGGTGACAAAGACAACGTTCTGAGCGGACAGCGCGCAAGCCGCAAAGGCGAGAAGTGAGATTCGGGTCACTCCCCGATTCTATCCGTTCTCGTCTTTCGATCCGTTGGCCTCGCCGAGCCCCGAGCCGCGTGCCGTTTGGGCCTGCTGTGATATCCTGTCGAATTAGAACCTTCCTTAACAGCGGGCCTGTAGCTCAGTTGGTTAGAGCGCTACCTTGACACGGTAGAGGTCACAGATTCGAGTTCTGTCAGGCCCACCAATTTCTCTAAAGAAGTATCATCGTCACATGGGAACGCTGCGCATCAGCGACGCCGATCTCGCTCGCGATCTTTA
>JADZCI010000351.1 GCA_020851655.1 Bryobacterales bacterium
CCTACAGCACCGCAATGAAGTCGAGCCTGTCCTCCGGGAGCTACGAACAGGCGATACCCCTTTTGCTCCGTGCGATCGAAATCGATCCCAACTTCGCCATGGCGTACGCGCACTTGGGGTTTGACTACGGCCTCA
The DNA here is from genome assembly GCA_020851655.1 of Bryobacterales bacterium. Classification (GTDB taxonomy): domain Bacteria; phylum Acidobacteriota; class Terriglobia; order Bryobacterales; family Bryobacteraceae; genus JADZCI01. The sequence continues at coordinate 136 of JADZCI010000351.1, forward strand.
GTGACTCCGCGCGGTCCTCGGAATACGTGACCAAGGCGTGGCTGCTGCGCGATCGTGTCAGTGATCGAGAGAGATTTTACATCGACTTCACCTATGACCGGCAGGTGACCGGCAATTTGGAAAAGGCGTACAAGACACTCGAATTGTGGAGTCAGAGCTATCCCAGGCGGGGAGCGATGCTTGCCAATGCCCAGGATCTGCTGGGCGGAATATCCACCCAAGGGACGGGCCGATTCGAAAGGACAATGGAAGCCGCGCTGGACGGCATTGCGGCCTTGCCCGACAGTCCCTTTCCGTATATCAATCTCGCGATGGCCCAATTCTATACGGACCGTTTCCCTGAGGCTGAAAACACGCTTCAGCGCGCCACCGCGCGGAAGGTGCAGGTGCCAGGGCTGGACATGCTGCAATATAACCTCGCGGCATTGAAGGGAGACCGGGAGCGGATGGACCGGATTGCACGTTCGGCAAAAGGGAATCGCGCGGTTGAATACTGGGTGGCCCATGCGGAGGCACTCGCGCTTGCCCGTTGGGGCCGTTTACAGGCCGCTCGGCAATCGTCGGCGCGCGCTGTAGACCTGGCACAGCAGGTAGGGGAACGTCAAGTAGCCGCGGCCTTCATCGCTTCCCGAGCCGTATGGGAAGCCCTTTGCGGGAATTCCGCGGCGGCGCGGACGGACGCCATGGCCGCGGTCGAACTGTCGACGGACCGGGATGTCGAATACGCCGCCGGGCTTGCCTTGGGGATCTCGGGAAGTTCGGCTCGATCCGAAGCTCTCACCGCCGGTTTGGAGAAGCGCTTCCCGGAAGATACGTTTGCGAGATTTACCTACACACCGGTCCTTCGCGCGTTAGCCGCACTGGGGCGGGGCAAGCCGGCAGACAGCGTGGAGCACCTGCAAATCACGCGTTCCTATGAACTGGCGGCAAATGGCCTCAACTTTCCGTTTCTCGTTCTTGGCGGTTTACACTCGGCCTACGTGCGCGGCGAGGCTTTCCTTTCCGCGCGCCGGTATGCGGAAGCGGCGGCCGAGTTTCAGAAGATTCTCGATCATCGCGGGATCGTAGGCATGGATCCCATCGGCGCGCTGGCGCACCTGCAACTCGGAAGAGCGTACGCCGCATCGGGGGATAAGGGCAAGGCAAGAGCCGCCTACCAGGCGTTCCTTACGCTGTGGAAAGAAGCTGATCCCGCCGTCCCCATCCTGAAGAGCGCCAGGGCAGAGTACTCAAGACTGTAATGCAACCCCGGCCGGCCCTCGACCAAGTGGCGGGAGACAAAATGGCGCTTCTGATATTCTGCGAGTAAGGGCAAATTCTCCATCATGCCTTATCCCCGGAGATCTCGTAGTTTCGAGCCATATTCTTCCTTCACGCTGCCACCTGGAGTCAAGTGGCTGATCATCGTGAATGTTGTTCTGTTCGTCGCGTACTTCCTTGCGCGCGGAACGAACTTCGAAGCGCTGTTTTTGCCGCTTGGACTGGTCCCTTCCGACGTGGTGCGTTCGTTGTGGGTCTGGCAGCCGTTCACGTACATGTTCTTGCACAGCCCGGTGGATTTCTGGCACATCCTGTTCAACATGTTTGCGCTGTGGATGTTCGGAGCGCCGCTGGAGAACTCCTGGGGAACGCGGCGGTTTCTGAACTACTACTTCCTATGTGGGGTGGGCGCCGCCATCTGTGTGATTCTGGTGAACCTGCTGCTGGGGCGCATCGATACCGCGCCAAGGGTTATTGGCGCGTCCGGCGCGGTTTTCGGGCTTCTCATGGCCTTTGGCATCGTGTTTGCCGAGACTACGGTGCTGTTCTCATTCCTCTTCCCAATCAAGGCCAAGTACATGGCGCTGATCTTTGGTGGAATCGAGTTCCTGAGTTCACTGCGGCCCATGGGCAGCGGTGTCAGCCATATCGCGCACCTGGGTGGGATGCTTTTCGGGCTGGTCTATCTCAAGCGCCAATCGGTGGACCTGAATTTCTGGGATTCCTGGCGGCAGCAGTACCGGGAGTGGAAATTCCGGCGCGCCAAACGGAAGTTTCAAGTCTATCTGAAGAAGCAAAACAAGAAACACGATCACACCGTGCATTAGCGGACGCCCGGGGACGAAACGTCTTCGCAACGTCTTCCGTCCGGCCTTCGTCTACGGTAGTGTAATAGGCAGTGGGGCTCCATATGAAGAGATTTGTGTTTTTCGGATTCATGGCGCTGTCGCTTACGGGAGCGGGACTGCTGTATTCTCAGCAGGGTCCGAAGAAAGAGTCCGGAGACACGGTGGCGCGTCCGCGCAAGAAGGAGACGCCGGAAGCCACCCCTGAGACCCCTCCACAAGAGCTGCCCAAGATCCCCTCCCGAATCAGGAAGGCCGAGGGCGGAGCGCAAACCCCGGAGGCCACATTCCGGTCGGATGCCACCACCGTGACGGTGGATGTGGCTGTGATCGATAACAAGGGGCGGTTCATTCCGAACATCCCACAGGACAAGTTCCGGATTCTTGAGGACAATGTTCCCCAGCAGGTCAACAGCTTCGCCATGGGCGAGGCGCCGATGACGATCGCGCTGGTCATCGAGTTCAGCAATCTGTTCCAGCAGTACTGGTCGTGGGGCTGGCAGGACACGCTTCAAGCCGCCTACGGCTTTGTGGAAACTCTGAAACCGGAGGATTACGTTGCGGTAATCGCATACGACCTCCGCCCCGAAATCCTCTCGGACTTCTCCAATAACCGGCAGGACACCTATGACGCGATGGCGCGCCTGCGCATCGCGGGCTTCCGTGAAGCGAACCTGTTTGATGCGCTGGTCGATACGGCGGAACGCATGTCAGGCATTGAAGGACGCAAAGCGATCCTCTGCATCTCGTCAGGCATCGACACTTTCAGCAAGCTGACGTTCGATCAGACACGGCGCCGCCTGCAGACGGCCGGCGTGCCAATCTACGCTTTCGGAATCATGCAAGCGATGCGTGAGTACTACGATTCACATGGGTACATGGGCTCCATCGCCCGGCTGGACTTTCTGCAAGCGGACAATCAGATGCGCACTTTCGCCAAAGAATCGGGGGGCCAAGCCTATTTTCCACGCTTCCTCGGCGAGTACCCCGGGATCTTTGGCCTCATTCACGAGGCGCTTCGCAATCAATATTCGCTCGCCTACCTGCCGACGAACACCACACGCGATGGGAAGTTTCGCAAGATTAAAGTCGATCTGGTCGATCCCTCGTCCGGTCAGCCGCTGAGAATCACCGACGAAAAAGGGAAACCGATGAAATACACGATCATTGCCAAGTCGGGCTACACGGCGCCGCGAGAAGTGGAGTAACTTACTACTCCCGTGACTCACTTGAAGTCAAGCGAAGAATCTTGCGTCCGATGAACGCGATACAGATTCGTTGACACCGTGTTCACGCATCTGGTACCTTCGCGGCTGTTGCCATTGTTGATGAAGCCCTCCTGGTCGCAAAAACTTCAGGTTCCGGCACGCGTTCTCCTTGTCGACGATCACCCCGGCGGCTTGTCTGCCCGCCGTTCAGTATTGCAAGAACTCGGATACGAGGCTGTCAGCACTACGTGTCCGAAGGACGCGCTGAAGCGCTTCCAAGACGAGTCGTTCGACCTCGTTATTACCGATTACAAGATGCCCGAAATGATGGGCACCGAACTGATTCTTCAGATCAAGGAAATCAACCCTAAAGTACCAGTAATCCTACTGACTGGCTTTGCAGAACCGTTAGGACTCTCGGAAGGAACGACGGGCGCCGACTGCGTGATCATGAAAAGCAATCACGAAGTTCAGCAGCTCGTCTGGGCTGCCGGGCGCCTGATGCGTCCGGCGCCACGCAAGCCGCCACGTCCGGCTGGACCTCCAGCGCCTCTGCGGCAGAAGAACGTATCCTCTTCTTAGTGAAGCGTTTTCTTCTCGCGTTGATGCTGGCCTCGTTGGCGTGGGCCGCGCCTCCCAAGGCGGCAAAGCAGAAGGCCAAGGCGCCGCCACGCGCGGCGGCGGCAGCACAAACTGCGCCCGCACAAGCCCAACGCTGGGCTAAGAGCCTGGGGCTGAGGGCACAAGCGGGACAACTGCTGATGGTCCACTTCTACGGAGAGGCGATGAACCCGCGTTCACGCGCCTTTCGAGAATTTGTCACGCTCATACGCGGACAGGAAGTGGGCGGCCTCATTATTCTGAATCGTGTCCGCTCGGGCGTCGCGCGCAAGGCCGAACCAATGGCCATGGCGGCATTTCTAAACCGAATGCAGCGCGCCTCCAAGCTCCCCCTCATTGTGGGTGGCGATTTCGAGCGTGGCGCGTCGATGCGTATTGCGGCGACGACTCAGTTTCCTCACGCCATGGCATTCGGCGCAGCGGGGGACCTGGAAGCCACCCGGCTGCTCGGACGCGTTACGGCTCGCGAGGCGCGCGCTCTCGGCGTGCACTGGGTTTTCGCTCCGGATGCGGATGTGAATAACAACCCCGATAACCCAATTATTAACATCCGCTCATTCTCTGAAGACCCGCGGGTTGTTGCGAGCCATGTAACCGCATTTATCGAAGGCGCTCACTCCGACAAATCGAAGCGTGTACTGGTTACGGTGAAGCACTTTCCCGGGCACGGCGATACGGCCACCGACACACACGTCGGGCTGGCGAAGATCACCGCCGGCAAGGAGCGGATGAACGCCGTCGAACTGGCGCCCTTCCGGGCGGCCATACAGGCGGGCGTGGACGGCGTCATGACGGGCCACTTGGCCGTTCCGGCGTACGAACCGGAGGACATTCCCGCAACGGTGTCCAAGAGGGTCCTGACGGACTTGCTGCGGGACGAACTCAAGTTCAAGGGCCTGATTGTCACCGACGCGATGGACATGCAGGGTCTTACCAAGCTCTATTCTCCGGGCGAGGCCGCGGTGCGGGCGATCGAAGCGGGCGCCGATCTGCTTTTGGTTCCTCCGGATCCGAAAACCGCGATCGACGCGATTGCCGCCGCGGTCAAGTCAGGACGCCTGACGCGGAAGCGGATCGAGGAGAGCGTGACCCGGATCCTTGCCGCCAAAATTCAGCTTGGATTGAACCGGCAGCGCCTGGTTGATATTGCAAAGATCGACGAACTTCTTGACGATCCAGACGACGAGGCGCTGGCGGACCGGGTCGCTTCCGAGGCGGTGACGGCAGTCAAGAACGAGAATTCCGCACTGCCGCTCGCCAACCCGGAGAACGCCTGCTATTTCGCGTTGGGCTCGGGACGATTCTCGGTTCTTGGCCGCGATTTCATCGACGAAGTCCGCAAACGGGCGCCCCATGCCAAGACTGCCCTGCTCGATCCGAACTTGCCGGAGAGCGAGTTCGAGTCGCACGCTTCGGCGGCGGCGTCCTGCTCGACGCTTGTGGTGGCGGCCTACGTGGTCTCGGCGGCGTACGCTGGGCAAGTGGGTTTGCCGGGAAATTATCCCGGATTCATGCAGCGCTTGATGGCGGCGCAGAAACCCCTGGTCCTGATTTCATTCGGCAATCCTTACCTGTTAAAGGCGTACCCTGGCGTGGCGGCGTACCTGACGACGTACTCGACCGCGACGCCCTCGGAGATGGCTGGAATCAAGGCATTGTTTGGAGAGATCCCGGTGCGGGGACATCTTCCCGTAACCATCCCCGGAGCCGCACCGTTCGGCAGCGGGCTCAGCATCCCAGCCGCCCGTTAGAATCAAGAGCGGAGGTGACCCGCGCTCATGATTGAAATCACCTGGTTAGGTCACGGCACTTTCGAGTTGAAGCTCGAATCCGGCGAGTCCGTCGTTATCGACCCGTGGCTGGAAGGGAACCCGAGCTATCCCAAAGGCCACTCGATCAGCCGGCTCGATACGATGCTGCTGACGCACGGCCATTTCGACCATATCGGTGA
>JADZCI010000352.1 GCA_020851655.1 Bryobacterales bacterium
ACCAGGAAAAAGTAAGACTGTTGTCATTGCCGGGGGTGGCGTCGGCGGGATTGTCGCCGCCAACCAATTGCGGCGCAAACTGCCGCATGAACACCGCATCGTGCTGGTTGACCGGAACGCCGAGCACGCCTTTGCGCCTTCGTTCCTCTGGCTGATGACGGGTGACCGTAAGCCGCGGGACATCCGGCGGCCGCTGGCCAGGCTGCTGGAAAAGGGCATCGAGTTTGTCCACGGCAACCTGGAGGAACTCGACCTGCCCCGGCAGCGTGTGAAGACCGCCGCCGGCGGGCTTGCTTATGACTACCTCGTCGTGGCCCTGGGCGCCGAACTCGCCCCGGAAGCCGTCCCCGGCCTGCGGGAGGGCGCCGAATCCTTCTATACCTTTGAAGGAGCGGCGCGGCTGCGAGATGTCCTTCAAACGTTTCCCGGCGGAAAGGTTGCCATCACCGTTGCGGCCATGCCCTACAAGTGCCCGGGCGCGCCGCATGAAGGCGCCATGCTCATCGCCAACCACCTGCGAAAACGGGGGCTCGCTGCAAAGAGCGAGGTGCATCTGTTTACGCCCGAGTCGCAGCCGATGCCGGTGGCCGGTCCCGAACTGGGGAGCGCGGTGAAGCAGATGCTTGAGTCCAAGGGCATCGGCTTCCACCCGCTACATGCGCTGACCGCGGTCGATACGGAGAGCCGGACACTGCGTTTCCAAAGCCATGAGGCGTTCCAGTACGATCTGCTGGTCGCCATTCCGCCCCACCGGCCACCGGCCGTTCTGCGCAACGCGGGCATCGGCAATCCGGCGGGCTGGGTCACCGTCAACGCGCGCACGCTGGCCACGCAAGCGGAGCGGGTCTACGCCATCGGAGATGCGACAGCCATCCCGATCCCGGGCCGGTTCAAGCCGGATGTTCCCCTGATGCTGCCGAAAGCCGGAGTCTTCGCGCACGCCCAAGCGGAAACCGTGGCGGGACGCATCGCCGCGGAAATATCGGGCAGCCAGCCACAAGACGAGTTCTGCGGAGACGGCTACTGCATGCTGGAAGCGGGAGAGGATCTCGCCGGCATGGCTTTCGGAAATTTCTTCGCCGAACCCGCGCCCCAGGTGACCCTGCGCCAGATCGGCCAAGCCTGGCACATCGGCAAAGTCCTGTTCGAGAAATGGTGGCTCGCCCCACCCGGCTGGAAGCGCACGTTCTACGCAACCCTCATGCGGGCGGGCGGAAAGGCATACCGGATTCCCATCTCGGTTTAGAGAGGGCCTCTCCAGAAGGTCTCCACGTGGCCGCCAGACACTCCACTTCAACCCCGCGCCTTGGGGCGGAACATCAACACGCGATCCACTGTGACGCCGGCAACGTGCCCCGGCCATTGCGTAATAGTGCGGTTTACGAGACGCTTACCATAAATCATGCTCATGTCAGGGCCTGCGCAGCCGACTGGTCACACCTGGCCCGCAGAGCGTGTAGTGCCGCGCGTTCCAGCTATAGACTTCTTCAGCGCCTGCTTTGATGGCGCAGTGCGCGAGCAGGGCGTCGTAGATTCCGCCGCCAACGATGCCAAGCGCAGCGGACGCCTGCAGCGCATCGGCGTATTCATCGCCAGTAAGAACGATGATCGACAGCCGCTCACGGATGCTGCCGATAAAAAGCATGGCCTGCTCTGCGCTGATGCGATGCTTGCCGGGCATTCGCGTGAGCGTCGAGTAGACTTCCGCCAGGCTGTGTGCCGCGCAGCAGCCCGTTGCTCTGTTGAATTCAATGAACCTCGCGAGACTGGCCTCGTGATGGATGTGATCTCCATAGAACACGGGCACCAGCGCGGACGTGTCAAAGAAGCCCTTCATTCCGCCGTGCCGAGATTCGTGAGATCGCGTTCTTCACGAATTTGTTTCAGTATTTCATCGGTCGCAGAGGCGGGCAGGGGCTCACCCGAATGAAACACCCAGACGCCGTGCTCTTTGGTTAGGGGTCCTGTCCCGCGCACCGGCCGAAGCGTGATCTGCTCGCCGATATTGTCCAGCTCAAGGGAGTCGCCGGGTTCCAGGCGCAGTTCGTCCCGCAACGGCTTTGGAATCACTACCCGGCCAGCTTTATCAATGATAAGACGGGTATTCATGCTGGTATAATGCTGTGGGTTGAACCATCAGTCAATACCATTCTAGGCTAATTAGCAGCCTCGGGAGAGCCTCAGGCAGCGAGCGTTCACTGCCCCACCACGAATCTGGGCGGCTCGATGACGACGCGCTCGTCCGGATTGTAATAATCGTATAGGACCGATTGCGCGGCGCGCGCCTTTAACGCATAACGAGGACGGAAGACGAAGCGAAACTTCACATCGGCCGCGCGCGGCCAGACGTAGAACGCTACGTGGCCGGGTTCGACCTCGTAGGAGTTCACGCCGTTCGTGCCATCTCTGACCAAGGTTTCCAGCACACCACGGTCCACCTCAGCGCCCGGAGGCAGGCCCACAGTGGCGATCATCATTCCATAGCCCCGGAACGAGGGGCGCGATATCACCACATCGCAGGCTACCGGATCGTTCACAGCAGCGGCGAGCACGTTGTAATGCACCCGCATGTCCATGTCCTTCGCCTGCCGTTTCCGACCCCATGTCTCGTACCACGTCGCCGCCACCTGTACCTGTTGGGCGCGCGGCCCGAAACCGGTCAACGCAATCTCGTTGGCCCCCGCCCTAAGGAAGCGCGAGATATCCAGCACCAACGGCGCTCGAGCGGTGCGGCCCGCCGGAAGCAGCATCTTGCCGCCGCTGACTCCGTTCACACGCACGTCGACCTCCACTGCCCGGGCGCCATCGTCGTGGCTCCAAGTATCAAGCAGCGCGGTCAAGGCCGTGACCGTCGCTTGCGAGGTAGCCCATGCGCCGCCCGCATCGGCGTTCTGCAACAGGAACAGAGCGCCCCGGTCAATCAGCACGTTCAGCGCCTCATTGCCGCGGCCGTACTTGCGCCATCTGGCCATTGCCGAGACCACCATGGCCGTCGTCTCTACCTGACCCGATCGGCCCCAGCCGTGATAGGGAGTATTTGCCCGCAGAGCCCAAAAAGCAGCGCCCCGTTCGTCCCGCGCCAAGCGGCCGAGTTGCTCCACGATGGGATCAGCCAACTCTGGCTTGTTCGCCTCTAGCGCAGCCAGGACATAAGCGGCCATCGCGTAGGGATCACCGAACTCCGCAGCCTTGCGCGCCATATCGCCCAACTGACGGTCCAGATCCGCGTCCCCTTTTTGGGCCTGCGCGAGTGCCCGCATCCGCAGCGCATTTGCAGCCGTTTCAGACGCGCTTTGTTTCGCAAGCCACCGGCGCGCATTCGATACTCGATCCTCGTCCACAGCGATGAACGCTTTCGCGTCATCGAGGAAGGTCAAGGCATACGCGGTCAGCGCCACGTCCGTGTCGCCGTGGCCCCAGTAGGTGAATCCGCCATTGTAATCCTGGTATCTAAGCAACCGATGATAGCCAGCCAGCAGGTTCTTCTTGGCGCGCGCGTTCAACGGCTCGTCTACCAGACCGGCCTCGTTGAGCGCTTTCAATAGCAGCAGATTCGGATAGGTTGAAGAAATCATCTGCTCGCCACAACCGTGCGGCCTCTCCAACACCACTTCTATCGACTCCAAAATCCGCGCCAGTAGAGATGGGTATATCTTCACCGAGCCCTGTATGCTACCGGCGATCGCGTTGGACCCGATAACCAGCGGAACTTCATGTCCGCTCTCCACGACCGAGTTGACGGCCAGCACTCTACGCTCGCCGTCCGGGTGAATGGCAACCGGCTTCTCGATGGCATCCGATGCAGAACCGCCCACGGCGGTCACGCGCACTCTCCCGCTCTTGATTGCCGATTCAGCGCGCAACGTCAAGACCGCATTGCTGGAAGACGACGGAGCGACCACACCCGGTTGCCGCACCGCTTGGGCCAGCCCCAGTTCGGGCGGGACCTTTGCGGTGACCGCGACCTTCTGAGAGCGTTCAAGGTAATTCCGCACCGGCACGGGGAGGGAGACTTCATCGCCTATGGTCAATACCGAGGGAACGTCCAAGTCCACCAGGAAAGGTTGAAACGCGCGAATCTCGGCAGATCCCTCGGCGATACGGCCATCCGCGGTCGAGCCTATAACGGCCACGTGCCAGGTTGTGACCGAGTCGGCAAGTTTTAAGCGGACGGATGCCCGTCCCTCGCCGTCTGTGACCAGTTCCGGTTGCCAGTAGAGCGTTTCAGGGAAGTACTCGCGCACTCGCGGCGTCGAGAGCGTGACCGCCGCGGCCATTGCGACACTAGCCGATTCGGTATTCAGCGCGGCCACCTCGGCTTCCACGGTAACCGTCTCTGAGACCGCGCCGACTTGGAGCACCATATTGGCGCGCGTGATTTGATCCGCGGCAACAGGTATGGCCTCCAGTACATTCGCACGGAAACCGGGCGCCTGGCACGAGAGCCGGTACTTACCAGCACGGAGTCCACGGAAGAAGAACCTGCCCGTCTCGCCGGTCCGCGTGACGTACACGTCATTCAGTTTCACTTCTACGCCGGTGACCACGGCGCCCGTTGCATCAGTGACTTTACCCAGTAGTGTCCCCGTGCCGCCGAGAGTGGACGCCGGCGAAACTGTGGATTCTGCGATCTTCAGTTGTTCTGAAGCTTGTGGCGTGCGCAACACTCGCTGGAAGGTCGCGACGGCGAAGTCATCGTGGGTCCCCTTCAGACCATCTTTACCCACACTTCGGATCTCGGCTATGCGCATGGTCTGTTTGACCGGCTTGACCTGCTTGCGGTCTTCAGAAACGTCGTTGTATTCGGCATACGTGTACAGTTGCACTTGATCGGTAAACGACTCGTCGTCGCGGAGCGCGACGTAATAGGGGCGTCCCCATGGATCTCTTAGGGAATCCACGTTTACTCCTGAGTCGGAGAGCAGGGCGCGGAAGCCCTCCGATGTTGCCGGGAAGTCTGGGGCGGCGTTCAATATTTTGTCAACTCTCGATTCGGTTGCCGAGAAGTACGGGCCACCAAACTCGGCTACGACGAAGTCGTCCGCGGTGTCGAATACTCTGTCCGGACCCGCGCTAAGAATCTTCATCTTCCGCAGGCGTTGCGAGTAGGCAATCCTCACACGCAGGGCGCTGCCCCATGGATCGCGCAACGCGGTGAAGCGAATGCCGGCCGCATCCAGGATGCTCACAAACTCCTCAGAAGATGCCGGATAGTCTGTGCACCGGCTCAAGACGCCGCGCACCAACGACTCGTACTCTGCAAACCACCTTCGGCGAACCGTGAGCGCCGTAAAATCATCCGCCGTGCCAAGTCTCTTGTCAGGGCCGGCGCTGGCGATGCTCAGAACGGAATACTGGCGCTCGATCGAGAAGCGCGTCACGAACGGCCGCAGCCAAGGGTCCTGAACGCGCCCAAAGACGCTGCCGGCGATGCGCTGAAACGAGGCTTCGTCGCGCGGGTATTCGAGCGTCCGGAGATAGTGTTGATCGAGTGCTCCCAAAACCGGCGCGAGGGCCTTCGCCCCTACTGCCGCGAATGTCCGCCTGGCTTCGGCCAGCGGGTCGCCAGTATTATTGAAGAACGGGCCGAACTCGGGCGCCATGACCTCGGCCACGAGTTGAATGTCATCGTCGATCTTGGTTGGGGACAGAGTAAACAGGTCGCGCTCGGTGATGCCACCGAGGTTCGGCTCCCGCCCATAGTCATCCTCAAACCAACCGCGGCGGCCGAAGGCGCTGTCTGTGGCGGCTCGCTCCAGGACGCTCTGGTCCACCACCGCGATGCCCAAGGCGGCTTCCGCCGAAGCCTGAAACCGGATGGTCGCCGTCTCGCCGGGCCGATAGGTCGATTTCTCCGCCGCTGCTGCGACTACCAGCTCGCCCGGACCAGGATAGTACACCCTGCGCGATGCGATCGCGCCCTCTGATCCGGAAGCCACACCTATGTTCAGCGCTCTGCCGAAGCGTTTGTCGTACGGAATCTCCACGTCGGCACGTCCACCTCTCAGGAGCAGGGTCTTCGTGAAAACCACTTGGTCCTTTTCGTTGGAGGCTATCAGTAACACATGCAGGTCAGGTTTCACGGACTCAATTGCGCATCTCACTCCGTCCCCCATGCGATACAAGCTGCGATCGGTCTGGAGCCACGTATCAGACTGCCGCTTGTCGAACGACAGCTCCATCTTCGCGCGCAAGCCGCCTGCGGTCAGGACGCGAATTTCCAACTCCTCGGTGTTTTCATCTGAGGCTGGGAGATCGATCCGCGCCAGGCCGAATCGATTCGTCGTACCCTTGCCCAGCACGGTGTCCCCGTTTGCTACATCAACGCTGCTCCGCAAGGGTGTGCCATCCGGGGAGTACGTCGTCACGTACAACCGCCGCCCCGCATGGTTGTTCTCCATGTGGACCGCATAGATGTGCACTGGGTCGCGCGAGATCCGGATATTGAACTTGCGCTGCTCGGTCCGATTGGTCGACGGATCGGTCAAGAAGGCGATGAAGTGCCGGTCTTTAAATTTCGCGTACTCGTTGAAATCCGCGCTGGTATCAAGCGGGGCGCGGAAGCGGCCGGTAGCGTCCAGAACGCCTTCTGCGACGTTCTTCTTTTCGTCGTCTGCGGCCGTGATTCGCACCTTGCCCGCGGCGACTGGCTTGCCAAATAGATACTCCCCGCGAATCTCGACTTGGGCTTTCTGCCCGGAAAGATAGAACGGGTGATCGGGAATTGCGGTCACCCGGAACGAAGGCAGTTCGTATCGGCGGACGTTGACGGAACGCAGGAAATACCGGCCGGTATCCTCGGTCTTGAGGCGAATGGTGTACCGTCCGGAATCCGCCGCTTCCGGAATTTGCCAATCCGTCGAGGCCACGCCGAACCGGGACGTGCTCACTTTGGCGCTGTGGACCAAGTCATCGGATTCATCAACGATCCGGATTTCGTATTCCTCGCCGGCCTTGACCTTGCCGCTTGCACCCACGGCCAGGATACGTACATGCATCGTCTGGCCCGGTTGATATATCGGCTTGTCCGTGTAAGCCCGCACCGTGTCCTGGGAGTTTGGCAGCGGCGTGGACTCCCCTGTGCTGGCAAAGTCACCGATCCGGGCGGCAACGTCGATTGGTCCATCGTCGTCCGGTTCCCGCTGGATGCGCAGGACGGCGATGCCTTCATGGTCTGTGGTCGCCGCTTCACCTTCCGCCTTCACAGCCACGCCGGGCACGGGCTTCCCCGTGATCGGATGGGCTGTCAGCACCCGGACCTCAAATGGCTGGCCAGGTCGTGGAATTCCCGCTGTCAGCACCCCGAATGTGAAAGCGTAATCGGCGATTTCGAGGAAGTTCAACATGCCCGAGATTGGCCCAAATGCGGTGTAATTTCGCTCGGCGGGATAGAGATCGTACTGCAAACGCTCCACCAGAGGATCACGTTTCTCGCGCAGAGGATGCGGGATCGATAAAGTCGAGGCGCCGGAAGGCAGAGTTGCGTTGCGCGACGTCTCCCCGTCGACTACACCGTTAGGGCTCAGCCACCTGAGCCTGATGCGCACATCAAGCGTCTTGGATGTGGCGTTCTTCAGGGCGACCGAGATCGTGGTGTGCCCATCCACGAGTTCAGCCCGCGTCGTGGGCTCCACAACCGAAACCTGCGCCGGCGCGTAAGAAGACAGCAACAGAGCTACTGCGAACGAGTGCCGCATACACGTACTCATGGCTAGCCGGTTTCGCGAACGACTAACCTATCTAGGCCGAGATTACCACCTTTATAAATCGTTCGCCGGCAGCGGGATAGAGCCAGGCGATGCGCCTGGGCGAATGCGTTTCCCGCCAGCGTGTCGAGAAGAGGGCAAGCGACACGGACCGGTGCGTTCGATCGGTTCGTCCCTGCCGTGCGGAAAGCGATTCCCCTTGAAGCCGGCGCCGTCTCTCTTAGCGTTTAGGTGAGCTGGGACGTAGAGATTGGGGACGAGTTTGAGCCCGAGTTCAGTTTGGCCCCCAGGTCGGAAGGCCCCGCGTGGACACTCTGAAAGGCTTAAGCTACGCCAACATGAAGGAACTGCGCTTTGACGTGGCGGACGGCGTCTGGCGCGTGGCCTTCGCCTTCGACCCGAAGCGTAAGGCGATCCTTCTCGTGGCAGGCGACAAGTCCGGCGGGAGTGAAAAGAAGTTCTACCGCGAACTGATACGCAAGGCCGATGAGCGTTTCGATGCGCATCTGACCCGGCTCAATGCCAGGGAGAAGAAAGGGAAGCAACCATGTCTGTGAACGTGAACGACAACATCAAGAAGCTGAGCCCCGCACAGCGCAAAAAGGTCGAGACGCGCGCGGCTCAGATCATTGCCGAGGAAATGACCCTGCGGGAACTGCGCAAGGCGCGCAAGCTGACGCAGGTGCGCATGGCCAAGTCGCTCGGCATCACGCAGGACAGCGTCTCCCGCCTGGAGAAGCGTAGCGACCTTCTGCTCTCGACGCTTCGGAAGACGGTGGAGGCCATGGGCGGCAGCCTGTCACTTGTGGCGGAATTTCCGGACCGCGCGCCGGCCGTGCTGGCAGGCATTGCCGAAGAGGAGCCGCCGCGGAAGCCGAGTGGTCGCAGGCATGCGCAGGTTGGCGTTTGAGGTAGCCGCGACAACGAGAGAACGA
>JADZCI010000353.1 GCA_020851655.1 Bryobacterales bacterium
TCTGGTTGAGCCGGATCTTGCCGAGGTCCTTCTCGTACACCTGCGCCTCGACGTAGACGCGGCTCAGGTCGGCGATCGAGAACAGGATGGCGCTGGAGTCGATCACGTCGCCGGGCGCGGCGTCGGTCTTGATCACCACGCCCGCAAAGGGTGCGCGGATGGTTGTCATCGAGTCGCCGCCATTCAAGGGGCCGAAGCGCTTGAGCCGCGTCTCCAACCCGCTCAGCACGCTCTGTTGCGCGCGGAGACTCTCCTCCAACGCCTTGGCCTCGGACTCGGCTGTCTCGAACTCCTTGGCCGGGACCGCGCCAATCTCCAGCAAGTTGCGTGAGCGTTCAGCCTGTCTGCGCGCGTTGGCGAGTTGAACACGGATGCGCTGCGCCTCGGCCCGGGCGGCGGCGGCCTGGCTGGTCAACTCGCCGGCCTCAATGTTGTCGAATCCGGCCAGCGGCTGGTCTGCGCGCACACGGTCACCGGCTTTGGCGAACACCTGCAGGATCCGTCCACGCGCCAGCGGGCGCACATGAACGATGCGGCTGTCGACCGGCTGGATGGTTCCGGTCGCCTTGATCTGGACTCCAACCTGGCTCACCCGAGCCGGCTCCACCGCAATGCCGGCGCGCTTCTGCGCCTCCAGGCTCAGTTCGACGACATTGGCCTCTTCAATGTGTTTCTCATCGTGCGCCTCGTCGGACGATTTGCCGGCTTGGCGCGGGGTAGGGGTGAGCTCCTTTTGGGTACACGACGTCAGCGCCAGCGCCAGCAGGAAAACCGGAAGGGATCTCATGGCAGTTCTTCTCCGGAGGCGCGCTCGAGTTCAGCGAGCGCGCGCAGGACATCGAGCTTCGCGTCGACGCCGGCAAGTTCCGTGTCGAGCAGCCGGCGCTGCTCGTTCAATACGTCCAGCAAGCGGAGTTGACCCAACTCGTACGCCCGGCGAATTACTTCCAGGTTCTTTTCCGCCTGGCGCAACACGTTGTCGTGGAGCGTTTGATAGGCCTGCCGCGCGCTGTTGAGCCGCTTCCACGCCCCTTCGATCTCCAGGGGAATCGACCGCTCCAGAAACTCCCGGCGGTACTGTGAGCCGCGTGAGCGCGCCACCGCGGCTTCAATGTTGCCCGCGTTGCGTTTGCGTCCGAAAAGGGGAACCGAAACGCCGGCGCTGAGAATATCGTCCCGATCGTGAAGGGGAGTAATGGCGCCGTTTGCGGCCGTTCCGAACTGCCCGTCGAAACTTGAATACACCCGGCTATACCCAGCCGAAAGCGTGATGTCGGCGTGCGACTGTGCCTTGGCGAGGGCAATTTCGGCCACGCCTTGCTCCATGAGCAGCCCAGCGGCGCGGAGGTCCGGACGTTTGGCGAGCCCGGACTCCTTGAGCGTGACCAGGTCTGGTGGACCTTGCGGTACTGCCGCCTGGCGCGGCGCGGCAACCGCTTGCGGATCGGTCAAACCGGCAATCCTGGCAAGATCGGCTCGCGCGGCTTCCAACCGCCCCGCGGCGGTTTCCCTTTGAGCCGTGGTCCGGTTCAGTTCCACGGACAATAGGTCGCGCTCCAGCGCGGAGGCGTCACCTTGCTCGACCCGGGCCGTCATCAGTTGCAGTGACTGGCCGTAAGCCGCGTGGAGGCGATCGAGGATTCCAAGACGCTCGGACTCGCCGGCCAGTTCGGCGTAGCGCGCGCGAATCTCGAAGCGCAACTGCCGCACGCGCTCATCGTATTCCGCCTCGGCCAGGGCCAGTTGTTTCTCAACCACCTCGATTCGACGGGAGCGCTTGCCCGCGGTCTCAAATGTCTGGGAGAATCCCGCTCCGTACTGCTCCTCGCCCGGGGTCCCGAGCGGCCTCCCCGTGGCCCCCGTCGCCTCCAGCGTCAGGGCGGGGCGCACTCCTGCCTGCTTCAGCAGTCCCCTGGCCTCCTCGGCGCGCTGCCGGACGGCTGAGAGTTCACGGTTGTTTTGAATCGCAATCACCAGCAGTTCGCCCGATGAAGCAGCCGGCGTCCGCTGCGGCCAGCAAAGCGCCGGAAACCAGGCGGCCGCCACTCCAACATAAAGCCGGATGGAAGACACACTAACCTCCTGAAATCTAATTCAGACTGGGGTGGAGGTTATGCTTTGGGAGGGTGATAAACGGAACTGGACTGGTATTCCGCCTTGGGCGGATCTTCGGCGGCCAGCACGCCGGCAACGCCAGCCGTCACATCCAGCGGGACAAAAGAGGCCAGCACGATGTGCGCGCAGCAGCAGATGCAGTTGTCATCGACCTTCTGAGACTGCTGGCCGGACGGGTATCCGAAGCTCTCGCACTGCTCGATCGCCAGGACGTCGCACGCGATCAGGTCGACACCCATGAGCAGCAGCAGGAGCACGGCCGCCAGCCGGAAGATGCGCGCGCGGGTCATCCAGTCACGAGAATAGCACCCCAGGAAACCGGGGAAGATTCCGCTACGGGAAAACCGCCTTCACTTCCATGCCGGGTTTCACATCCGTTTCGACCGGCAGGGCCACCGCATCACCCTCGCTGAGTCCTTCGAGAATCGCCGCCCGCGTGGCGCTCGAGGCGCCAACACGAACCTTTCGCCATGCCAGCTTTCCCCCGCCCGCCACAAAAACGCCAAAATCGCCGCCTTCGCGGCGGAGCGCTTCTTTGGGCACGGTGAGGGCGTTCTCCACGACGTCAGTCTGGATCTCGGCATTGATATTAGCCCCCGGCGGCAGGTCGCGCTCCGGGTTCTCCACGAGTGTGATCACTTCGCCGACCTGCCTTGTGCCCAATGCCACCACCTGCGTAGGGAGTTTGTCTACCACGCCCGTCCAGGTCTGAGAAGGAGCGGCGTCCCAGGTCACCTTGACGGGCAATCCCGCGCGGATCCGGCCCAGTTCCGGTTCATCCACATACACGATCACCTTCAGACGCTCCAGACGGCCGATTTCAGCAATCAGGTCTCCGGCGTGGACAAAGGACCCCGGACGTACCGGAAGGTTGAAGACCACGCCTGCCAGCGGAGTCCGGATGGTCGCCAGATCGATACGCTTGCGGGCCAGTTCAACCGCCGCGCGGGCATCGGCGAGCCTCGCTTGCGCCGCGGCGCGGTCCGTTTCCGGAGCCAGCGACTTGCGCTTGCGGGCCAAAGCATCGATTTCGACGTTGATCTTGGCGAGGCGGTCTTCGAGGTCCTGCGCTTCGGATGCCGGGGCGGCCTTTTTTTCCACCAGGCGGCGCGATGTCTCCAGGTCTCTCATGGTTTTGCGCCGGTCAACTTCGAACCGGGCAATGGAGCCGTCGATCTCGGCCAACTCGACTGAGCGGCCGCCGCGTTCGAAGTTGGCCAGTTCGGCTTGCGCCGCCGCGACCCGGCTCTCCGCCGCCGCAAGCTCCGAACGGGCCTCGCGGGCGTCCAGGGTGGCCAGCACCTGCCCCGCGGAAACACTTTCGCCGCGGCTGACCATCACTTTCTCCAGTACGCCGTCCCGTTCGGATCGCACGGTTGACGACTCCAGCGGCTCCACTTTTCCGTTGGTCGCCAGCGAACTGACCAGGCGCTCCCGCTTGACCTTGGCGAAAGGAATCTCCGGCGGTCCGGGGCGCCGCGTTGCCAGGATGACGCCGGCCAGGACCACCGCCAGCAAAAACAGAATCGCCAACCAGCGTTTCATCGCTGCCCCTATCGTCGCACGGGCCAGGCGCAATACTCGAACAGCAACCGCCACTCGGCCAGTTGCACGCGTATCGCCAAGTCCTCTTCGCCGGATCCGGGCTTTCGCCGCGCCCGCTCGCAGTAATCGATAAAGGCGAATGGGTCCCAGGCGCCGCCTTGGGGGTAGCCCAAATCGCCCGCGGCCGAGTGGAGCGCTGGAAACACCGGGTGCTCGCCCGTCCGCCGGAACCAGTAGGCCGCGTTGCCGGCGTCCGGTTCCTGCCGGTGCAGGATGCCGTGCCAGAAGCTTCCTTCCGCCGTGGCCA
>JADZCI010000354.1 GCA_020851655.1 Bryobacterales bacterium
GCGAAGCTTTCAACATCGCCAATCATCCCAACTTCTCCAACGTATTCCGCAGCCCGTACAATTACGCCTCGGCAATCGGAACGTTTACCTCTGTCGCCAACTTCCGGCAGCCGTCGGCGACATTCGACCCGCGCATCCTGCAACTGGCGGCGCGCATCGATTTTTAGGCGCGGCAGTCAAAGCCAATGCCCGGCTCAGGCACAATAGAACAAATGCTGGTTCGGCGTGTTGTCCTGATGCTGGCAGCCGCACTGCTGCCCGTCTTCACTCAGGCGCCTGGAAAGGGTCTGGTTATTGTCCTTATTGGACCACCGGGCGGCGGCAAGACGACCCAGGCAGCCTTCCTGCAAAAGAGGTATCGCATCGCGGTTCTGGCGGGCGATGAATTGCGCCAGAAGGCGGGCGAATCGGGAGAGAAACTCAACGCCCTAGTCAGGGAGCAGGTGCTGCGCGCGGATGCGGCCAAAGGGTTCGTCATCGACGGCTATCCAGCCACCCGGGCCGAGGCGGATTACCTGGGACGGCTGGTGAAGGAAGCCAAGCTGCCGTCCCCTATCATTATTCAGTTGGACGTGCCGGACGCGGAGGTCCGGCGGCGCCTGTCTGGCAAACCCGAAGCCGCGGGACTGGACAAGAGATTGGAAACGTACCACAAAGAACTGGAGTTGGCGCGATCCTACTACCCCGAGGCGGATATCTGGACCATTATCGGTACGCGGACCCCCAAGGAAGTCTTCGAGACGATCGTCGCGCTGATTCAGGACCGGGAATAGGCGCCGCAGCCTATTCGTAGGGCAGTTTCATCCCGTCCATGACGCCTTTCATGTACCCAATGGCGAACAATTTGCCCAACATGGCGTAGCCGGGCCGGTCGTTCGGCTCGCCTTCCATGGTGGGTGCGTGATCCGGGCGCATGGGACCGCTGAAGCCGCCTTCGGAGTAGATTTTCGACATGCGGGCCATATCGGTTGGCCCGTTGTCATGAAACGTTTCACGAAACCGCGGGCCTTTGCCTTCGATGTCGCGAAAGTGCACGAAGAAGATCTTCTTCTGCCGCAGCCACTCCTTGGCGAGCGCTTCAATATCTTCACCCATCGCGACGAAGTTCGCCTGGCAGAACGTAATGCCGTTGACCGGACTCGGAACCGTGTTGAGCACTCGCCGGTAGTTGGCGCCGCTGATGCAGACGCGCCCTATGCCCCTCAGCGGCGTAATAGGAGGGTCGTCAGGATGTAACGCCATCTGGACGCCGGCCTTCTCCGCCACGGGAATCACCTGCTTCAGGAAATATTCGATGTTCGACCACACCTTCTCTTCGCTGACTTCGCCCCACTGCGTTAGTCCTTGAGCCTTGGCCACATTGTTGTCGAACTCGCTCGTGTAGGCGCCGCCGCGTTCGCGCACGTTGACGCTTGTCCGGTACCATCCCAGCCCCGCCATGAAGTTGTAGCAGATCATCTTGACGCCGATGCGCGAGAGCGCATCGATGGCAGCCTTGTAATTCTCGATCTCCTCGTCGCGGCCAGGAAGTCCCAGTTTGATCTTTTCCGCGGCGACGGGATGACTTTCCACCCCCGCGATCTTGAGTCCTGATCCTTCCAGTTCGGATTTGATCCGGGTGAGAGTGGAGAGATAGTCCTCGCGGCGGACCTTCGCCAAGTCGCCATTGACGCTACAGATCGCGTAGTTGAGTCCCATCTGCTTGGCGAGCCGGAAGCGCGACGTCTCACCGGAATTGAAGATCTCGGAGAACTTGATACCGGGCCGCCCAGCGCCGGTTGGTCCGGCGGCGGCCATGTAGGGTGATGCGGTTCCCGTTGCGGCGATGGCCGCGCCGCTTTTCAGATAATTCCGTCGAGTGAATTTTGGCATTTCGATCCAGGTCCTTTCGCTCATCATATGACGAGATGGCTCCCCGTGGCCGGTGGTACACTTCGTCCCATGTCCAGGCTCTCCCGCCGCCAGATCCTCGCCGCCGCCGCTCCGTTTTTCCTGCGCGCCGCTCCGCCGCGGCCCAACATTGTTTTCATCCTGGCTGACGATCTCGGCTACGCGGACCTGTCGTGTTACGGCCGGCGCGATTACGCCACGCCGAACATCGACCGGCTGGCGTCGGAGGGCGTCAAATTCACGCAGGCTTACGCCAACTCGCCGGTGTGTTCGGCGACGCGCACCGCGCTCATCACGGGGCGTTACCAATACCGCCTGCCCGTGGGTCTGGAAGAGCCGCTCACCGGACAGCGGGATGTGGGCTTGCCTCCCGAACACCCGACTCTTCCGTCCCTGTTAAGGAACGCGGGGTATGCCACACACCTGGCCGGAAAGTGGCATCTCGGCCAACTGCCGCGCTATGGACCGCTGAAGAGCGGGTACGACCACTTTTGGGGCTTTCGCGGCGCGGCGCTCGATTATTTCACCCATAAAGCCGGAACTGCTGACACCGCTCCGGCAGACCTCTGGGACGACGATGTCCCAATCGAGCGCAGCGGTTACCTTACAGACCTGCTTGGTGACCGCGCCGTCTCGGTAATCGAGAACGGCGCCAGGTCTGGACGGCCGTTCCTGCTGAGCTTGCATTTCAACGCTCCGCACTGGCCCTGGGAAGGGCCCGGAGACGAAGCGGAAGCTAAGCGCATCCGCTCCCTGATTGACTTTGAGGGCGGCACGCTGCGGACCTACGGACAAATGGTCACGCGCATGGACCTGCAAGTCGGGCGCGTGCTCAAGGCCCTCGAAACCCATAACCTCGCCAGCCAGACCATTGTGATCTTTACAAGCGATAACGGCGGCGAGCGCTTCTCGGACACCTGGCCGTTCACGGGCAAGAAAACCGAACTACTGGAGGGCGGCATCCGTGTTCCCGCACTGATGCGCTGGCCAGGGCACGTTCGCCCCGCAAGCGTGACTCAGCAAGTGGCGATGAGCATGGACTGGCTTCCTACGCTGCTCGACGCCGCGGGCGCGCGGCCGGACTCGACGTACCCGGCTGATGGAATCAGCCTCCTTCCCATGTTGACGCGCAACTCGCCGCCGGCGCCACGCAAGCTCTTCTGGCGGTATCGCCATAACGCCCAGCGGGCGATCCGCGACGGTAACATGAAGTGGCTCAAGATCGGGCCAAACACGTTCCTCTTCGATGTCGCCGCCGACCCTTTGGAACGTGCGAACCTCAAGCAGCGCGAGGCCGCGATGTACCGGAGTCTCACCTCGCAGTACGAAGAGTGGAATGCGACCATGCCGCCGGAAGACCCCGCCGCCTATACGCACTGGTTTCCCGCCAGCGCTCTGGCTGATCATTATTGCAGTGAGCCAGGACGCTGACATCCACCGCGCTCAGAATCCGCCTGCGTGAATGAGGGCTTAGACGACCGAACCGTCGGTCTCGGCTCTGTCGGGGGCTTCCAACATATACCCGATTCCGCGAACGGTCTGGATCAGCTTAAGTGGAAAGCGGTCGTCGATCTTGCTGCGGAGATGGCGGATGTAGACGTCGACAATGTTCGTGAGCCCGTCGTACTCCATGTCCCAAACATGCTCGACAATCATGGTCCGGCTGAGCGGGCGGCCACGGTTGCGCATCATGTATTCCAGGATGCTGAACTCTTTCGGAGCCAGTTCGATATGCTCGCCGGCGCGCGTCACTTTACGGCGAATACAATCCAGCGTCAGGTCTGAAACGACCAGCCGTTCCGGTGTTGGTTGTCCGCGGCGGAGCAGAGCTCGTATCCGGGCCAGCAATTCCACAAACGCGAATGGTTTAACGAGATAATCGTCCGCTCCGAGTTCGAGACCCTTGACGCGGTCATCGACGCCGCCGCGGGCGCTGAGGATCAGCACCGGTGGGCTGACCTTCCGATTACGGGCTTTTTCAAGAACCGCCAGACCGTCCAAATCCGGAAGCATCAGGTCGAGAATCACCAGATCGTAGTCGGTGGTGTGCAACTTGTCCAATGCTGTCTTACCGTCTCCGGCCAAATCCACGACGTATCCGGCGCTCTCCAGCCCGCGGTTCAAAAAGTCCGCAATCCGTTTCTCGTCTTCAACCACTAGGATCTTCATGTTGTGAGCTTGTACCTAACCCTCACAGGACCGGACCAATCCGCCAAGGCACGAACTCCTTATGCCCCAATTTCTCGCTCGCAGTTCTCTCTCCGGACGCCACACGGAGCAATGCGGTGAAAATCTCCACTCCAACGGTGTCCACCGCCGCCTCTCCATCGGCGATCGCGCCGGCATTAATATCCATATTGTCACGCATCCGCCGGAAAGTGTAAGTGTTGCTGGCGATCTTGAGAACCGGGATGGTCGGAAAGCCGATCGCGCTGCCCCGGCCGGTCGTAAACGCAATCAGGTTGACCCCTCCGGCGGCAAGCCCGGTCAGAGACACCGGATCGTAACCTGGCGTATTCATGAATACGAATCCGGGACTGGTGACACGCTCCGCATAATCGACCACCTGATTGAGCTGCGAGGATCCCCCTTTTGCCACAGCTCCCAGCGATTTTTCAAGGATGTTCGTGAGACCGCCCTCCTTGTTTCCAGGCGAGGGGTTGTCGTCAAAACTACCGCCGAAACGGCTCAGGTATGCCTTGTACTGGCGGATCACCTCCAGCAACCGGTCTGCTACCTGCCGGTTCCGCGCGCGCCGGATGAGTAAGTGCTCGGCGCCGAAGATCTCGGGAGTTTCGGCGAGCACGGACGCGCCGCCGATGGCGGCCAGCATATCGGAGCATACGCCCAGGGCGGGGTTCGCCGTAATTCCGCTGAAGGAATCCGAGCCGCCGCAGTTCAGGCCGAGGCACAGCTTCGACGCGGGAAGATCGACGCGCTTTTCTTCGGCAGCCCTCTCCATGAACCGTTGAACCTGGCGCCGCGCCGCGTCAACCGTGGCGCGGGTGCCCCCGCTTGTCTGGAGCGTCAACCCTTCCAACCGGTCCGCGTGAGGAGCGTTGGGTCCGAGATAGTGGTCAATCTGATTCACCTCGCAACCCAAGCCAAGGATCAGAGCCGCCGAAACATTTGGATGATCGAGAACGCCGGAGAGGATCCGCCTGAGCTGATCGGTGTCGGGACCGATTGAATGGCCACAGCCTTCGCCGTGAGGGAAGGCGGCAACGCCGTCCACGTTTGGCGGAAGCGATTCGCCGAGGTAGCTCTCCGCGATCAGCTCTGCCGTGTGCGCCGCGCAATTGCTGGCGGCGACGACCGCGATGTAGTTGCGCGTCCCGGCGCGCCCATCCGCGCGCGCATATCCTTTGAAGACCGGAACCTCGGCGGCGGTGGCTACGACAGGCGAGTCGGAGGTGGGGAAATCGTACTGAAGCGCGAGTTCCTGATACGCGACATTGTGCGTGTGGACATGGTCTCCCGGCTCAATCCTCCGGCTGGCAAGCCCGATCACCTGGCCGTAACGCTTGACGGCGGCGCCCGGCTCAAGCCGGTTGAGGGCCAGCTTGTGGCCAGCGGGAATCGCGCTCCGGAGAACGATTTCGCGCCCGCCGGCACGGACAAGCTGCCCTTCGGAGAGGGCAAGCCGCGCGACGGCTACATCGTCGTCCGCATGCAAAAGAATCGCCGCGGTTTCCGGCGTAACAGGTTTCTGAATGTCGACCAGGCTCATGAGTGTTCCACTATCGGACAAGTACCGTTTCGGTGATCTGTTCACCGGTATGGACGTGCAGCGCGCCATTGACCGGGTGGATCCAGATGCCTTCGACGGGGCGCGCCGGAATTTCAGCGACGCTGCGCACGACGCTGTAGCCGCCGGTCTCGGCGGCCCGTATGAAGCGGCCTATATGCACATGCAGGTGACATTGGGTCCGCACTTTCTCTCCATTGTAGGCAAGACCCCATTCGCCGC
Organism: Bryobacterales bacterium; assembly: GCA_020851655.1. GTDB lineage: Bacteria > Acidobacteriota > Terriglobia > Bryobacterales > Bryobacteraceae > JADZCI01. Next base: position 5,861 of record JADZCI010000354.1, read on the forward strand.
CAAACAATTCTTTGGCTTTGCCGATGGCGGCGGTCCACAACCGCGTTCGCTCTTCCGGGCTCAACTGGCTCATCGTGTGCATGCCTTCCCGTCTCGACCGCGGAAGAATCAGCCAGCGGTTGGGCTTGCGCGGATTGTTGTCTTTTAGAAAGAAGAATTCGATGCCGGCAGGCTGCCGTTCAGCTTCGTTCGTCAGACTGCACGCGCGCACCTTCATCGTTTCCGGACGCGCGGGATCGCAGTCGCAGGTGATGTTCTGAGCCCATGCCAGCCCGCTGGCGATAAGCACGCAATACAATGAACGCACCACAGCGACAATTATACTGGGGAGGTGTCCTTTCCCACGACCCAGGCGGTCGTCGCCGGCGCCCTTCTGCTGAGTTGCTTCTACTTCGGGTATCTCTTCCATATCACCGGTGTCGGCTTGCTGGGTCCGGACGAACCACGTTATGCGTCCATTGGCCGCGAAATGGAGGAAAGCGGTGACTGGATCACACCTCGATTGTGGGGTGAACCGTGGTTTGAAAAGCCGCCGCTGTTGTACTGGCTCACCGCATTGGGATTCAAAGCGGGGCTCTCTCAGGACGCCGCGCCACGCGCGGGAGTGGCGGTATTGAGTGGTGGCTTCCTGGCGCTCTTCTGGCGTTGTCTGCGGCGGCGCACGGATGCGCGGATAGCCTGGCTGTCCACACTGATCCTGGGTTCCACCACCGGCTGGGTGGCCTTCAGCCAGGTGTGCGCCACCGATCTGCCGCTTGCGGCGGCTTTCGGCGCCGGTATGCTTCTCGCGTTCGAAGGACTCGAAGAGAATCGCCCGTCCGCCCTGCGTTGGGCAGGCGCCGCATTTGGACTGTCGGTGCTGGCCAAGGGCTTGGTGGGGCTGGCGCTGGCGCTGCCGCTGCTCTGGTTGGCCTGGCGGCGCTGGCGGGACTTTGCCTGGCCCGTGCTAATCGGCTTGGCTGTGGCCGCACCCTGGTACGGCCTGATGGTTCTGCGGCACGGGCGGCTCTTCGTCGATGACTTCTTTCTCAAGCACCACCTGGCCCGGCTCAGCGACGCGGCAATCGCGCATGGCCAGCCCTGGTGGTTCTACTTCCCGGTACTCATCGGCGGCCTTTTCCCGTGGTTTCCGCTGGCCGCTCTGGTACGCCGTTCCACAGTGGAATCCTCTTTGGGAAAGTTTCTGGCCCTCTGGTTGGCCTGGGGCCTGATCTTCTTCTCGGCGGCCACCAACAAGCTGCCCGGCTATCTGCTTCCGCTTCTTCCCGCCGCCGCGGCCCTGCTGGGCATTGCCCTGAACAGAAGCACCCATGCTCCGGCGGCGCTCGCAGCCACGGTTCTGCTGCTGAGTTCAATCTCGGTGATCGCCGGCGTTCTCCCGCAGGCCCTTAAAGAGGGGTTGTCACGGGCCAACATGGGAGAGATTCCGCTCGGCCATGTGGCCGTTCTGTCCGCAGTCGCCGCCATCGTGTGGTGGATGGCCAAGCGAGGCTCGCGAACCGCGGTTACGGGCTTCGTGGCGGCTTTGACGATCACATCCGTCGTTTATCTCAAGCTCAGCATCTACCCCGTGCTGGACCGCCTTGTCTCGGCGCGAAGTCTGTGGATGGAAGCCGCACCCCATGCGTCAAATGCGTGCGCCGGCGATTTGAGTCGCGATGACCGCTATGGCCTGAACTACTACTCGCGCGTTCCACTGCCCCCTTGTGACTCGGCCGACCGGCCCGTCCACGTCACACGCCAGCCTTAAGCGCGGCGGCTTGCTCGTGCGGGCACGCGGATGACTTCCGGCGGCGGAAGTCCGACCGCCGTGCTCATCTCGGCGAGCCCTTTGGCCGTCAACCCTTCGGCTTCCCTGAGAAAGATCATGCGGTCGCCGTCATAGTCGACTTTCACCACGTCGCCGCAGCGCACCTGGTCGGTCGCCATCAGGTTCGAAATGGGCTGGACCAGAAGACGTTCGATGGCGCGCTTCAAGTGGCGGGCGCCATACTTGAGATCGGTTCC
>JADZCI010000355.1 GCA_020851655.1 Bryobacterales bacterium
CAATTCATCGCCCGCCAGAACCGCGATGCGATACCTCTTTTGCAGGAAGGCTGCCTGGGTCGTCTTGCCGCCGCCCGGTGGTCCAATAAGGACAATAACCAGACCCTTTCCAGGCGCCTGAGCGAAGGCGGGCAGCAGTGCGGCTGCCAGCATCAGGACAACACGCCGAACCAGCATGTGTTCTATTGTGCCTGAGCCAGGCATTGGCTTTGACTGCCGCGCCTAAAAATCGATGCGCGCCGCCAGTTGCAGGATGCGCGGGTCGAACGTCGCCGACGGCTGCCGGAAGTTGGCGACAGAGGTAAACGTTCCGATTGCCGAGGCGTAATTGTACGGGCTGCGGAATACGTTGGAGAAGTTGGGATGATTGGCGATGTTGAAAGCTTCGCCAATCAGCTTTAGAGCCACCCGCTCACGATACAGCGGAATCGCCTTGGTCACCCGGACATCCAACGTATAGACGTTGGGAAGAGTATAGGTGTTGCGTCCCGTGTAGGGCGGGCGGTCGTTGCGCGTGTTGCCATCCCGTCCAATATCGGCATTGCCGCCCAGGGTGGCCGAAAACGGCTGCCCCGTCCGCGCATTGTAGATGGCGGACAGTTGCCAGCCATTGGCGATCAACCGGGCGAGCCCGCTGCTCTTGACGTAATTGATATCCCACACGCCCGACGCGACAAAGCGGTGGGCCACGTTGGCGTCGCCCAGCGCGCGGTCGAGGTTCGGCAGCAGCGTGTCTTGAGTGACTTTGGCGTCGTCGCCGGTGCCGACCACGACCGATGTCGCGTCCGGCACGGTGTCGATGACCTTCGACCATGTGTAGTTGGCGAGCAACTGAAAGCCGTTCGAAAATCGCTTTGCGACTTGCACGAATGCGGCGTGATACGTCGAGTCCGCGCCGCTGTCGAACAGGCTGATGCGTCCGAAATTCCGGTTTGGCCGCACCGCCGGGTGAATCCTCACCTCGGCCGGCGTGCCATCGGCAAAGCGCGCCGGCGTCACCACCGCCGGATAGAGATTGATATCGCGAGTGCGCGACAAGTGGTAGCCGCGGACGCCCAGGTATCCCGCCGTGAGCCCGTAGTTCTGGCCGAGCTGTGCCTCGTAGTTGAAATTCCACTGGCCGGTCATCGCCTGCACGTACCTCGGGTCTACAACGTAGATATCTGGAGTTCTCGCGGTGGCCGGTGGCGCGGGCAGGATCGCGGGGTAGACCGGAAAGTTGCTCGTTAACGTGTAGGTCTGCACCTGAATGCCGTTTTGCGAATGTGCGGTGCCGATCAGGATGGAAGGCGTGCGCGCGTAGAAGATGCCGTATCCTCCGCGAATCGCCTGCCGGCCCTGGCTGTCCAGGCGGTACGCAAAACCGAAGCGCGGTGCGTGGTTGTTGGTGTCCGTATTGATGAAGTTGGTGCGCAGCCCCGATGCCGCCAATCCCGGATCCGGATTGAGAACCGGCGGTTGGGCGTAGCGCATTTGATCGAAGCGATACCCGTAGTTCAGCGTCAGGCGCTCCGTCACCCGCCACGAATCCTGCACGAACAACGCAAACTCAAGGATGTTGGGGGTGGTGAGAGGTCCGTTGGTGCCGGCGCCGGAAAACCCCTGCGTAAACGCCGCCGGCCGGCGTGCCGCAAAGTCCGCCAGGCTGTTAAAGCGGTACGACCCGGAGAAGTTGCCCGGGAAGAAATTGTCGATCCGCTCGACGTTGATATCGCCGCCGATCTTGTAAGTGTGTTTGCCGCGAATGTAGGAGACGCTTTGAACCGTCTGGTAACGCTTGGAGTTGGTATAGCGCGGTGAAAAGCTGTTTCTCCCGATCGTCAAGTACGCCGTACCGCTCTGGAAGACCTGAGCTTCGGGCTTGGTGGTGTTGGCTTCGCCGGGTTCATCGTCGGTGAGCCAGTTGAACCGCGCATCCCAGACGACGCTGCTGCCGAACGTATTGGTGTAATTCACCGCCAGATGATTGGTGGACACGTTGGAATTGCCGGTATGCTCCTGCGCGCTTTGCGAACCCGAGTTCTCAAAGTTCTGCCCGCGGAAGCGATGGATATTGACGCGCACGCTGAGCCGCTGCGTATCGGTCAGGTTCCAGTCAATCTTGGCGAGACCGATATCGTTGTTGTAGCCGGTTGTGTAGGACACAACATAGGGTGTCAGTTCGGCGACCGCCTGTTGGGACAAAGGATCGCCGGGCGCCGCGAACGGGAAAAATACGGGATTCGGATTCAGGTTGCGCTGCGCTTCGTAATTCAGGAAATAAAAAACCTTGTCGCGGACCAGCTTGCCGCCAACCGTACCGCCCAACTGGTTGTAGTGGTACGGTTGCCTGGGCACGCGGCGCTGATTGTTGATCCAGGTGTTGGCGTTCAATTCGCGGTCGCGGAAGAACCAGAAGGCGGTTCCGTGGATGTCGTTGGCGCCGCTCTTGGTGACCACGTTGATTACGCCTCCGCCGGCCCGCCCGATTTCAGCGGCATATCCGTTTGCGTTGACTTGAAACTCCTGTACGGCGTCCTGGCTAAAGCTGTAAGGATTCCGTCCTGAGCCCGCGCGCCCGGCCGATTGTCCGAAGAACAGGTTGTTGGAGTCCATGCCATCAACCAGCAGGCTGTTCGCCGTGCCGCGCTGTCCGCCAAACGACAGGTCGCCGCCGCGCGGGTCGCGCACGACGCCAGGCGTCAGCAGGGTGAAATCGAGAAAGTTACGCCCGTTGATGGGCAGGTCGCGCACGGCTCTCTCGTTGACGTTCGTTGAAGTCTGCGAGCGCGTCGTTTCAACCAGCGGCACTTCGCCTGTGACGGTTACCGTCTCCTGGGTCGAGCCCACCTCCAGCGTGAAATCGAGGTTCAGCACCGCGCCCACCGCCAGTTCCACGTTGGGCCGGCGGATGGGTTTGAAGCCCGTCATTTCGACCGAGACCAAGTACACGCCAACCGGAACTCTCACAAACGTGAACAGACCCGCGGTATTGGTCTCGACCACCCGGCTGAAACCGGTTTGATCGTTGGCGAGCGTCACCTTGGCGCCCAGGACGCTGGCCCCGCTGGAGTCGGCAACCGTGCCGGTGACCGTGGCGCCGCCCACCTCGGATTGGGCATAAGCGCCGGCTGAGATCAGCAGCGGCACACTTAGAGCCAGAGAAGCGATTCGTGGCATAGGCTCAGTCTAGCAATCCTCCATTAAAATTCTTTGCCGCGCCGGAGTACGGTTCTAATTTGTTACAGGAATTGTGGACGGCGCCCTGGCCACAACCCCGCGCTTGGCTTCGTCGATCTGAACGTCGTAACGGCGCAAGATCTGAGCGGTCTGAAGATCAAGCTGAACCCTGGCGCGGCTGTAGGCCGCCAGTGCGGAGACCTCGGCAAACTGCGCCGTCGCCAGGTCGCGCTGCGTTTGCACCACCTGAAACGCCGTCGAGGCGCCCAGTGCGTACTTCTTGTTTTCCGCATCCAGCGTCTGCTCTTGCAGGACCCGGCCCTTTTGTGCCGCTTGATACTGGGCGCGCGCCTGCAAGACGGCCGTCAGCGCGTTTTGAACGTTGACCCTGATATCGTTGACCTGGCGCTGCAACGCCAATTCCTGCTGCCGCAGCGTCAGTTGATCCCGTACGTAGTCGGCTTGCGCCGTCCGGTTGCGCACCGGTATGTTCATCTGGAATCCGACGGTGTAATCCGGGAAATTGCGGCGGAAGAGTTGACCCAGCGCGTTGCCGTAGCCGCCCACGAAATACGGGTCCGCATTCCGTCCAACCGGAATCTGGCCGGGGGGAGTCGGTACCGTGTTAATCGAACCCGACAGGGAGTTGTTCTGGAAACTTGCCAGGAAGTCCAGGGACGGCCGCAACTGAGAGCGGCTTCCGTCAATGCCGATCTTTGTGTTGGTCAGGTTAATCCGGTTCTGCTCAACCTCCGGGCGGCTGGCCAAGGCGAGCGCCTGCAGGTCGCCGATCGGCGGAAGAGTTTCGCCTGGAGGCATTCTCAGCACGTCGGTGGGAATCACGCGAGCCTCGGCGATCGTCGGACTCGCGACACCGGTGCGGCTGAGCGCGCTCTTCAATATGGTCTCCTGCTGCAACATCTGGGTTTCGGCATTGGTCAGCGCCTGTTGCGCTTCTGCGACTCGGGCTTCTGCGCGGACAATTTCAATCGGCGCCAGCGTGCCGATCTCGACTTGTTTCTTGTTGTCGTTGTAGAACTTTTGTGCAACCTCCAGCGCCTTCTGCTGGACTCGATAGTTTTCGTTGAAACTCACCAGGTCCCAGTACAGGTTTACGACTCCGGAGACCGTCACCATCACTTGCTGCTCGAAAACCAAGTCCGACACACGCAGGTCGTTCTTGGCGATCCGGATGTTGCGGTTGTTCACGGCGATGCCAAACCCCTGTAGCAGGCGTTGCGTGATCTGCAACTGCATGTTCGGACCCCAGCTTGGGTTGATGTCGCTGCGGAAGTTGTTGTTCTTGAACCAGGAGTTGTTCCAGTTGTAGTTGACGGTGGTGCCGGTGAGGAACGATTGCTGGTAGCCGGCGGCCCACGCGGTATTGTCGATGATCAGCGCCGTCGTTCCAGTGGTGATCGTATTGGACTGCGGACGGCTCAGGTGACCGTACGAGGCGTTGAAGAACACCAGCGGATCGAGGTTGGGAATCGCCACGCCGGTTTGCGTGATGACGGTGCCGCCGACGCCGCCCGAGGCGCCGCTCGTCGACTGCCCCGTCCCGCCACTGCCTACGCCGCCTGTGGTGCCGCCCGTGGACTGAGAGACGGCGGAGTTGGCAGTCTGCGTCACGTTGTTCGAAACACCGCGCAACAGTCCTCCGGCCCTGGCGCGGAGGTAATCGGCTTGCGCGGTCTGCGGGCCGTACCGTGAGATCTCAATGTCGAGGTTGTTCTCCAGAGCCAGCGCGATCGTGTCTTGCAAGGACAGGTAGAGCTTTCCCGCGCGCACCAGCGATTCCAGGCGTCCGGAGTTGGCCAGGTTCAACGGCGTCAAACTCGGTTGGCGGAAAGGCCGCGACATGGAGTTGAAGAAACCGGTCCCCGGAGCGGCTGGTACGTCGGGCTTGTCGGCGTACTTGAGGGCCTCGGTAATCTGGCTCTGGGTTGGACCTCCTGGAGTGGGTACCTGCTGGCTCATTCCTAACGGCGAGGCAACAAAGGCGGACAACAATAGCGCGATGAAGGAACGCAACTCTCTCATGGATATCTGATTCCTGTGATTCCTCAATACAACTGGGCAAACACGGTTCCAAACGGCTTGGGTGTGGAGATTAGCCGGATCTTCCCTGAAATGTTCATGGTAGCTCAGGCGTCCGATGCTATTCTGAACTACGGTGAATCCCAGGAACGGACACATTCTATCGATTTTCGAGAAGACGGGCGCCTACCTGAAGGGACACTTCCGCCTGACGAGCGGTCTCCACAGCCCCGAGTACCTGCAGTGCGCGCTTGTCCTCCAATACCCGGCGCACGCCGAAGCGCTTGGAGTCGAACTGGCCGGCCAGTTGAAAGGCCTGTCCGCCGGCAGCCCGGTTGACATCGTGGTGTCACCGGCCATCGGAGGGCTGATCATCGGCCATGAAGTGGCGCGCGCCGTGGGCGCCCGGTTTCTCTTCACGGAGCGGGATGCCAACCGGGTGATGACTCTGCGGCGCGGTTTCACCTGCCGGGAGGGCGAGACGGCGCTTGTTGTTGAGGACGTCATCACAACCGGTGGGAGCACTGCCGAAGTGGTGGCTGTTCTGCATGCCGCCGGTGTCAGGGTGTTAGCCGCCGGTTCCATTATCGATCGCAGCGGCGGCGCCGCCGATGTCGGAGTCCCCCGGGTGGCTCTGGAAACTATGAAGGTACAGGCGTGGGACCCCGCCGCATGCCCGCTCTGCGCACAGGGAGTTCCGGTCGTCAAGCCCGGTTCGCGGCCTGTTTGATGCCGCATGCGCCGCATCAAGATCACTCTTTCCTACGACGGGACCGAGTTCCACGGCTGGCAGGTTCAACCTGGCTTGCCCACGGTTCAAGGTGCCCTGGAGCGGGTTCTCTCTGAAATCGAGGGAAGTTCCGTCGATGTTCATGGCTCCGGCCGGACCGATGCCGGCGTCCACGCACTGGCTCAGGTCGCCTCCTTCGATTTGCGCAATCCCATACCGCCGGACAACCTGCGCCGCGCGATGAACAGGCTGCTTCCCCGTTCCATCCGCGTGCTCGATGTCAACGAGGCGGATGCGAGCTTTCATGCCCGCTTCAGTGCCGCCGGCAAGACCTACGAGTACCGCATTTACCGTGGCGAGACCTGCCCGCCCTTTCTCAGGCTGTACGTGCTGCATCATCCTTATGCCCTCGATGAGGCGGCATGGATTGACGCCGCGGGTGTATATCAAGGCCGGCATGACTTCTCGGCGTTCGCCGCATCGGATGAGAAGGACGAACTCGGCCACTCTAAAGTGCGCACCATTTTTTCGTCTGGTGCGGAGCGTACCGGAGACCTTCTCGTCTATCGTGTCCACGGCTCCGGGTTTCTGAAGCACATGGTTCGCATGATGGTGGGCTCCCTGCTTGAGGTGGGGAAGGGCAACCTCGACGGGGCGGCGCTGGCGCTGCGGCTCATGCCGGGTTTTGAGGGCAAGGCTGGACCCAGCGTGCCTGCTTCAGGCCTTTTCCTCGTCTCGGTGGATTACCCCTCGGGAACGAAGCCGGGCCAGCCGCGGTATGATGCAAGAGCCGGAACCTCATCACCTGGGAGCGTATAATCATGTCTCAATTCTCACGACGAGATCTTTTGAAGACCGCCGTTGGCGCCGGCGCGGCCGCTGTCACCGGTTCACTGTCCACTGCTCGAGCCGCGGCCAAGAGGTCCGCCACCGATTGGGTCACGCTGGGCAATTCAGGCGTTAAAGTCACGCGGTTGGCGTTCGGCACGGGAACCGTCGGCGGACGTGTGCAGCGCGAGTTGGGGCAGGAGGAATTCACCAAGCTCGTCCGCTACGCCTACGACCGCGGCATTCGCTTTTTTGAGAGCGCCGAAGCCTACACCGGCATGCACGATATGCTGGGTATTGCGCTGAAGGGTCTGCCGCGCGATTCATACCGGCTGATGACCAAGGTCCGCCTGCGGGACACCACCGACGCATTCGCCAAACTCGATACCTACCGGCGCCAGTTGAATACCGAATATTTCGATATCGTCCTGCTCCATTGCGTGCGGACCGCCGACTGGCCCGAGCAGTTCAAGCCCGTTCGCGATCAACTTTCCGAGGCCAAACACAAGAAGATCATCGCGTCCCATGGCGCATCGGTTCACGGACTGCTCCCATTGCGGCAGTTCCCTTCGAACACCAACTGGCTGGATGTCGCCCTGATGCGCGTCAACAACGCCGGCGTAAAGATGGACAACCTCAGGAGCGCCGACAACGAGAACGGCGTGGTGGACGAAGTGGTCACTCACATCGGTGAAGTGCGCAAGAAAGGGACCGGCGTTCTGGGCATGAAGATCATTGGCGAAGGCGCCTTCAAGTCACCTGAGCAGCGCGAAGCCTCCATCAATTTCGTCTTCAAGCTCGGCACGGTTGATGCCGTCACCATCGGCTATAAGAGCCCGGCGGAGATCGACGAAGCCATCGAGCGCATTAATAGCGCTCTCAATTCGTAAACGCACCCGGCCGCCGGTCCGGCAGCGAACTTCGCTCTCCCGTCTCCGCTGATATACTGTTTGCGGTAGTACGGGAGGTGAATATCTGAAACGACGCCGCTTTCTCGGCGCGGCGGCGGCTGGCGCGGTTGCGGCGTGCCGCCCCAATCCGTCTCCCCGGCGTGTCTTGACCGCTGACGAGGCCTTGACCCTCGCCGCTTTGGCTGACGTGTTGATTCCGCCGGACCAGGATCCGGGTGGGAGCGAAGCCGGCGTGGTGAGCTACATCGACCGGCAACTTGCGCGGAAGTACAAACGCCACCTGCCTGTCTACCATGAAGCCTTGCGCAACTTGCGGGCGCAAGGCTTCGCGTCGCTGGACTCGGCGCGGCAAGCTCAAATCGTCAGCGAATGGGAAAATGGCGCTGCGCGGCCGTCCTTCGAACTGATCCTCGCCCATACGATGCAGGGCTACTACGGCAGCCCGCGGCACGGCGGAAACCGCGATTACGCCAGTTGGCGAATGCTGGGCGTGCCGCCACTTCCTGTGCGAGGCCGGCTGCACTACGAGTCGCGGCCGGAGAGAAGCTGATGGCGCTACCAAAAGTGAACGTGGTCATTACCGGCGCCGGCGCCGCCGGTCCGATCGTGGCGAAAGAGCTCTCGACTGCCGGACTTTCCGTGGTCCTGCTCGAGCGAGGCAAATTCTATACCGCGTGGGACTGCCGCAAGGACGACCTGCGCAACCAGCGCACTACTGTTCTTGGGAACGCGTTTGGCCCCGCCGACGAAGGCAATCCACGAGTCGTGGCCGACGCGAAAGGCAACGAGCGGATTGTGGAGCCATCCTCTCCCGGCTACCACAACAACGCTGCTTGCGTCGGTGGCGGAACGCTGTCTTACGGGGCCATGGCATGGCGCTTTCACCCCAATGATTTCCGGATGAAGTCGGTTTACGGCGCACCGGAAGGGTCCACCCTGGAAGATTGGCCGCTGACCTACGACGACCTGGAGCCCTTCTACGAGAAGGCCGAATGGGAGATCGGCGTCTCGGGAGACGACTCCAACAATCCGTTCAAGGGACTTCGGCGCAAGCCGCTCCCTATGCCGCCGCTGCCCCCGGCCCGCGAGCACGTGATTCTCGATGCCGCCGCCCGCCGCAAAGGATGGCACCCTTTCCACATTCCGATGCTGCGCAACAGCGTTCCGCGCGACGGACGTCCGGCGTGCATGCGCTGCCGCTGGTGCGTGGGATTTGCCTGCGAAGTCGACGCCAAGTGCGGCACCCAGAACACGGTGCTCCGGACAGCGTTGGCCACCAAACTCTGCGATCTGCGAACCGAGTGCATGACGAGCGAGATCCTGGTGGACGCCAAGGGCAGAGCGGCCGGTGTCGCCTACTACGATCCGCGAGGGACGGCGCGGGTGCAGCCGGCGGATCTTGTCGTCGTCTCGGCGTCCGCCGTGGAATCGCCCCGCTTGTTGCTCAACTCGAGGAGTCCCGCCTTCCCGGACGGCATTGGCAACCGTTATGGCTGGGTAGGCCGCAACCTGCAAGGGCACACCTACACGGGCGCCTACGGCCTGTTCGGACAGGAGACGTACGACGACCTTGGGCCCGGCGCCAGTATCGCCATTTGCGACTTCAATCATGGCAATCCCGGCCTTAGGGGCGGCGCCATGCTCGCCAACGAATTTATCCGCCTTCCGATTCACGCCACCGGCATGATTCCGCCGGGAGTGCCCCGTTGGGGTCCTAAACACAAGGAGTTCATGCGCCGCCAATACCGGCGCATGATCAACGTTCAAGGCCCCACACAGGAAATGCCTGTTTTCGACGCCCGCGTCGAGACCGATCCCAAAGTAATAGACAGGTGGGGGATCCCGGTTGCCCGCCTGTCCGGTCGCAAGCACCCTCACACGATTGAAATCGGTAATGCGATGTCCGTTCATGCCGAGGAATGGCTCAAGGAAGCCGGCGCCGTCATGACTTGGCCGAAAAAGGCGGGACCCGGTCTGAGCGGAGGACAGCACCAGGCCGGGACATGCCGCATGGGCAATGATCCAAAAACGTCGGTGGTGGACGCCTACTGCCGGATTCACGAGTCCGAAAACATATTCGTCATCGACGGTTCCGTGCACGTGACCAACGGGGGGTTCAATCCGGTCCTGACCATCATGGCGATTGCATACCGCTCGGCCGGCTACATCCAGCGCGAGTGGAAAGGGACGGGGTTCAAATGAAAGCGGCGCTTGTCTGGGCCGGGCTTGCCGCCGCCGTGCTGCTGCTCATGGCGCCCGCGGCGAGCCTGTATTACGAGTCGGGTGGAGGCGCCAACTGCGCCCGCTGCCACGAAATCGAACCCGCCTTCTCCCAGTGGCGGCGCGCTTCCCATCGCAATATCGCGTGCTCGAAGTGCCACGGCGACGCCTGGACGCTTGACGCGGGGTTTCATCTGAACAACGCCCACCGCGTTCAGGCCCATCTCGCCGGTGATGTGCCTGAAACTCCACGCCTGCGCGAACCGGACCTGCCACAAATGCTCGAGCGTTGCCGCTCGTGTCACCGCCAGGAGTTTGCCGATTGGCAAGCCGGGCCCCACTCCA
>JADZCI010000356.1 GCA_020851655.1 Bryobacterales bacterium
CGGGATTGCGATGTTCGCGTGGGCCACCGCGCCAAGCGAAATCAAGCTTCCGGGAGAACTGAAGATGGCCTTGTGGCCGATGTACGTCTCTGCCGGCTACTTCAGGAGCATCGGGGTGGCGATGGCGTGGGGACCCGGATTTGAAGGGCAGACGGACGCCGCCGTGATTCTGGGATATCAGTTCTGGCAGAAACACCTGGACGGCGATCCGGAGATCATCGGCAAGACGCTCAAGCTGGATAACGTTCCCTATGTCGTGGCCGGTGTCGCGCCCGATCAGTTCCAGGGGCACCTCGGTCTCCAGGGAAGAGAATTGTTTGTCCCGCTCGAACGGCATCCTCTTCTGCTTGCGGACCGCAACGTTCGTTTCGACCGGGGCAAGGAATGGTTGAAAATCCATGGCCGCCTTTCGCAAGGGGTTGGTGTTGCGCAGGCGAGCGCGGCGGTTGCCGGCATTACCGCGCGGCTGGCTGAAGAGTATCCGGCGGCGAACCAGCTCAAGGCCGGCGTTGTTGAGGCATACGACCCTCTGGGCGTTCTCGATCGTTCGCAAGTCCGGCGCATACAGACGTTGGCGCTGATCCTGACCGGGGCGGTGCTGCTCGTCGTGTGCATGAATCTCTCCGGGATGATGCAGGTTCGTAGCGCGATGCGTGAGAAGGAACTGTCGATACGGCAGGCGATCGGCGCCAGCCGCTTACGGCTGGCCCGGCACCTGTTATCCGAAGCCGTACTGCTCGCCTGCGCCGGCGGGACGCTCGCTTCGCTGGTGCTTTTCAACGCTCCCCCGGCGGTCTCCCGGCTCTCCGGGCAACCGATACCGGTTCAGTTCCGGGACGCTCTGAAGATCGATCTTTCCATGGTCGCGATCTGCATCGGGCTGTGCCTGTTGACCAGCCTGGTCTTCGGATTTTTGCCGGCGCTGCGTTTCAGCCGCCCCGTGATCAGCTCCGCCTTGAGGGACGACACCGGCGCAGGCAGGTTGCGCGTTGGCCGTGTTCAGCGCTTCGCGGCCGCGTTGCAGGTCGCGATCGCGGTGCCCCTGCTGGTGCTTGGCGGCATCAGTCTTGATCGAGTCCGGTCCACGGCGATAGCCGGTCTCGGATTCGACGCCGAGCTACTGTACGCAGCGCCGTTGGAACTTGACGCCGCCCCGGACACCCGCACCGCCGATTTCCGAATCCGGAGCCTCCGGGAGACTCTTGCCAAGACGAGCGGTATCGCATCCGTCACCATTGCGGATGGCATGCCACTGGACTTTCGAGGCCGTCCAGCGGCCGTATCGTTGCAGACGGAGGCAAACGCCGCGCCGGCGCAGGCCAGCGTTCAGGTGACCCGCGCCGGTGACGGTTACCTGGATACGATGGGCATTCCGCTCTTGAGCGGGCGTGGTTTCAGCAAGGACGACAATGCGGGCTCCGAGAAGGTGACGATCATCTCGAAGCCTCTCGCGGGTCAACTTTTCCCGGATGCCGGCGTGGGCGCGGCGATCGGCCACCGATTGAGTTTCAGCGCCGCCGGTGCAATGGCTGACGGCGGCGGAGACACGCCGCAAACACTCACCATCATTGGTGTCACCGGTGATTTCCCCACTTCCCAAATGAGCGAGCCGCGGGCACAGTTGCTGTTGCCGCTGGCGCAGCAATCGAATTCCGGCCCTCATGCCATTCACACCGACGAAGCCGGAAACCGAATTCCGGATCTCTTCCTGATCGCGCGCAGTTCCGCCGGAGAACAACCGGAGAGGATTACCGCGGCCATCGAGAACGTGGTTCGGGAATTCGATCCGGATTTCCGGCGCGACCGCATCGTCACCGGCGCTTCCCTGCGCAGGCACAGCGTGGACGACTTCCTGAAACAGTCGGCAATTGCGGGCGCCACCGGCGGCGTAGTCCTGATGCTGTCCGCCCTCGGAATCTACGGCGTCGTCGGACTGATGGTCGCGACTCGTACACGCGAGATCGCGGTGCGCGTCGCGCTGGGCGCCTCGCGCCGGCGCGTTGTGGGCATGGTCTTACTTGATGTCGTGAAGCTAAGCGCCTCTGGCGCCGTCTTTGGGCTCATGCTCGCAGCCGCCTTCATCCGCCTCAAGGGTGAAAGCATGGGAATCCCGCTCAGCAAGATGGAGTCGCTCGCCTACGTCCCCGGCGGGGCGATTGCAATACTCGTCGCGGTCCTTGCCAGCCTCCCGCCGGCGCGGCGCGCCGCTTCGGTGTTGCCGATGGTGGCCATGCGTTCGGAATAGATTCGGTGGACAGCCCCCGCCGCGCGCGCGTTGGTCGAACGTCTGACCCCGTCAGACGCGTGTAGCCCACCTTCCGCCTGGGCGCACGGCCTGGCAGCGATTGGGCCAGGAGGCGGGCGGCGTGCGCATCGCTTAACCTGCCGTTTCCAACTTCCCGTCCACGACCTCATAAAAGTCCGGGTTGCGCTCGGCGATCAGGTCCATGACATCGTTGAATGCCGTCTCCAATGAGATCACGTTCTGGGGGTCGCCGACGCGGAAAACTTCGTACCGCGGCGCCTCGGGATTCGCATCCACAAGGATGATATGCAACCGCTCGTACTGCTCCGGGCGGCCAGCCGGATCGTTGCGGCCGGTGAACATCCGGAAGCGCGAGTGGGCGTTTGCGGCAGTGGACTTCCGCTTCTCCGTGTGGCCGGCGCCCGCGCCCTTGTCCAGAAAGATGAACCCGCCCAGCACGGCATAAGGGAACCGCCGATGCAGCGTGGTGGATTCGTACAGCATGTCGCCGCGCCGGTTGGTCAGGTTCTTCTGGAAATTGCCGGTCCTCTGATCGCGGAAGTTCACCGACTTGATCGAGAGCGCCAGCAGCAATCCACCTTCTTCCGTGGCCCAGGTCACGTCCACTTTTTTCGCGCCCAGGCCACCGGCCATTCGGCGTTCGGCGCCGCGCTTTTGCGTCCTTGCCTTCGCGGCGCTCTTGCCTCTGGTGGCAGCCTCCACACCTTCCGCATCGAGGCGAGCGGGCATCGTCTCCCGCAGGTTGCGTTTCCGCAGCGCGTCAGCGAGTGCCGCGGCCACCGCCGCGGACATGCTCTCCGAGTACGCCTTCTTGGCTTCGCGCGATGCGGTGTCCGCCGGTTTCGGGGGTAGACTCTTCAGTGCGGCAAGTAAGAGATCGTCAACGTCGCTCATCCGGAACGCTCCGCCCGATCCGGCGCCCCCGCAACAGCAAGGCAGAATTGCGGAGCAACTGGACATCGGCGGCAGACAAACCCAGACGCCCTCGCAGCAGGAGTTGGTCGGCAAGTAACGCGCACGCCTCGTCTCCCCTGCTTCGGGCGACCTGATCCAGTTCAACTGCCAGAGGATCTAGATTATCCTTTTTCGCAACGCAAGGCATCATCACGCGCTCTGCTTCGGCTGGCTCGAGCTTCAACATGCCGCCGCCCAGGGCGTGGCCTTCGATCTCGACGCTCAGATGCGTGAGCGAGGTTTGCCACAGCGCGGCGAGGGCGTTCCTGGTCAGTTCCACACCCCGATGAAGCCGCAGCACGTGAAGCGTGTTGGGCGCCACCGCGCCCGAGTCGTTCGCCACCAACCGCGGAAGGTCGCCGCTCATGTAGGTGAGGAATGCGTCGGGCATATAGACGTGCGGAACCCGGTACCACGGCACCCGGGTGCGGCACTTGAACGCCGTGTGGATTCCCCTCCGTTCCCCATCGCGGACGTAACTGGCAACCATGTGCGGCAGGGTGCCCGTCGCGGGTAGGTGCAGGAGATAACCGGCATCGCCACGGCCCAGGGCAGAGGTCCAATCCTCATCTGTAAAGCGCAGGCCTGCGAGCGCGCGGCCTCGCCGAACGCAGGCGCGCAGGTACTCGTCCGGAAAACCATGGTCGGCGCCGAAGCCGGGTGCGACATGGAAGAAATCGTTGGCCCCGGTGACGTAGCCGATGCCCACGTCGGCAAGTGCACCCAGAGACGTAGTTCGGTCCGAGTCCCGCAGTTCGGCGTAAAGCTCGCGGGCCCGCCGCGGCAGAAGATATTCGATGAGCCGCTGGCGGCCGCTGGCGATGCGCTCCCGGTCCAAGTGGCGCAATCCACTCGGCGGGCGGCGGTTCGCAGCCTGGATGTTTGCGAGCACGCCAGCGTGCCGCACATCGCGAATCGAGAAGTGGCCGCACGGCGAGCGGTCCTTTCCATCGGCAAGAAGCAGGATAGTGTCCTGGCTTAGCTCGGGGAAGAGTTTCTTGCGGAAGGTCAGGAACGTGACGCTCTCGAATGTGCGGTCCAGGTGGCTCAAGACGGGAGTGGTGTACGACGCGTGGCCGATCTCGAACGGGATCACCATCGCGATCCGGCCGCCAGGCCGAAGAAACCGGATGCTGTGGACGAGAAACGGCAGCCACGAACTGCTCAGTCCGCTAAGCTTCAAGCCCTGTTCGGCAGCGCGAGCAAGCGCGCGGCGCCGCATCTCACCCGAGAACCGTTGGTATCGGATGAAGGGTGGATTGCCGACAATGGCGTCCACGCACGTCATCAGGCCGGTGTTGGTCGCGAAGAAGTCCGACGCCAGCAGATTGGAGGGGGCTACACCGTCCTCCTGGAGTTTTCTCCGCGATGCGCCGGTGCACCGCGGCGTCTACCTCTACGCCGAACACCTGTGTTGCAGGATCGCCGCCTTTTTCCCTCAGCCGTCTACAGGCTGCGCGCAGAAAGACGCCTCCCCCGAATGCCGGATCGAGCACTGTGTCGGACGCGCCGCGAACGGCCCACCACACCAGGAACTCGGCGATTTGCGAGTCGGTGTAATACGCGCCGAGAGCTTTGTGCGAATCCTGCTGGCGCGGTTCGATCGGCTCGTCCATGACTGCACATTGTACCGTTCCGGCGACGTCCACGCCCTCCTCGAACAGCGCCAACTGGTTCCCCGCCGGCATATATACGGATACATCGGCAGACACGGAGATCGGCTTTATGAAAACCATCGCATTGTCGCCCGCTGCTAGCGCAAGGCGTCCACCCGCGCGCCGTCATGGAGATCTTGGGCCACAGTCAGATCGCCATCACGATGAACCTCTACAGCCTCGTGCTCTCCGCGACGCGGGAGGAGGTCGCGGTGCGGTTGGATGAAAGCCTCCCGCCCCCGCAGGCGCCGCAAACCGGTTTTGCCACCAGTTTTGCCACCAAGCCGCCTGCCGAGGGCGTCAACCAGCCTGTAAGTATTCTGAAAACCTTGGTGGGCCCTGTAGGATTCGAACCTACGACCAACGGATTATGAGTCCGCTGCACTAACCGCTGTGCTAAGGGCCCAAGCCTTGCTACTGCAATATCTTAACAGGCGGCGGCGACGGGGCGGCTGAAGGCGGTCTTCACCTTAGCTTCTCCCGAGCGACAATATGGAGGAGGCGAGCCGGGGTGAGAACGATTTTTCACGTCGATATGGACGCATTCTTTGTGTCTGTCGAGGAGCTGTTTCAGCCTGGCTTGAAAGGCAAGGCGGTGGTCGTCGGCGGGCAGAAGGATCAACGGGGCGTCGTGTCGGCGGCCAGTTACGAAGCCCGCAAGTTTGGCGTACACTCCGCCATGCCGCTGCGCACCGCCTCCGCTCTTTGCCCGCACGCGATCTTCCTGGACGGGCATCCCGATCGATATCGCGACTACTCGCACAAAGTACATCACGTGCTCACGCAGTTTTCGCCGCTGGTCGAGATGGCGTCGGTGGACGAAGCTTACATGGACCTGACCGGCGGCGAGCGGCTACACGGTCCGGCGATGCGGGCCGCTCATGCGCTTCACGAAACGATGAAGCGGACAACGGGTTTGAACTGCTCCATCGGTATCGCGACATCGCGCATGGTGGCCAAAGTCGCCTCCGACCAGGCCAAGCCCAACGGTGTCCTATGGGTTCAAGCGGGTTCCGAAGCACGCTTTCTGGCGCCGCTCGAGGTGCGGAAAATACCGGGTGTCGGCAAGGTCACCGAAAAGCGGCTCCGGGAAATCGGCATACGCAAGGTGGGCGATCTGGCGGGGCTCGATGAGGACTTTCTGGCGCGCCGTTTCGGCCAATGGGGATTGGCCCTGGCTGGCAAGGCGCGAGGAACCGATGCCGGCGCGTGGTTTGCGGGCCAGGTCGGAGACCACCAAGACCAGAAGTCCATTAGCCACGAGCACACGTTCGACGTGGACACGTCCGACCCCGCGCTGCTGGAATCGACCTTGGCGCGGCTTGCCGAGAAAGTGGCGCGGCGCCTGCGGGAGCAGGGTTTCTTTGGGCGAACCATCCACCTCAAGCTGCGCTACAAGGACTTCAGCACTTACACCCGGGCGCACACGCTTGCTGAACCCACTCAGCTCGATCAGGAACTCATCGCCGAAATCCGTCAACTCTTCCGGAACACCTGGAAGCGAGGTTCCGCGATCCGGCTTCTCGGCGCGAGCGTGTCGGGGATGCAGGAGGCGGAGGGTCAACTCAACCTGCTCGACGGGGAGCGCAAAGCGAAGGCCCGCAAGGCGCTCACGGCGGCCGACAAGATCCGGGACCGTTTTGGGGAGAAGATGGTCAAGCTCGCATCGGGGATGCAGGGGGACTTCGGCGAACGGGTTCACGAGAACCCCGTCGGGCTGCCGGGCAAAGCGCCGAAACAGTGAGGTTCCGCGGGCGGATGAATGAATCCGCTCCTGAGGCTCACGCTACACTGGGAATACAACGGGCTAAGCTCTGGCGGAGCCTGCGCCCACGCTATGTCCAAACTACCCGAATCTCCCATCGATCTGAACAGTTGGCTCGCCGAAGAACTGTACCACGACTACCTGCATAACCGGACCGCCGTGGACGATACCTGGAAACAGGTTTTCGAGGGCAACGGCAGTTCCGCCGCCAAGAGCGGGAACGGAACCAGCGTTGCGGTTGCCACAACCGAACCGCCCGCCGCGGAGACTGTTTCTCCCGCCGTGATCCGTCCGGCGACACCCGTTCCCGCCTCCGCCCCGCTGGCGTTGAGTCCCGCCGAGCAGTTGGTGCCGCTGCGGGGCGCGCTCGCCCGTCTTGCGGACAACATGAACGCGAGCCTTGCCGTGCCGGCCGCGACTTCTCAACGTGTCATCCCGGTCAAGATCATCGATGAGAACCGGCGTTTGATGAACGAGTGGCGCGATCTTCATGGCAAGGCGAAAATTTCCTACACGCACATCATCGCCTGGGCGCTGGTGCGCGCCCTGAAGCAGATGCCGGCGCTCAACGACGCGTTTGCGGAAGTCGAGGGAGCGCCCCACCGCCTGGTGCGCGGCGAAATCAATATTGGAATCGCCATCGACGTGGCGGGCAAAGACGGGCGCCGCCAGCTTGTCGTCCCGAGCATCAAGAATGCGGGCGCCATGGATTTCCGCCAGTTTCTGGCCGCGTTTGATGACATCGTCGCTCGCGGGCGGACGGGCAAACTCACGCTGGACGACTTCAAGGGCACGACGATTTCGTTGACGAACCCGGGTACGGTGGGAACCGTGGCCTCGGTTCCGCGCCTGATGCCGGGCCAAGGCGCCATCATCGCCACCGGTTCCATCGATTTCCCGGCGGAATTCCAGGGCGTGAGCGATGAAGTGCGCGCGCAGCTTGGCGTGTCGAAGGTGATGAGCATCTCCTGCACGTACGACCACCGCGTGATTCAGGGCGCCGAGTCCGGAATGTTCCT
The DNA here is from genome assembly GCA_020851655.1 of Bryobacterales bacterium. Classification (GTDB taxonomy): domain Bacteria; phylum Acidobacteriota; class Terriglobia; order Bryobacterales; family Bryobacteraceae; genus JADZCI01. The sequence continues at coordinate 7,660 of JADZCI010000356.1, forward strand.
CGGGAAGGTTCAGGATCTGCTCGAGGGATCGGACGACTTCTACGACGAGATCTATATCCAAACCGGCATGCCGTACACGCCGGCGCGCGGGCACTCGGAGGCTCGAAGGGATTCCGCGGCTTTTGGATCCGACCGCCGCTTTGAGGAGATTGCCAAGCAAGCGGCGGTGGTGCAACTGATCAACGCCTACCGCGTGCGCGGCCACCTGATTGCCGACTTTGACCCCTTGGGCGCCGAGCCCAGCTACCACCCGGAACTCGATCCGGCCAGCTACGGCTTGACCATCTGGGACCTGGACCGCGAATTCATCACCGGCAACCTTGCCCAGAGCGGGCAGAAGGGACAAGTCACGGTCGCGCCGCTGCGCCGCACTTTGGAGACACTGCGCAAGACATACTGCGGCAAGATCGGCTGCGAGTCCATGCACATCCAGCACCCTGAAGAAAAGCGCTGGCTGCAGGAACGCATAGAGCCTCAGGCCAACAACTGGCCGCTCGATGAAGATCTGCGAAAGAGGATTCTGCTGCGCCTGCTGCAAGGCGAGAGCTTCGAGCATTTTCTTCACACGCGGTTTGTCGGCCAGAAGCGCTTTTCGCTCGAAGGCGGCGAGAGCGCCATGGTCATCCTGGATGAGTTGATGGAGCGCGCCGCCGAAGCCGGTGTCCAGGAGATGGTGCTCGGCATGGCGCACCGCGGCAGGCTGAACGTGCTCGCCAACTTGGTCGGCAAGACCATGGCGCAAGTGTTCGGGGAATTCGAAGGGAATCTCGATCCGGACTCGGCTCTGGGCTCGGGAGACGTGAAATACCACCTCGGAGCGAGCGGAGTTCAAAGGACATCTTCAGGGCGCGAGATCAAAGTATCCATGTCGCCCAATCCGAGCCACCTGGAAGCGGTCGACCCCGTTGTGACGGGCATCGTGCGGGCCAAGCAGATCCGGATGGCGGACGAGCGCTGCGCGAAAGTCCTGCCCATCCTCGTGCACGGAGATGCCGCATTTGCCGGACAGGGCGTGGTGGCCGAGACGCTGAACCTCTCCCAGTTGCGCGGATACAAAGTGGGCGGCACCATCCACCTGGTCATCAACAATCAGATCGGGTTCACGACGACCCCGGAAGAAGGCCGCTCCACGACCTATTGCACCGATGTGGCGCGCACGGTGCAGGCGCCCATCTTTCACGTGAACGGGGACGATCCGGAAGCGTGCGTGCGGGCCATTCAGGTTGCTTTCGATTTCCGCCAGCGCTTCAAGAAAGATGTTGTGGTTGACATGACCTGCTACCGCAAGTACGGCCACAACGAAGGCGATGACCCCAGCTACACGCAGCCGGTCATGTACAAGCAGATCAAGTCGCACCCCTCGGTAACGTCCCTTTACATTGACCGGCTGGCGCGCGAGAAAGTCGTCACTCGCGAGTGGGTCGACCGGACGCGCAAGGAAATCAGCGACAAGCAGAACGAAGCGCATGAGGAGGCCGTCCGGCGCGGTGAACGATGGGAGCTTCAGGAAGTGACGTCGTACGAGGATGCGCAGATCGAGAATTTCTGTCCGCGCACGGCGGTCAACGAAGAACTTATCGCCAAGGTCATCAGCGGCCTGACGCGGTTTCCGGAGGGCTTCAAGATCCATCCCAAGCTGCGGAGCCTGGTTGAAAAGCGAAAGGAGTTTCTCAGCGGCGCGCTGGCGGACTGGGCGCTCGGCGAAGCCCTCGCCTTCGGCACGCTTGTCCTGGAAGGCACTCCGGTCCGGCTCAGCGGACAGGACAGTGGCCGCGGCACCTTCTCGCACCGCCATCTCGAGTACTTTGAGCACGAAACAGAAAAGATCTACACACCCATGATGAACCTGTCTCCGGACCAGGCTCGTTTCGAGGTGGTCGACAGCAGCCTGAGCGAATACGGGGTAATGGGCTTCGAGTTCGGGTATTCGCTTGGCGATCCGCTGACCTTAACGATCTGGGAAGCGCAGTTCGGCGACTTCGTCAATGGTGCGCAGATCATGGTGGACCAGTTCATTTCTTCGTGCGAATCGAAGTGGGGGCAGCCCAGCGGGTTGGTGCTGCTGCTGCCGCACGGCTACGAGGGGCAGGGACCCGAGCACTCCAGCGGCCGCATCGAGCGTTTCCTGCAACTTTGCGCGGAGAACAACATGCAGGTGTGCAACGCCACGACGCCGGCGCAATTCTTCCACCTGCTGCGGAGGCAGATGTATGGGGGCGCCGACCGCCGCGGTCTGCGAAAACCGCTCGTGGTCTTCACTCCCAAGAGCCTGCTCCGCCACCACAAGGTGGTATCCACCGCGGCCGAGTTCACGCACGGCCATTTTTCGGCGGTGATTGGCGATCAAAACGGCGTCTCGCCCGACCGCGTCTCGCGCTTGCTCTTCTGTTCAGGCAAGGTCTATTACGATTTGCTGGCCGCCCGGGAACAGAAAGACACCTGGAACGTCGGCATCGTTCGTCTCGAACAGTTGTACCCTTGGCCGCAGGAGGAGATCGAGACCATCCTGTGGCGCTATCCATCCTCCACAGAGCTGGTTTGGGTGCAGGAAGAACCGCGCAACATGGGTGCGTATCTGTTCATCCGGGACAAACTGGAAGCTCTCATGGCGAAGGACAAATCCCGGCGCACCTTGAACTACGCGGGGCGTCCGGAAGCGGCGAGTACGGCGACGGGCTCAGCCAAACGTCACGCGCAGGAGCAGACCGCGCTGATCGAGGACGCCTTCACCAGCGGGTTTTCGCGCCCCCGGCGTTACCGCGTGGTGGCCAAGCGCAAGAAACCGGATTCCGGGGATTGAGGGGTAGTCTTCAACGCAGTCCGGCTTGCGTCCGGGCCGCCCCTTCTACTGTGAAGACCACGGTCTTGACGGACGCCACAGGCTTGCCGTCCGCACCCTTGGCCGGTTGGAAGCGGGTTTGCCGCACGGCCTTGATCGCCGAATTCGAGACAAACTGATAAAGGCTGTCACCCTGTTCGGGCGCCTGGACTCGAGTCACTCTCCCTGTGCGGTCTATACTCACGCGGAGCGGAACCTCCATTTGTCCGCTGATCCTTGCGCGCACTCCATCGGGAATGTGTGGCTCAACCTGGTTGATCGCCTGCGCAGGCACGGCGACTTTCGCATCGCTCGCCGGCGCTTCGGCTGGCGGGGGTTGTACGGCCGGAGCGGGAGATTCCGGCGGCGCTGCCGGAGTCGCGGATGGGGCGAGTGGCGGGAGGGCCGCCGCGGTTGCCGGCGCAGAGTCGATGCGCTGCGAAACCTGCCACCACAGATAGGTCGAAACGCCGCTGGCGGCCAGGGCGAGAAGCGCGACACACCATAGCAGCCAGGAACCGCGCTGCCCCCGCGCTTCGGCAGCCATGGGTTGGGACAAGGGTGGAGTGGCTTGACGCCCGGGTTCGGCGGGCACGGGTTCTTCCATCGCAGCCGGCTCAATCACCGGCGCTCCAACGTACGCTTCACCGGCTTCGATTTCAGCTATTGCCTCCACAGGCGAAGCTTGCTCTATTGGCGCCGGAGCCTCGACGGGCGCGAATGCCGTATGCCGGGGTGCGGGCGCCGCCGCATACTCTTCGCCAGTCAAATAGACCAGATCCATCACGCACTGGCGGATGGTCACGGGGCGCAGCAGCAGGTAAGCGAATCTCTGTCCCGCGAAATATTCGCGGATCAGGTCACGGTCGGCATCATCCAGCGCCATGTCCCGGCCCGTGTAGCTTCGGTACCAACCGGCAATCGACGCGCCCCGCTGGCGAAGACCGGCGACGATCGATTCCACACGCTCCCTGTCGCGGTCCGAGAAGACATAGGAGGGGCCGTGCTGATGCTCGCAAGGAACCGGTTCAAAGCCATCGATCTGGATCGAGCCGGGAGTTGGACCCGCGGCGCGGCCAAACAGGATGCCGCCGACCTCGAGTCCACGTTTGGGTAATGCCAGGAAGCCCTCGAACACCTCCCGGGTGACATCGGCGATGACGGCGGGATCGAAGGTGACCAGCCCACCGTCAGGCGTCTGCCATCGTTGTTCATCGAGCACGGCGGTTGCGCCGCTCGCATTCCAGAGCAACATCGTGATACCCCTCCCGCCCAGCCGGATATAGCGGGACAC
>JADZCI010000357.1 GCA_020851655.1 Bryobacterales bacterium
GGTTTGCCCGCCTATGGTCACGGTGGGCGCATTCGTTGGGGTTACCGCCGGGCTGGATGGGATGAGTTGATTGTCAACCGGCGAACTCATGGAGCCGGCGCCGGTTACGTACAGCACGATGGTCGACCCTCGCAATGCGGCGTTAGTCTCGCTGTTGATGGTGTAATCCTGTGTCGCCGCGTCGAAGTTCAGCGCGGCGGCCTGGCCCTGGCCGGAGCCTGCGATGGTGAAGATGCCCGGTTCGGAGGCTGCCAGGCTTACGGGGAACGCCTGCGAAGACAGGGAATTGTAGGTGACGGCAAATTGGGCCGTGGGGCCGGCGGTGGCGTACGGCACAATACAGGCGATCTGGTTGGCAGTGACGTAGAGCAGCGGCGCCGGCACGCCGTTGATGGTGACGGTCGTGGACGGCGGCGCGGAGGGGAGCGAAGTCGCGATCGAGGGCGCGGAAGGATCAAACAAGGTCAGGCCCGCGCCGCCCAACCCATGGCCGAAGATGGTGACGATTTCTCCGGGAGCGACCGTGCCCTGGCGGTAACTCGCCGCATTGAGGACCACGTCGATCTGCGGGTTTGGACCGTAGACCTGCAGTTGCGCTTCGTTGGAAACGCCGCCTCCAGGCGTGGGCGTGGAGGCCGACAGACGCATAACGCCTTCGGCCGCCAGGTAGCTGGGAGGCACGGTCACCAGCATGGCGGTGTCACTGACGATGGTTGAACTGAGCGGCCCTGTCGTCCCCGCGCTGGTGGGCGAGCCGCTGATATTTCCCGAAGCGTCAATCGACAAGCCCGCCGGCAGACCTGTGGCCGACCAGGTGTACGGCCCTGTGCCGCCAGCGGCTGTCAGCGCCGGAGGCGCATAGGCGGTCGACGTCTGGGCGGCGGGCAGGGGCGCCGCGCCCAGCGTGACGCGGAGGGATGTCGTGCCCACGGGATAGACGGTGAGCTGGAAATTCTGATAGGCGAACAAGGCGCTGGGCGAACTGGAGTCCGTCACCGCGAGCACAAACCGGTAGGTGCCGGCCGAAGTGGGCACCCCTTGCAGGGTCCCGGCGGAAAGCGTGACTCCCGGAGGTAATGTCCCTGAGGGCTGGGTCCAGATATAGGGAGATGTTCCTCCCGCGGCGGCCAGGTTTTGAAGATAGCCCGCTCCGACGGTTGCGGCCGGTAACGGCGTCGCCAAATTGATTCGCAGGCGGGTGGCGCCGGCGGCGCCCGCGTGCACCGGGACGTTGAATACCTCGGTGGCGGTGGCGCTGGTTGAATCCGTAACCGTCACCTTGAAGTTGGGCGAGAACCCGCTGGCGGTCGCGGTCGTGGTCGAGAACAGGCTGGCGCCCGTGACCGAAAGTATGCTGGACGGGGATTGCTGAATCAGCCCCAACGGCCAGGTGCCCGACAGCGTGGGCGGCGCCGCGTTCACAATCAGGGTGACCGGAATATCCAGGGTCTTGGTTGCGGCATTCGGCGCCGCGAGCTTGATGGCGCCCGAGTAGGTCTTGGGCGCCAGACCCCTTGGGTCGATGACCACGGTGATGGTGTTCAACAAGCCGGCCAGGTTGATGGAACCGGTCGGGCTGGCCTTGAGCCACGTGGCGCCGGTAACGGAAAGCGTGGCGCTCACAGCGCCGCCATTGCTGGCGATCACGACCACTTTGGTCAGCGAAGGCGCGTTGGTTGGAGTGCCTGTGACATAGGTGACGGTCAAAGAAGCCGGGTTCGCCGTCAGGGTTGGCGCAGCCGTCGTCACCAGCAGAGTCACTGGAATGACCTTTGTCGGGACCGGCGTTCCGGTCCCGGTCAGAGTAATGGCCGCGGAATAGGTTCCGGCCGGAAGGCCCGTCGGATTGACCTGAACCTTGACGGCTTGAGGCGTCTTACCCGAGGAAAGGGACGTGAGCACCCAGGCGCCGTTGGCGGGGGCGCCGGAAACCGACACCGTAAAGGACATTCCCGCCGGACTGGAACTGACCTGAACATTCTGGGTAGCGGGCAAAGCTGTTGCACCGAGCTGATAAGCAAAGGAAAGCGATGCCGGGTTGGCGGCGATGGACTGCGCCCGCAAGGCGCCCGGCGACGCCGCCAACAGGGCGGCAAGAAGCCCAATGCAATTCTTCACGCTCGGATATCGGCAGATCGCCGCCGGGACGTTACGCGGGCTACAACGCAGCGTTCAGGATCGACGCCAGCGCAACGGGACTCAGCACAACCGGGTTCGCTTTCATGCTGCTGGCTTTGGAAGCCAGTTCGACCAATTCCGGCACATCACCGGCGCGGATCCCGTAGTCCCGCAGGCGCGGGACGGAGAGCCGGCGGCAAAGCGCGGCCACCCATTCGGCGCCGGCTTCGGCGGAAGCCGCCGCGTCACCCGTCACCAGGCGCGCAATGGCGGCATACCGGTCCAGGGAGGCGCCGGCTGCGATGTTGGCGCGCATGACGTGCGGCAGCAGCGCGGCGCAGACAGCTCCGTGCGGGGCGGGAAACCGGCCGCCCACCGGCGCGGCGAACCCGTGGACCGCTCCCAGGCCGGCGTTAGCGAGAGCAAGCCCGCCGAAGAGGCTGGCCAGCGACATGTCCCGCCGTGCCTCGGTATCGCCGCCATTTTCGAAAACCCGGGGAAGCGCCGCCGCGGCACGGCGGATTCCTTCCAGGCAGATGCCGTCCGTCAGCGGATTGGCGCGGGCCGAGACGTACGGTTCGATCAGTTGGGTGAGCGCATCCAGCCCTGTCGATACGGTGAGCGCCGGGGGCAGGGAGTAGGTCAATTCCGGATCGATGATGGCCAGACGCGGCGGCATCGAAGGGCTGCGAAGCGAAGCCTTGACATGATGCTGGGGAGAAGCGATGACGGCGTTTCTGGTGACCTCGGAACCCGTCCCCGCCGTGGTGGGAACCGCTATGACGGACAGCGCGGGGCGCGGTAAAGGAAGCGCCTTGCCAACGACCTCCAGGTAGTCGAACAAGCCGCCTTCGTTGGCCGCCAGAGCGGCAATCGCCTTTCCGGCATCGATGGCGCTGCCCCCGCCAATGGCGACTACGACATCGGCGCGGCGCTGCCGGGCGGCATGCACTCCGGCCTGAATGACCTCAACCGACGGTTCCCCGCTGATGGCGAAGATGGGTCCGGGGATCTGAGAGGTCAGCTTTTGAAGCCGCTCTGACGACTTTCCGGTGACGACGAGCGGGCGTTGGCCGAACCCGGCGGCGGCCGCGGGAATTTCAGCCGCGGCGCCACAGCCGAACAGAATCCGCCCGGCCGTGGCGAACTCGAAACGCATAACCTCTCTACCAGCCCGAATCGGGCGGAAAGTGATTGACGAACCGGACTGCCAGGCGCGGTTCCGCCATCATCGCCGCCACCGTGTCCCGCCAAGTGGCGTAGTGGGCGGTCTCCTTGTGCGCGGCGGTTGCCTGTTGATCCCGGTACACCTCGACCAGGATGAAGCGCTGGGGATCGTCACTTTGCTGAATGACATCGAAGCGCGCGATACCGGGTTCCTGGACGCTCGCCTGGGCGTTGGCGACGCTCGCGGTCCGGAACGCCTCGACGCAATCCGGCTTCACGTGAACGTGAACGTGGACGATAATCATGCGGCCTTCATTTCGGCTCTGGCCCGGGCGATGACTTCCAGGAACTGCCGGGAACGGCCGGTAAACACCTCGTACTTGTTTTCCTTGATCGTCTTGGCGTCAACGAGTTCTCCTCCGACGGCGACGGCGCAAGAGCCCGCCTTGAGAAAATCGCCGGCTGTCGTAAGGCTGACGCCGCCGGTAGGGATCATCTCGATTTGGGGGAACGGACCTTTGAGAGCCTTGATGTACCGGGCGCCGCCGACGTTGTCGCAGGGAAAGATCTTGACGATATCGGCGCCCGCCTGCCAGGCGGCCTGCACTTCGGTGGGTGTGAGCGCGCCCGGGCAAATCGGCTTGGAGTAACGCTGCGCCATCGAGATGGTGGCGAGGTTCAGCGCGGGCGTCACAAAGAATTCGGCTCCGGCGAGCATACAAATCCGGCAGGTTTCGGGATCGAGCACGGTCCCGGCGCCGAGGACCATCTTGTCCCCGAACCGGTCCGCCAGTTTTTCGAGCACCTTGACGGCGCCCGGCACGGTCATGGTGACTTCGGCGGCGCGAATGCCCCCCGCGTAGATGGCTTCAATCGCTTTGAAGGCGCTGTCGGCGGTCGGCGTACGGACCACCGGCACGATGCCAATTTCGCGAATTGCGGATAGTATCGTCTCTTTCTTCATGACTTCTTCGATCGTATCAGGGAGTCAGACAGCAAGCAGGAGCTTTCCTGTGGTGCGTCCGGAGGCCAGGTCTTCGTGCGCCTCGCCGGCTCGCGCCAGCGGATAGATCTTGTGAATGTGGACTGGCGCGCGGCCTTCGGCGGCCCACTTGAGCACATCTCCGGCGCGCCACTCCAACTCCTCGCGTGTCAGCGTGTAATGCGCCAGGTTCGGCCGGGTGAGATACAGCGAGCCTTTGGCCGATAGCTGAAGCGGTTCAAATGGCGGGACGGCGCCGCTGGCGTTGCCAAAGGTGACCAGCATGCCGCGCGGCCGGAGGCAGTTGAGGCTCTTCTCGAAGGTGGACTTTCCGACCGAATCGTAGACGACATCGACACCTTTGCCACCGGTCAACCTCTTGACCTCGGTCTCGAAGTCCTGCTCGGTATAAAGGATGACTTCGCCGGCTCCGGCTTTCCGCGCCGCCTCGGCTTTAGCTGCGTTCGATGTGGTCCCGATGA
>JADZCI010000358.1 GCA_020851655.1 Bryobacterales bacterium
CACGATTCAGATCCCGTTACCGCAGCGGTCCTGGGAACAGCGGCAAACCAGTGCGGCGGCTGTGGCTGCCATCGATCGGCTGCTTGACCAGCATACTTATCCGGAGATCGCCGCTGTGCTGAACAGCCAAGGGTTGCAGTCGGGCGAGTGGGTTCGCTACTCAGGCCTGGCCCACTTTGATCACTTCATTTGGCCCCCTGGCTATTGATATTCTGCCCCATCCTGCCGGTTCGGTTTTGACCTCCCCGGCGGGAGTGGAGCCTTGCGGCGACGCCCGAAGGGCGGAACCGCCGAGGCGCAACGGACGGCGGGGAGGCCAAAACCTCGCGCCCTCGCCGCCCCTCCCAGTTCATCGCTTCTTCCTCCTTTCCGCCGTTCGCTTGAAGCGGAACGACTCCTTGCCCGTGTCGATGATGTGCGCCCGAGCCGTGATCCGGTCCACCAGCGCCTTACACAGCCGCGGATTCGGGAACACCGTCGTCCACTCGGAAAACGGCAGGTTGGTCGTCACAATGATCGCCGCCCGCTCCGCCCGGTCCGCGATCACCTGAAACAGAAACTCCGCTCCGATATCGGCCAGCGGCACGTAGCCGACCTCGTCCAGCGCGATCAGTTCGTACTTCTGCCAGCGCGCCATCACACGCCGCACCTGGTTATTCTGCTTCGCTTCAACCAACTCGTTGACCAGCGCCGCCGCCGTCGTGAAACGGACGCGACGTTTCTGCCGGCAGGCGGCCAGACAGAGTCCGCTCGCCAGATGGCTCTTGCCCGTGCCGCAGTCGCCGATCAGCACCACCGGTTCGCTGTGTTCGATGTAGCCGCCTTCGGCCAACTCACGGATCCTGGCCGCCGGGATCAGCGGCGACTGCGCGAAGTCGAACTCCTCGAGAGATTTCTCGCGAGGCATCTGGGCGTCGCGAATCCGGCTGGCGATCGCGTGCCGGTCCCGCTCCTCGCACTCCATCGCCAGCAGCGCCTCCAGGTAGCGAATGTGGCTGTGGTTTTCCTTGATCGCCTGCTCGGCCAAGGAGACGAAGTTGGCTCCGATGGTCGGCATACGCACCGCTTTGCAGTACTGCTTGACGCTGGCGTGTTCCAACGCTTCGGCCGGGTTCTTCATTGCACGCCTCCCGGCGCCTCGGCCAGCAGCAGGTCGTATTCGTTCATCGTCGGCATCGGGCGTTCGAACTGTGCCAACTCCTCGGCCAGTGCGATGGCGTAGCTGCGGCGGTCGTCCGGATCGGGCATGCGCAGGATATGCAGCACCGCCGCTGCGTCGCTGACTCCCAGCGTCAGAGCCTGTTCCACGGCGGCGATCAACCGGTCCCAGCCTTCCGCCAAACCGGCGCGAACCAATCCGATCATCTCCCTCGTCCCGGCGCTACGGCCGTGACGTTGCTCCAGCAGGCGCCAGACTCTGTCCAGGCATTCGGGCCAGCGTCCCGCTTGCCGCCATGGCTCCAGCGGCGTCGAACCGGCCATCACCCCCGGCTTGCGTTCCAGCACGTCCAGGTAGTGCTCAAGCTGGAGGCATTCATAGCCCCGCCGTAGCGGCGCACGTGCCGCGCCACACACCGGTTGTCGTACTTGATCTCCACCCACGACGGCCCGATCACCGCCGCCACACGCGTGCCCGGCGCCAGCGGCGCCGAGTACCAGTTGGTCTTCACCCGCACGCGGCCCTTGCCGTCGACCAGCAATGGATAGATCACTTCCTCCAGCGGGAAGCCTTCCTCGGCCAGCGGCAGCAGGAACGCGCGTTCGTATTCGCTCGCCTGAGCAACCGGCATGCTCTTGCCGGCGATCGTCCTGTCCCGCTCCGCCAGACAGGCGGCCAGCAACCGTTCATTCAACGCCTCCAGGCTCTCGGCTTCCGGCACCGGCGTCAGCACGTTGCGCCGATACCTGCCCAACTCTCCTTCCACTCCGCCCTTTTCGTTCCCGCTGGCCGGATTGCAGTACTCGGCCTGAAAGCCCCAGTGCGAGCGAAAGGCGATGATCCGGTCCGTCTCGATCCGCTGCCGCCCGCGCAGGATCTTCTTCACCAGCGACGACATGTTGTCGTACCGCAACAGGCGAAACACCCCGCCGAAATACTCGAACGCCCGTTCGTGTGCTTCCAGCAGCGCCTGCTGCGTGGCGTTGGTGTATGCCCGGTGAAATGCGTCGCCCGACGCCATGCTGCGCATCGCGAAGCAATACAGCTTGCGCGGCTCCCCGCCCAGCTTCGCCATCGCCTCGTACCAATCGACCTGGCCCTCCTGGCCCCAGGCGTAGCTCTGCGGCACGAACACGTCCCGGCCCGCCAGCCCTAATTCCCGCTTCCTCTCTCGCACGTATCGCCGCACCGTGGCTTCGCCGATGTCGTGCTCCGGATGCTCCGCCCGCAGCCGCACCCAGATCCGATGCGCCGTGTGCCTTTGCTTGCGCGGAGCCTGCCGGTCCGACTCCAGCATCCGATCGATGTGCTCCTTCACGGGGCCCAGTTTCGGCGCTTCCCGCTCCGCCTTCTTGCGCTCCGGCGGAATCGCGCTGGCGATCGCCTGGCGCACCATTCGCCGGTGCACGCCGTGCTTCTTCGCCAACCCCTTGATCGTCTCTCCGGCTTCGTAGTCGCGCCGGATCGCTTCGAATAGCTCCACTTTCGACCTCCTGTCCATCCCGGCATCTTGCCATCCGGGGCTGGCCAGGGGGGCCAATTCAGACGATCAAAGTGGGCCAAATGAGACGAGCGAACTCAGCGAGGGCAAACGCTTCACGGCGCGCATCGTGGCGCGCATTCAACGCAGCTATCAGCTTACGCCGCGCTATGATCGTCTCCGCAAGGCTGGCATGCTGACGGTCGAAGAAATGGCTCAGCTGCTGGGGATTCATCCTCAGCGTGTCAAAATCTGGAACCGTCACAACCTGATCCGCGGCCACGCCTACAATGGCAAGAACGATTGCCTATACGAGCACCCAGGCGAGAATCCGCCACGGAAAGCCCAGGGCGTGAAATTCTCCAAGAGAGTCTCCGCCAACTCGGTCGTTGCGCAACGTGCGCAGGAGGTGCAGTGTGAAGCGTAAGCCTTGTCCCACGGGTTCCCCTTGCGGCTCATGCTGATGGTGACCTGGTGGTCCTTCAGCAACTGCGTATAATCCCGGCTGGCGTACTGCACGCCGCGGTCGGAGTGGTGCACCAGCCCGGACATCACGGGACGCCCGGCCAACGCCATCCGCAACGCCGCGATCGACAGCGAGTCGCACAGCGTATCGTCCAGATGCCAGCCGATCACCCGCCGTGAGTACACATCCAAAATCACCGCCAGGTAGATGAACTCTTCCTCCAGCCGGATATAAGTGATGTCGGCCGCCCACAACTGGTTCACCCCGCTGAGCGTCATCGACCGGGCCAGATTGGGGTACACCGGCAGAGCGTGCGCCGAGTCGGTGGCGCGGATGAACTTGCGCTTGGCCACGCACAGCAGATTGTCTTCCCGCATCAGCCGCTGGATGCGTTTGCGGCCCACCTTCCAGCCGCGCTTCCGCAGTTCCTGGATCATGCGCCGGCTGCCGTAGCTGGGCCACTCCAGCGCCACCTTGTGCATGGCGCCGCGCAACTTCAGGTCCTCCGGATTGGGCTTGGCCGGTTCCTGGAACCGGTAGAAGCCAGCCCGGCTGACTCCGGCCATGCCACACATCTGGCTCAGCGGCAGTTGGGTTTCGGTCTTCACTTCTTCCTCGATGTGCTCGTAGAGGGTGCGCCGTTGCTGAGTGCCCTCAGCAGGCGCTGTTCCTCGACATGCTGCAAGGCTCGGTTTAAAAAATCGATCTCCAGGGCTTGTTGGCCGACCTTGCGCTCCAGTTCGGCCACCCGGCTTTCCTCGGCGCGTTTCTTGCCCACGCCCAGGAAGGCCCGTTCCCCGTGTTCTTCCAACTCCCGCCGCCAGCGGTGCAGCTCGCTCGGATGCACCTCCAGGGCGCGTGCCACTTCCGCGATGCTCTGTCCGCTCTGCATACGGCGGATGGCCGTCAGCTTAAACTCCTTGCTGAACTTCCTTCGAGCCTTCATTCCAGTTTTCCCTTTTAATGATTTTCGAGGGTTAACTGGCTGTCTCAGAATTGGGGTCCACTCCATGATATGGCGGAAGACGCGCTGTTCGACTCGCCTGCGGCGCCGATCACCGGACCTTTCCTCTATCCATCCCGATTCAAACGTTCACGATCTACCTACTCTGGCATCCCCGGCTCGACGCCGGCCCCGCGGTGGCGAAGCTGGGCGATCATTGTAGGGGATGGATTCCTTGCACGACCTTCAAGGCAAGTGG
>JADZCI010000359.1 GCA_020851655.1 Bryobacterales bacterium
CGTTGCCCCGGCGGCTTTGGCCGAGAGCCATCCACCTCCGTAGAGACCGAGCGCGCGAACTCCGAAAACCACCAGGACCGGGATCATCAGGACCTGTAACGTATCCAGATTGACTCCGGCGCCGGCCGCCGAGAAGAAGGTGACAAAGATGGGGAGCGAGGCGGCGCTCACGTCCTCATGCAGCCGGTGGCCGTACGGCGTCCGGTTCCGGATATACAAGCCCGCCGCCAGCGCCACCAGCAGCACATCGAGGTGCACGCGGCGTCCCACTTCCGCGACCAGAAATCCCACGGCAGTGATGAACATCGCGCCTTCCTGCTTCATGATCTTCAGGAAGGGCGCGATGACCGCGCCAATCGCCACGCCGATGATGAGAGACCCCGGCACTTCCCACAGAATGGTCTTGAAGGTGCCGGCGACCGTGGCATGAGAGCCGAGCAGGGCCTGGACGATGGCTGCCGATAGCGTGAATCCGATCACGATGACGAGTTCCCCGACCACCACGCAACCCAAGATGATCTGCGACAACGGCCCGTCGGCTTCCACCTCCTTTCGAATCGCGACCGCCACCGCGGGCGACTGCGCCGTTAGGGCGATTCCCAGCATGGCTGCCAGGGCCAGCATCTGGCCGGGGGCCAGCCCGGAAGCGAACGGCAGCATGGGCTGAAGCAGGAATAGCGCGGCGGTCAACAACGCCGCGGTGAGTCCGGCGCCCAGCAGGCTGATCCATTGAATCGTCTTCAGCAGCGGCTTGACATCGGCAAAGCCCAGTTCGAGTCCGGCTTCCAGCGCAATCAACGCGGTGGCCACTCCGTTGAAAATCCGCAAGTCCTCCAACATGCGCGGCGAAACCAGGTTCATGATGGGCGGGCCGACGACAAGCCCGGTAACGACGTAGCCCGTCAACTTCGGGAGCCCCAAGCGCTGGAAGACACTGCCCGCCAGCAACGCGGTAAGCAGTAGGTACCCTCCGCCAAGGATGGTGCCGCCCGGGCTGGCTCCCAACCCGGCGTGCGGGGCGAACGACGCAGCGGCGCTCATCAGCACGCCCAGAAAAAGGATGTAGAGAAGCGTCATTGCGGCTCCTTCCGGTTGCGGAAGGCGCTCAGAAGCATCAATTCACACAGGGCGGCGCCACCGATGGCCGACGTTAACATGAGCGGGACCTGCGCATCGGGATACAGGTCTTTGGCGCTGATGATCACGGCCACGGCAAGTACTCCGGTTGGCGCAAGCATGGCCGCGGTTTGCTCGGACCGGTTCAAGTCGAGCCGCCCCTGCAAACCCGCGATGCGAAAACTCAGCCACTTTCCCGCGACGCGCGCCCCGCCGGCGATGAGCAGAAGCACCCATCCGCGCCAGTCCCAAGGGCTCCACAGGGCGCCGGCAAAAAGCAGGAGGATATAGAACACGGGCTTCCCCATGCGCTGCAGGACCATCTGGACTTGTCCCTTCCATCCGCCGGGCAGGTTCGACACAATCAGGCCGACGACAAAGCAAACGGAAATCACCGAGAGGCGTAGAAAGCTCGCCATACCAGCAGCCATGGCTATCGCGCCAAGCAGAATGACGATAAACGGCGGACCTTTCTTCGACGTGCTCAAGAGGCCATAGGTGAGGGCGCCCATCGCCAACCCCGCGCCTAAGGTGACAAACAGCCAGGCCAGCGGCGGCAACTGCCAGCCGACTCCGTCCCCGGTCGGGTGGAAGATCACCGCGATGAACATCAGTCCGAGCAATGCGGTGACCTGCTCCAGTTCCGCCAGCATCGCGAGTTTCGGAACGGACAGCATTCCAGGCCGGCGCCGGTTGAGCGCGCTGATCGAAAAGGCCGATGTCATCGACGTGGTGAGCGACACCAACAGCAAGTCACGCCAGAACTCCTGCCGTTGCGACCATTCCTGGTCTGTGAACCAGATCAACCCGCCACATACCAGGACAACCAGCAACACCGGGATGAGCACCGCCAGCAGCACATTGGTGGCAGCCGGGGGGTTGTTGAAAAGCTCCCGGTCAAAATCGAAGCCGATGCGGAATCCCAACCATCCCAGGCCCAACGGCAAGACAGGGGCGATTGCGGACAGCGTTGGCGCCGAGAGGACTCCGACGCCTTTTAGTGACGCGAGCAAGCCGAGCAGCACGAACACCATGCCAGCGAGAATCTGCGGGTTGATGTTCAGCCGCTCCTGGAGCTTCTCGACTTTGGCGTGGCCCGCCGCCCAGGCCAGGGCGAGCAGGAACACCAAACCCAGGATGGCGCGAGTTACGTCTGGCTGCGTTTCCTGCCCTGCGGACATAAAGATGAGAGTATGTCAGATTCCTACAGATCCAGGAAGGTTCTCGTTTCAGCCCACAGTTCGGCCGTCACATTTAGCAGTTCGTGGTCCGAATTCAACTCCACCAGTCTGACATTCGGACGAGACTGGGCAAACGCCTGTGAGAATTGCACGGGTACCACGTCGTCGTTCACGCCGTGCAGGATGAGGCAGGGCTGCGTGACGTCCGGCTGCGGCTCGTAGCGGCGTGCGTCTTCCATCAAGCCCCATCCGAGCTCGAGCCGGGTTTGGGCCCCGTAGTGAAATGTCGTCAGGCTCCCGGTAGCTTCCCAAGAGGCCATGGTTGCCGAACCGAGCCTCTCGGCCCAATGCCCGGCGAAGCGAAAGGCTGGCGCCAGCAGAACTGTGCGCGTGATGTGGCGCGGATGGCGCGCGGCATAAAGCGCCGCCAGGTATCCTCCCAAACTCGATCCGATCAGCGCGGCGCCGCCGTCATCCACGAGCCGCCGGACCACGTCGAGTTGCTTGGTGATCGTCAATCCGAAGAAATCTCCTTCACTCAGCTCCGGAACAATCAGCCCCGGAATGCGCTCAGCAAAGAACCGGGCTTTCTTCGAGGCCGGGCTCGATGCGAACCCGTGCAAGTAGACGATCTTCATGCTGCTATCTTTGCAAAGTGCGCGCTCAGCCTTCTACCCGCTTAGCCTTCCGCCTGTCGCATGATGGAGAGTGTCGCTGAACCTCAATCCGCTACAACTTCGCGTGCTGGGCTGCCTCGTCGAAAAGGACCTGTCCACGCCCGAATACTACCCCCTGTCACTGAACGCCCTCGTCAATGCTTGCAATCAAAAATCCAACCGCGACCCATTTCTGAACCTGGAGGCGTCTCTCGTCCACGGGATCATGGACAGCCTGCGGGATGCGGGGCTGGCGGTCTTTGTGAGCGAAGCCGGCAGCCGCGTTGAAAAGTACCGGCACAGTTTGACCGAGCGATTCAACTTCACTCGTCCCGAGTTCGCCATCCTCACCGAACTCATGTTGCGTGGTCCACAGACGCCCGGTGAACTGCGTACACGCTGCGAGCGGATGTATCACTTCGACGACGTGGATACCGTCGAACACACTCTCCGCAAGCTTGCTTCTCGTGAATCCGATCCGCTCGTTCTCCAACTGCCTCTGCAACCAGGGAAGAAAGACCAGCGTTGGGCGCACCTGCTCGGTAGCGAAGTCCCGTCTCAACCGCCACCCCGGACTCCTGCGCCGGTCTCGAACCCTCAGGCGGACCGGATCACGCACCTGGAAGCCGAACTGGAGAAGCTCAAGGACGAAGTCGCCGAGATCAAGGGCCTGCTCGACGCTCTGACGCGATAGAGTAGCGTTATCGATGCGACGCAGGACCTTTCTTACGCTTACGCCGTCGATTCTTGCCCAGACGCAAGCACTTCAGACAGCGAATCCAAACATTGTGTTCATCCTGGCGGACGATGTCGGATGGGGAGACGCGGGTTGCTACGGCGCCAAGAGCATTCATACGCCCAACATCGATCGCCTGGCCTCTCGCGGGGTGCGGTTTACCGACGCCCATTCCACGTCCGCCACTTGTACGCCTTCCCGCTACGCAATCATGACAGGAGAGTACCCGTGGCGGCGTAAAGACACAGCCATTCTGCCAGGCGATGCGCGATTGATTATCCAACCGGGACGCACAACGCTCCCGTCCATGCTTCAGAAGGCGGGTTACGCCACCGGTTGTGTCGGCAAATGGCACCTCGGCCTGGGTTCAGGCAACCTGGACTGGAACACCCAGATAAGGCCCGGACCCAACGAAGCCGGCTTCGACTACTCCTTCATCATTCCCGCGACGGCCGACCGCGTGCCATGCGTATACGTCGAAAACGGCCGTGTGGCCGGACTCGATCCCAAGGATCCAATCCGCGTCAGTTACTCCGAGCCGGCCGGCAACGAACCGACCGGACGCGCGCGGCCCGATTTGTTGAAGGTTCATCCGTCCCACGGTCACGACATGACAATCGTCAACGGCATTTCGCGGATTGGTTACATGGCCGGTGGAAAGAGCGCGCGGTGGGTGGACGAAGACATGGCCGATACCATCACGCGCAAGGCCCAAACCTTCATCGACAGCCACCGGACCAAGCCGTTCTTTCTCTACTTCGGGACCAACGACATCCATGTTCCGCGCGTGCCGCATCCGCGCTTCCGGGGCACGAGCGGCGCGGGCACGCGGGGCGATGTCATGCAGGAACTGGATTGGTCGGTTGGCCAGATCCTCGAGACTCTCGACCGCCACAACCTGGCCGAGAACACCGTCGTCATCTTTACTTCGGACAACGGGCCCGTAGTCGATGACGGCTATCAGGATGGAGCAGTTCAGACGCTCGGCGATCATAAGCCCGCGGGTCCTTACCGGGGTGGCAAGTACAGCAATTTTGAGGGTGGAACCCGGGTGCCCTTCATCGTGCGTTGGCCCCGCCACATCACGCCGGGCGTCTCCAACGCGCTTTTCAGCCAAGTCGATCTGCTGGCCTCATTCGCCTCGCTGACGCACCAGAAACTGGACCCGGCCGCCGCGCCGGATAGTTTCGACATGCTGCCGGTCCTGACCGGAAAAAGTAAGACGGGACGCGACTATGCGGTCGAACATGCGCGAGTGCTTTCGATCCGCCGCGGCCCCTGGAAGTTGATTTCGAAGGATACGGGTCCGGCGGTGAATCGAAACACCAACACAGAAATGGGCGCCGGCCTGACACCCCAACTCTACAATCTGGATTCCGATCCGGGCGAACGCACCAACATAGCCGCACAGAATCCGGAAAAGGTGGAGGAACTGACTCAACTGCTGGCTCGAGTCTCCGCCGCGGCCAAGACCCGCCCATAGCGAAATTCCATCTCTAGTTCGTGATAGGATCACCGCGAATCATGTCTCTGCAAACCACTCGTCTCTCCGCATTACTGGTTGGCATTCTTTGCACTGCTCCGCTGATGGCGGCGGAACCGCCCCTTACCGGGGCCAGGCTCGCTCCGCTCTCGCCGGAGCGTGTTAAACGCATCGATCGTGTGCTGGCGCATTACATCGACAACGGGAGCGTGCCAGGAGTGGTCGCGCTTGTGCTGCGCGACGGGAAGCCTGTTTATGAGAAGGCCTTGGGTTGGAGCGACAAGGAAGCCGGCAGACGCATGACCCCTGACACGATCTTCCGGATCGCATCGCAGACCAAGGCCATCACCAGCGCCGCGATCCTGATGCTGATCGAGGAAGGCAAAATCGGATTTACCGAACCGGTGGGCCACTTCATCCCGACCTTTGCGAAGACCAGTGTTGCGGTCAAGGACGGCTCCGAAGTCAGGATCGTTCCCGCCAAACGCGCGATCACGATTCACGATCTTCTCACGCACACCGCGGGAATTTCCTACGGTACGGACACCTACGTCGCGGGCCTCTATGAGAAACGAGGTCTCGGGCCGGCCGCCGGTAACGGCTGGTACACGGCCGATAAAGACGAACCGGTTTGCGAAACGATGGAGCGGCTCGGGACGCTGCCTTTCGTCTCGCAACCCGGCGAAGCATACATCTACGGCTACAACACCGACATCCTGGGTTGTGTCGTCGAGAAAGCGTCCGGAATGCCGTTGGACAAGTTCATCGAGTCTCGCATAACCACTCCGCTGGGGATGAAGGACACCCGTTTCTACATCCCGCCGGCCGAGCGCGATCGTCTGGCCGCCGTCTACGCCAGCGGGCCGGACGGCAAGTACGTGCGTGCGCCGGAGGGCCCCAAAGGGCAGGGCAACTATGTCGACGGTCCCCGCAAGAGCTTTGCGGGAGGAGCGGGCTTGACCGCCACAGCGCGCGATTATGCCCGCTTTCTTGAAACCATCCGCAAAGGCGGCGTCTACGGCGCAACCCGTATTCTGGCGCCGCGAACGGCCTTGCTAATGCACACCAATCAATCCGGAACCTTGCACTCCACCCGGGGATTGGGGTTTGGTTACGGATTTGAAACGGTAGACCGGTTCGGCGCAAATGGCCTTGCCAGCGTGGGCGCATTCGGCTGGGGTGGCGCCTACGCCACCACCTACCAGGTTGATCCGGAAAGCCGGATGGTGCTCGTCCTGATGCTCCAGCTCATGCCCAACTCGACTGACATTCAACAGAAGTTCAACACGGCGGTTTACCAGGCGCTGGTGAACTAAGAGCAGCCGCTCGTTCCGCCGCAGTTCTCGCATTTATAGCAGGAACCGTTGCGGGTCATCAGGCCGCCGCATTCCGTGCACAGCGGCGCGTCGGCCATCTCGGCGTTGAACTGCAGCTTCTGCTGCGGCTCAACTTCGGTCGGGCGCAGCTTGGCGGTCTCGCCGGCTTCGTTGGCCACCGAGTTGGGTCCCAGGAATTTGTTGGCCAGCCACCGGAAGATGTAATCCATGATCGACTTGGCATAGGGCACCAGTGGGTTGCCGGTATAGCCGCTCGGCTCAAACCGCACGTGGCTGAACTTGTCGACAAAGAACTTGAGTGGAACACCGTATTGCAGGCCGTAGCTGACCGCCGTGGCGAAGCTGTCCATCAAGCCCGAAATCGTCGAGCCTTCTTTGGCCATGGTGATGAAGATTTCGCCCGGCGTGCCGTCCTCGAACAAGCCCACGGTGATGTAGCCTTCGTGGCCAGCGATCGAGAACTTGTGCGTAATCGACTGCCGTTCGTCGGACAGCTTCCGCCGTATGGGGCGGTACACCACCTTCTCCTCGATGCGCGCCGGAGCCGGAGCCACGAGCGGCGCCGCGTTCTTCTTCTCGCCTTTACCGGTCCCGGAACTGAGCGGCTGAACCCGCTTGGAGCCGTCACGGTAAATCGCCACCGCCTTCAGTCCCAGCTTCCAGCCCTCGATGTAGGCGTTCATGATGTCCTCGGCGGTCGACTCCTCGGGCATGTTGATGGTCTTCGAAATCGCGCCCGAGATAAACGGCTGCACCGCCGACATCATCCGCACGTGGCCCATGTGGTGGATAAACCGCTTGCCATTCTGCGGACGGAAACTGCAATCGAACACCGCCAGGTGCTCGTCTTTCAACCCTGGCGCGCCTTCAATCGTTCCATGATTGTCGATGTACGCCACGATCGATTCCACCTGGTCCGGCTTGTAACCCAGGCGGATGAGCGCCTGAGGAACCGTGTTGTTGACGATCTTCAGCACGCCGCCGCCGACCAGTTTCTTGTACTTCACCAGCGCCAGGTCAGGCTCGATCCCCGTCGTGTCGCAATCCATCATGAAGCCGATGGTGCCTGTGGGGGCGATGACCGTGGTCTGAGCATTGCGGAAGCCATTCTTCTTGCCCGTGGCGTACGCCTGTTCCCAGCAGTCTTTCGCCGCTTCGTACAGCGCGGCGGGAACCAGCCGCGAATCGATTCCATTGACCGCATCGCCGTGCATCTTGACCACACCGAGGAACGGCTCCTCGTTGACGGCATAGCCTGGGCACGGTCCCGTCACTTCGGCCACGCGCGCACTGGTCAGGTAAGCCTGGCCGCACATGACCGCGGTGATCGCTCCCGCCCAGGCGCGCCCCTGGTCGCTGTCATAGGGCACCCCCATCGACATCAGCAACGAACCCAGATTGGCGTAGCCCAACCCCAGCGGGCGGTAATCGTGCGAATTCCGCGCAATCTTTTCGGTCGGATAGCTGGCGTTGTCCACCAGAATTTCTTGCGCCAGGATCACGGTCGCCACCGCATGCCGGAACGCCTCGACGTCAAACTGGCCGCCGGGGCCAACGAACTTCATCAGGTTCAACGACGCCAGGTTGCACGCCGAATCGTCCAGGAACATGTATTCCGAGCACGGATTCGACGCATTGATTCGTGCGGTGTTCTTGGACGTATGCCACTTGTTGACGGTCGTATCGAACTGCATTCCAGGGTCGCCGCACTGCCAGGTTGCTTCCGCGATCGCTTTCATCATGTCGCGTGCGTGGTATTTTTTGACCGGTTCGCCATTAACGACCGATTTCGTCCACCAGTCTTTGTCCTCGACGACAGCCTGCATAAACGCATCCGTCGCGCGCACGGAGTTGTTCGCATTCTGGAAGAAGATCGACGAATACGCTTCTCCATCGAGCGAGGAATCATAGCCTGCGTCCACTAATACGTGAGCCTTGCGCTCTTCCTTGGCTTTACACCAGATGAACTGTTCCACGTCGGGATGTTCGGCGTTGAGTATCACCATCTTGGCGGCGCGCCGCGTCTTGCCACCGCTCTTGATCACACCGGCGAACGCATCGAAGCCCTTCATGAAGCTCAGCGGACCCGAGGCGCGCCCGCCGCCCCACAGAATCCCGTTCTCTTCGCGGAGAGTGGACAAGTTGGTGCCCGTACCCGAGCCCCACTTGAACAACATGCCTTCCGTCTTGGCCAGGTCGAGAATGGACTCTAGTGAATCCTGAACTGAATTGATGAAGCACGCCGAACACTGCGGCCGGTGATGAGCGCGGTCCATCTTGAGAATCGAATCGGAAGCCGGATCGTAATACCATCCGTAGCCCCGGTTCTCCTCTTTCACGCCGACGTTGAACCAGACCGGTGAGTTAAAGCACGCCTTCTGCGTCAGCATCAGGTGCGCCAGTTCGTTGCGGAAATTCCCGGCGTCTTGAACGCCCTTGAAGTACGATCCCTCCAAACCCCATTCCGTGATGGTGTCGACGACGCGGTGCACCAGCTGCGCGACGCTACGCTCGCGCTCCGGAGTACCCATCCGCCCGTGAAAGTACTTGCTCGCGACGATATTGGTGGCCGTCTGTGACCATTCGGACGGGATCTCAACGTCCTTCTGTTCAAAAATCACAGCGCCTTTGTCGTTTCCGATGAGTGCGTTCCGTAGCTCCCACCGGACTTCGTCGTAGGGAGTCTTTCCCAGCTCCAGCCGAGCGGTAAAGTACTTGGGGAATGCCATCCCCTTTCGTTCGTCCTTCGTCAAGTTCCGGCGTGCGGCGCCGGAACGGGCTCCTTGTTCAACACCCGTTTGGCCCATTGAGGTCTCCTAATAATATTGTCGCTAGATCCAGCAGCCGGCGCGTAGCGGATACGAGCTTCTCCCGAGGGGCTGCACTGGCAACGATACCCCAATATGTTGTATGAGGTCAATAGAATAATCTATATGGCGTGTCTATCTGGTTGAAATCGCGCCGATTTTCGATTCCGAGGCGAACTACAACAGGCTTCGCATCCGGTCGATCAGGTGGCCGAAGATCCCCTTGCCGGGTTCGGCGGGCAACCTTACTGAACTTGCTAGTCCGGTTACGGCATCCAGCGCCGCGTTTACCTTGGCAACCGTAAGCGGTTCGCTAATCACTTCCGAGGCGCCCGCCTTGAACGCGCCCATCCATTCCTCGGAGGTGAAGTTCGGAAGCACCACCAGGACCGACCAGCCATGCAGGTCCGCCCCCAGCAGCCAGTGCACCTCCGGCCAGGTCCAGACCCCGGCATCGAACACCAGCACTCCCCGGCCGGTCCGGCGGAGAGTGTTCTGCGCCTCGCGCAGTGTCCGCGCCAGGGTAAGTGTCAGGCCGCGCTTCAGGCAGCACTTTCTAAAGACTTCGATGCGGTGACCTGTCTCGGAAAGCATCAGGACCGTCATGGTAGCCGCCTGATCCCACTCTACGGCTCCCCGTGCAAATTGGGCTATCCAATCCAGCCTGTATTTCTCGCAGGTCCGAAATGCGTTACAAGTGCCCGCTACTCCGGTCCGTGGCGGCAAAAATACGCTCCCGGCGTGATCGTGCTTTTTCCTGTCCTTGTCTATGCTCGAAATAGCCGGCGATGATCACTGCGGAGCAGCGTGCACAGATCCTGCGCTACGACACCTGCAAGATCGCCAATGCGATCGAAAGTCTCAAGATCCGCCTCCGGAACGAAGGGTTCACCCGCCCTGGATTCCGGTGTGTGACCCACCCGTTTCCGGCGGTCCTTGGCTACGCGGTCACCTCCACGGTCCGGTGTGCCGACCCGCCGATGAAAGGCTACACCGAGTACCACCTTGCCGATTGGTGGGAAAACCTTGTCCAACACCCGGGTCCGCGCATCGCGGTGATTCAGGATGTCGATAACCCTCCCGGCCAGGGCGCCGTGCTCAGTGACGTTCATGCGCACATCCTGCGCGCGCTGGACTGCCGGGGCGTGGTGACCAACGGCGCAGTTCGCAACGTAGGCGAGTTGGCGCGGCTCAACTTTCCCGCCTTTTCCGCGCATGTGGCCATGTCGCGTGCCTACGTCCACATGGTTGAATTCGATGTGCCAGTGACGATTCTCGGCCTCACGGTCAGGCCCGCGGATCTGATCTACGTCGATGTACATGGAGCCCTTCTCATACCGGAGGAGGTGATTTCCGACGTGATCCAAAGGGCGGCTGAGATCGAATCTCGAGAGCGTTTCATGATCGGCCTCTGCCAGACTCCATCGTTCTCCATCCAAACGCTGAAGGAAGCCGCCAGGGCCGCGCAGGAAGCCCGCAAGGAAAACCAATGAAACGAATTCTTCTGTTGCTGGTGTTTGCCGTGCCGCTGACGGCCGGCGCGCTCTGGCTGTACTCCAAGCTGGCGCCCGGGAGGGCGGAGCACACAACGGCCAAAGCGGCCGAACCCGCGGCCGTCGCGGTCACCCGCGTGCGGCGCGCCAGCATCGCGCGCCGGCTCACTATCACTGGTGAACTCGTGCCCTTCCAGGAAGTCGAAGTCATGGCCAAAGTCGCCGGCTACGTTCAGAAGATGTTCGTAGATGTCGGCGACATTGTGCACCGTGGACAGGTTCTCGCCGTTCTTGAGCTTCCCGAGATGCGTGATGACATGACTCGAGCCGCGGCAGCCGTTCAACGAAACCGGGCTGACCTGCAGCGCGCCACGGACGAAATCCGCCGCGCCGAATCCGCCTACCAGATGGCCCACCTCACCTACACCCGCCTGGAAGGCGTCATGAAGGACCAGCCCGGGTTGATCGCCCAACAGGAAGTCGACGATGCCCAGGCGCGCGAGCAGATGGCCTCGGCGCAACTCGCTTCCGCCAGGTCCGCGCTTGCCGCCGCTGAAGAACAAATCAAGGTCGCCCAAGCCGACCAGAGCAAGCTGCAGACTTTGAACGATTACACGCGCGTCGTCGCTCCATTTGACGGCGTCGTCACCCGCCGCTACGCCGACAACGGCACAATGATTCAAGCCGGAACCGCCTCCCATTCCCAGGCCATGCCAGTTGTCCGGGTCTCGGAAAACAGTCTTCTCCGGCTGGTGCTGCCGGTTCCTGAGTCCGCGGCCGGCCTTGTTCATCCAGGCGCCAGACTGGACGTCCGCATCCCGTCGCTCGATACGGTGTTTGCCGGAACCATCGCCCGCATCGCCAGCAAGGTTGACACCTCCACCCGTACGATGCGCACCGAAGTCGATATACAGAACCGCGACCGCAAGCTGATTCCCGGAATGTACGCGGAGGTCACCTTGACATTGGCGGAAAACCCCACGGCGCTGACCGTTCCTCTGCAGGCGATTTCAGCCCGCGGCGGCAAGACCTTCGTCACTGTCGTTGACGGTGCGGGCGAAGTCCAGCCGGAGGAAGTGACCACAGGACTGGAGTCGCCCTCGCTCGTCGAGATTCGCTCCGGCCTCAAGGAAGGCGATCTCGTCATGACCGCCGGCTCTACGGCCATCACGCCAGGCGCCAAGGTCACACCGAAGCTGGTCGAGATAGGGGCAGATCACTGATGTCCAGGTTTGCCATCAACACCCCTTACTTCATCATCGTGGTGTGCCTGGTGATCGCCGTTCTCGGCGTCAACAGCATCGTCCGCATGCCGGTGGACATGTTCCCCGGCATGAACATTCCTGTCGTGGTGGTGGCGACCTTCTACTCCGGCATGCCGCCGGAGCAGATCGAAGCCGATATTACCAGCCGCTTTGAACGCTTTTTCACGCTCGGCGCCGGCATCGAGCATATCGAGTCCCGCTCGCTCCCCGGCGTCAGCCTCATCAAAGTGTATTTCCAACCCGGTTCCAACCCCGACTCAGCCGTCACGACCGTCAGCAACCTAGCCATGGCGAACCTGCGGAAGCTTCCGCCGGGTACGTTGCCGCCTGTCGTTCTGAAGTTCGACGCTTCCAGCCTGCCCGTCTGTCTTGTAGCCGTCAAGGGAGAAGGGTTGAGCGAGGTTGTGCTACGCGATCTGGCGCAATACCAGATTCGCAATCAGGTGGCGAGCGTTCCCGGCGCGTCCGTGCCACAGCCCTTCGGAGGGACCATTCGCCAAATCATGGTCTACACGGACCCATACAAGCTGGAAGCCCACCAGCTCAGCCTCATGGATGTTGTCCGTTCGCTCAACCTCGCGAACCTGATCCTTCCCGCAGGGCATGTCCCGATCGGCCCCTTTGACTACAACATCTATACCAACAGCCAGGTACCCACGGTCGAAGAGATTCAGCAGATCCCGGTGAAGCTGGATGGGGTCGTACCGGTCCGCATTGGCGACATCGGCGTCGCGCGTGATGCCGCCCAGATTCAAACCAATGTCGTCCGCGTAGACGGCCAGCGCTCCGTTTATATTTCGGTTCTCAAACAGGGCGGCGACACCAACACGATTGCCGTCGTCGATGGTATGCGCGAAGCGCTCAAGCATCTCGTCGACTTACCCAAGAATCTCATTCCCAGCGTGGTGTTCGACCAGTCGAAGCCCGTCAAGACCGCGATTGAGACGCTGCTGCACGAAGGCGCCATCGGCTTGCTGCTCACCTCGCTGATGATTCTCATCTTCCTGGGCAGCCCCCGTGCGACGCTCGCCGTGTTTTTCTCGATCCCGCTGTCCGCGCTGGCGACCTTTATTGTCTTGGCGCTGGGCGGTGGGTCCACCAACAGCATGGTCCTGGGCGGGCTGGCGCTGGCTTTTTCCCGCCTGATTGACAACTCAGTGGTTGTACTCGAGAACATTTACCGCCACCTGGAACTCGGCGAGAGTCCCGGAGTCGCGGCGGAAAAGGGCGGCCGTGAGGTTGCCTTGCCGGTCCTTGCCGCCACGCTCACCACGGTGATCGTCTTCTTCCCGGTGACGCTCCTCTACGGCGTCAGCAAGTTCCTCTTTTCGGCCCTCGCGCTGGCGGTCGCGATTTCCTTGTTCGCGTCCTTCGCTGTCGCCATGACGGTCGTACCCTTGTTTTGTGCCCGCTACATCCGGCGGCCGGAACACGCGAGCGAGGGGAGAAAGAACGTCGGCAGCCGCTTCAACACCTGGTTCAACGATCGCTTCGAGAAATTCCTGAAATTCTACGATCGCGCCGTCAACCGGGTTCTTCTTCGCCCCGTACTGGTCCTGGCTGGATCCGCGTGCCTGTTCGTGGGCGCCCTGGCGCTGGTCCCGTTCATGGGAATGGCATTCTTTCCCAGGACCGACCCGGGGCAGTTCATGATGAACCTCAAGCTCCCGACGGGAACGCGCATCGAGCTTACAGAGAGTGAGATTGCACGGGTCGAGCGGATCGTGCGCCAGGTCGTCCCACAGGACGAGTTGGAGATGATCGTCTCCAACATCGGCATGACGCCGGGTTTCTCCGCCGTCTACACACCCAATTCCGGACCTCACACCGCCTTTGTCCAGGTCAGCTTCAAGGACCAGCACAAGACCAGCAGCTTCGAATACATGGACCGCGTGCGTGCCCGCCTGGCCAGTGACCTGCCTGAAATCACGGCCTATTTCCAAACCGGCGGCCTGGTGGACAGCGTGCTCAATATGGGCATGCCCGCTCCAATCGACGTTCAGGTGTCCGGTTCGAACCTGGAGCGCAGCTATGGTGTCGCCAGCAAGCTGGCGGCCAGGATCCGGCGTATTGACGGTGTCTCAGGGCTCTATATTCCACAGGATCTTGACTACCCGTCTCTGCGCCTGGATGTTGACCGCGTCCGCGCCGGACAACTGGGTTTGGATCAGCGCGAAGTCGTCGATAACGTCATCACCGCGCTGACCTCCAACGGCATGATCGCGCCATCATACTGGGTCGATCCCAGAAACGGCATCGACTATATGCTGGCGGTCCAGTACCAGGAAAAGCAGATCAAGACCACCGGCGACTTGCTGGCAATCCCGGTGCGGGGGGCGGCTGCGAAAGACTCGACTCGCCTGGATGCGGTCAGCAACATGACGCGTATCGTCTCACCCGCCGAAGTCGACCACTATCAACTGCGCCGCGTCATCGACGTGTACGTGCGTCCAGCCGGAGAGGACCTGGGAAAGATCGCCAGCGCCATTGACGGGATCATTCAGGACACCAAGCTCCCCGACGGCGTCATCGTGACCCTACGGGGCATGGTCCAGAATATGAGGACGGCGTTTAAGAGCTTCGCCACCGGCCTCACGCTCGCCGTCGTCTTGCTGTACCTCGTCTTGGTAGCGCAGTTTAAGTCGTTCATCGACCCCTTCATCATCCTGCTTGCTGTTCCACCCGGGGTTGCCGGAGTCCTGGTCACCCTGGTGGGGACGGGGACCACGCTCAATATCATGTCGCTAATGGGGGTTGTGATGCTTGTCGGCATCGCCGTATCCAACAGCATCCTGATCGTGGAATTCACGCGCCACCTGCGCCAGGAAGGAATGGATGTCCGCTCCGCCGTGGCGGTCGCCTGCCGTGTGAGGCTGCGCCCGGTGCTGATGACTTCGCTGGCGACAATCATCGGCCTGCTTCCCATGGCGCTGAAATTCGGCGCTGGAAGCGAGGCCTATGCACCATTGGCGCGCGCCATCATCGGCGGCCTTACTTTCTCGGTCATGTTCACGGTACTTCTCGTGCCCGCCGGTTACTATCTCTACCACCGCAACCGCGAAACACACATCGGCGCAGCCCGCCGTGAAGAGGCGCCTGGTGCGTAAGTTTCAGCGGCTGTCCTTTCGCTTGGCAGTGCCGGGTGCACTGTTGGCTGGCGCGAGCATGCTTTGCGGCGCGGACCGCCTGACGCTCAAGGAGGCGCAGGAACAGGCTCTCAAGAATCACCCCCGCCTGTTGGCCGCGGCCGCGCGCCAGGAGGCGTCGCAATTCGTTCCCAAAGAGATTCGGTCGCGTTACTTTCCCGTTGTGTCGGGAAGCGTAACAGGCGCAGGCGCTCCGGGAGACAACTCCCGCATCCTGGCCGGCGGCCTTAACAACCCGCTCGTGCTGAGCCGGTTCGCCTTCGGCGCCACGGTCAGCCAGTTGGTCGCCGATTTCGGCCACACCAGCCACTTGGCCAAGAGCGCCGATCTGAGCGCCCGGTCACAAGGGCAAGTCACCGAAACCACACGCGCTCAGATCGTAATCAACGTGACACGCGCGTTCTTTGAAGCGCTGCGCGCGCAGGCGGTCCTTGAGGTTGCCCAGGAGACGGTCCGTACGCGGCAGTTGGTGGTCAATCAGGTAGAGACTCTTGCCCGCAACAAACTCAAGTCCGAACTCGACGTTTCTTTTGCGAGAGTCAATCTGGACGAAGCGAAGCTGCTGTTGTCCAGTGCGGAGAACGATGCCTCCTCAGCCGCCGCTCAACTCAGCGCCGCGCTGGGCCTGGATGCCCCGGCCGCCCACGATCTCGTGGATGAACAAGCTCCGGCCGAACTTCCCGCCAGCGAATCCACGATGATTGCCGATGCGCTCAAGAACCGGCCGGAAGCCCAACAGGCACGCTTCGATGTTCAGGCAGCCGAGGAGTTCACCCGCTCGGAACGGGCCCTGCGCTATCCCACCATCCGCGGCGTTGTCACCTCCGGGTACTCGCCGGCGCGCGTGGACCGGCTGGACGATCATTGGGTTGCCGGCGGCGTGAACATTGATCTTCCGTTCCTGAACGGCGGCCTCTTTGCCGCGCGTGAGGCGGAGGCCGGCGCCCGCCACCGCGCAGCGCGGGAGCAGATGCGCGACGTGGAAACTCAGATTGCCCGGGACGTACGCGTCGCCTACCTCGGCGCTGTCAACGCCTACCAGCGTCTTCAGCTTACGGCTCAGCTTCTCGAGCAGGCCAGTAAGGCGCTTAACCTTGCTCAGGCGCGCTATGATCTCGGCCTGGGCACGATCGTTGAACTCACTCAGGCGCAGCTCAACGTGACGCGGGCACAGATTGCTCAAACCGGCGCCCGCTTTGAGTTTCAGTCGCAACGCGCTACCCTCAATTTCGAGCGTGGAATTCGCTAATCGCCCGCTCACTTTCGGTATGGCGGATCGGGCTTCGTCTCCTATTCTCAGCGGCTCCAGGCTGCTCCTTCTCATCGGTTTCGGCGCCTTGCTCGTCCTGCTTGCCGCGCTGGGCGTCTACTCGGTGCTGTTGCTGGACAAGGTGGAGCGGGTTGAAGCCGAAGCGACCCGGCTATTCATCGGCCGCGCCGATACCATCCACACGCTTCGCACCCGCCTCGCCACGGCCACCAGCAGCGTGCGCGACTACCTGGTCGACGTTGAGCGCTCCAACCTTGCCTCCAAGCGCCGTGAGGTCAATCGGGTCTGGCAAGATCTGTTTGCCGCCCTGGATGTCGCAAGGCGCGACCCGCTTACCGTTCCCGAACTCGAGCGCGAGGTTCGGAGCTATTGGGAAATTGCCAGCCAGACCCTGACGTGGGATGCGGCCCAACTGGCTCGCTCCGGCTATTCCACTCTGACCGGGGAACTCGACCCGATTCGCACCCGGATCGTCGGAAGCCTGGATGAGATTCGCACTTCGCACGAAGACGCTCTGCGGCGCGCCGTCATCAGTTCCACGCAGGAGATCGCCGTTCTGCGCCGGGGGTTACTCATCGCCATTGCCGCTACGTTCCTGATCGGCGCCGCGGTCGCCGGCTTGAGCCTGCGCCAGTTGATCCGGCTCGAAGAGATCGCCAAACAACGGTTCCAGGAACTCGCAATCGCCCACCGCGAGCAGGAGCGGCTCTCGCAGCGGATCCTGGAAGTGCAGGAAGAGGAGCGGCGTGGGCTGGCTCGCGAACTGCACGATGAGGTAAGCCAGTCGCTGGGCGCAATGCTTGTGGACATGGGCCATGCGGCCAATCCGCGCACGCCCGAGGATGAGCGCACCCACCTTGCCGAAGCCAAGCGCATCGGCGAAGACGTCCTGTCCACCATCCGGAATATGTGCCTTGGCCTTCGCCCGTCGATGCTCGACGACCTGGGTTTGATCCCGGCGCTGCACTGGCAGGCGCGCGAGACGTCGCGCCGCTCCGGAGTCCGCGTGACGCTCACCGCCGACGACAACGAGATGGAGTTGGAGGATTCCCACCGCACTACCGTGTACCGGGTGGTGCAGGAGGCGCTCCAGAATATTGTGCGGCATGCGCAAGCCACCGAAGCGCAGATCGTGTTGCGCCGGGAAGCAAACCGGTTGGTGGTCGCCATCCAGGACGACGGCAAGGGATTCGATCCAGCGACTACGCGCGGGCTCGGCTTGCTGGGAATGCAGGAGCGCGTTGCGCGTTTGAACGGGGTGCTGCGCATCGAATCCGCTCCCGGCAAAGGGACGGTCTTGCGGATTGTTCTGCCCCTGGAAAGCGGCCGGCATGCGGTAATGGAAGTGTCCTCATGAGCAAGATCCGCATTCTCATCGCTGACGACCACATGGTCATGCGCGCGGGGCTGAAGCTCCTGCTCGAACGCCAGGAAGACTTTGAAGTCGTGGGAGAAGCCGATGACGGGAGGCAGGCAGTCCGTCTAGCCGCCGAACTCAATCCCGATGTCGCCGTCATCGATATCGCCATGCCAAACTTGAACGGCATCGAAGCGGCACATCAGATCTCGGAAGCCCAGCCCGCGATCGCGATCGTCATCCTGAGCATGTACACCGACGAGGGGTACGTGATGCGCGCGCTGCGCAGTGGAGCCAAGGCGTACCTGCTCAAATCGTCGGCTGAAACGGACCTCATCCTGGCCGTCCGCGCCGTCCGGGAAGGGAAGTCGTTCTTCAGTCCCGCGGTGAGCCGGCTGCTGCTGGAAGATTACGTCCGGCAGATCCAGCAGAAGGGCGCCGAAGACAGCTACGACCTGCTCACCGCCCGTGAGCGCGAGATCCTTCAGTTGATCGCCGAAGGCAAGTCGAACAAGGACGTGGCGAACGTGCTGAATCTGAGCTTATACACCGTCGAAACGCACCGCACGCACATCCTCCGCAAGTTGAACCTGCACACCATTCCCGAGTTGATCCTGTACGCCGTCCGCAAAGGAATCATCTCGTAGGTGTCTGTCACTCCGCGCTCTGTTGGAGCAGTTTCGCCACCAAGCCGGTCCAGCCGGTCTGATGCGAGGCGCCCGTGCCCGACCCGTCATCGCCATGGAAGTATTCGTAGAACAGAACCAGGTCCCGCCAGTGTGGGTCGGCTGCGTAATGGGGGTCGCCTCCGTGGACCGGACGGGCTCCGGACGAGTCTCGAAGAAAGATGCGGGTGAGACGCCGGGACAGTTCTCCGGCGACTTCCCATAGCGTCAGGTAACGGCCGGAGCCCGTGGGACACTCCACCGTGAAACCGTCGCCCAGGTAATGATGGAACTTTTGCAGCGATTCGATCAAAAGGTAGTTCACCGGGAACCACACGGGTCCTCGCCAGTTTGAATTTCCTCCGAACAGGGCGGTGCTTGACTCGGCGGGTTCGTACTCGACGCGATACTCGGCGCCCTTCACGCGCATGATGAACGGATGATCGCGGTGGATGCGCGAGAGCGCCCGGATTCCGTATGGTCCGAGAAACTCGTTCTCGTCGAGCATATGCCGCAAGACCCGCCGCAACTGCTCGCGTCCCGCGATCGCCAGCAGGCGCCGTTCTCCCTCGCCTTCCGACCGCATGCAGGCGACGTTGGCGGTCAAGTCTTTCCGGTTTTCCAGAAACCAGTTCAGCCGGCGCTTAAAACCGGCGAGTTGATTCATCAGCGCTGGTTCGAGTGTCTCGACCGCGAAGAGCGGTATCAGTCCAACCATCGACCGCAGCTTCATCGGGAAGTGCGCGCCATCGGGAGCGTGCAGCACGTCGTAGTAGAAGCCGTCTGCTTCATCCCACATTCCGGCTCCGTCCTCGCCGAGGTGGTTGATCGCATTGGCGATGTACAGAAAGTGCTCCCAGAATTTGCTGGCGACGTCTTCATAGCTTGGATCTTCCCTGGCCAGTTCAAGCGCTATGGCCAGCAGATTGAGGCAATACATGGCCATCCAGCCGGTTCCGTCCGCCTGCTCGATGTGCCCGCCAGAGGGCAGGGGTGCGCTGCGGTCGAACACCCCTATGTTGTCGAGGCCGAGAAACCCGCCTTGAAAGACGTTGCGCCCCTCAGCGTCCTTGCGATTGACCCACCACGTAAAGTTCAAGAGGAGCTTGTGAAAGATGCGCTGCAAGAACACCCGGTCGCCTGTGCCGCGGCGCTTCTTCTCGATTTTGTAGACTCGCCATGCCGCCCAGGCGTGAACCGGAGGATTCACGTCGCCGAGCGACCACTCGTAGGCGGGCAACTGTCCGTTCGGGTGCATGTACCACTCGCGAACCATCAGCATGAGTTGTTCCTTGGCGAACTCCGCGTCGACGAGCGCGAGCGGCACGCAGTGAAACGCAAGATCCCAGGCGGCAAACCATGGGTACTCCCATTTGTCCGGCATGGAGATCACGTCGGCATTGAACAGGTGAAGCCATTCATGGTTACGGCCGTTGCGGCGCGGCGAGGGAGGCGGCGGGTAGGCGGGATCGCCATTGAGCCAATCGCGAACCACGTAGTGATAGAACTGCTTGGACCAGAGCAGTCCCGCCAGCGACTGGCGCATTACGCCGGCCGCGTCGTTGGTCAGGTTGGCGGGGATCACCGTCGAGTAGAATTCGTCCGCTTCTTGTTTGCGCTGGGCGAACACGGCATCGAATTCCTCATCCAGGAGCGGGGCCGTGCTGGGGTCATCGGCCAGTCGAACACGTATGACCCGCTCCTCGTACGGCGGAACCTCGAGGCGGTAGTGAGCCGCCGCCTTGGTGCCGGTTCGCCCCGGGTCGACCGCGCCACACGCCCGGTGAACTACGTAGTCGTGGAAGGCGTCCTTGAAGTAGCCTCCGGCATTTGCTTCACCGTACAGCCTTCGGACATTGGTTTCGTTCCCGGTAAAAAGTAACTCGGGCTCTCCGGAGCAGGCCAGCCAGCGTTTTCCATAGCTGGGCTCAGTCAGCTCGATGGTGTTGGGCGCTTCGCCGCACTCGCGAAGGACCGGCTTGGGCGAGCCATGTGCCCAGGACCAAGTGTTCCGGAACCATACGGTAGGCAGGACGTGGATGGGTGCTGTGTCAGGCCCTCGATTGGCGGCCGTGATGCGGACCAGGATGTCCTCGGCCGAGGCCTTGGCGTATTCGACAAACACGTCGAAGTACCGGCCGCCGTCGAAGACACCGGCGCCAGCGAGTTCAAGTTCGCGCTCGCTCCGGCTCCGCTCGCGGTTCTCGCGAACCAACCGCTCATACGGAAACTCCTGCTGGGGGTACTTGTACAGGTATTTCATGTAGGAGTGGGTCGGCGTACTGTCCAGGTAGTAATAGCATTCCTTGACGTCCTCGCCGTGGTTACCTTCGCTGCCAGTGAGGCCGAATAGACGCTCTTTCAGGATTGGATCGCGCTCGTTCCACAATGCGACCGCAAAGCAGATCCTCTGGCGCCGGTCGCTGATGCCGGCAAGCCCATCTTCATTCCAGCGGTAAGCTTTCGATCGCGCCGCATCGTGCGTCAGGTAGTCCCAGGCGGTTCCTTGCGGGCTGTAATCCTCCCGCACGGTGCCCCAGGCGCGCTCGCTCAGATAGGGCCCCCAACGCTTCCAGTGGACCGTGCGCCGCCCGGACTCCTCCAGCCTGACGTGCTCGGCTGTCGTTCTCGTTTCCGTTCCTGTCAGTTCGCTCACGCGGCATGAAGGACGCTTGGCGGCGCTTCTATTCCCTACAGTTCGAGTTTGTCAAGGAGGTCGCGAACCGGCCGCGCGAGGCTGGCCATCATACGCTGGTTGGCGTCCTGTGAGAGGTCCGACACGAGGTACACCAGGTGCCGGCTGGTCTGGAATCCGTTGATCTGGAACCGCTGCACGCTGGAGTGGTAGATGGGCAGCCCGGCGTCGGACAAGGCGGGCGCCAAGCCAGAGCTTTGAAACGTCTCGCCGGGTTGCCGTTCGGCGATCACCAGGGATGTCAGGTGTGAACCGTCCACCATGGTGAGGTGTGCAAACCGCCGGCCGTGATACCGGCAGCGGTGCGCCATCACAACACGCTGATTACCTGGGATGTGATCTCGAACCAACTGGACTAGGGGAAAATAGTCCGGCCCTATCTCGGCGGCGACCGTTTCGGGTGGCGGCGCCTGACGGGGGTACTTGCGGAACACCGCGCAGTGTACGTGGTCACCCAAGCCCACACGCATAACCGAAGCAAGCCGGCTGGAGATGGTCCCGATGTAGGACTCCTGCGAGGCAGGGGTCAGCCGCAGGTGGCCGAATTGGTAGGCGATGCCCAAGGTCATGGTTAGGATTGCAGCCGCGGCGCCCGCCACGCTCCACGTGAGCCAGGGAGAACCTGAACGCGAAGCAGGCGCCATGCGAGATTGGGCCGCGACTCTGTCCAGTACGCTGGCTGGCGCCACGATGCCCTGAACGGCCGTACGCAGGCGCCCGCGCAATGCGGTTCGAGCCTTCAAGACATCTGAGCAGTGATCGCACGACTCCAAGTGGCGTTGGAGCGCTTCGCTCTCCATGCCCGGCAATTCGCGGTCGAGATAGAGGTCAAGCCGCTCGATCACCTGTCCGCAATCCACATGAGGCTTTGTATTGCTCATAACTGTCTATCCCTTGTTCTCCGTGCGGACAATGCCATACGACTCCGCGACGCCGGCGAGTTCATCACGCAGAAACTTACGCGCCCGGCTCAACCGCGACATCACCGTTCCAATCGGGATTCCGAGAATAGCGGCGACTTCCTTGTAAGAAAACTCCTCAACGTCGACGAGCAGGACCACCGAACGGTAGCCGGCGGAAATCCGTTCCAACGCCGCCAGGATTTCGCTGTCAGTCAGTTGTTCCGGCACGGGTTCGGCGGCGCGCAGGTTGGTCTCCAGAAACTCTTCCGCCTCCTTGAGCAGCGGAAAACGGAACCACTTGCGGCGCTGATGGTTGACGCAGTGGAACAAGATTTTGAACAGCCAGGCGCGGCAGTTCGTTCCCGCCTCAAACCTATCGAACGATCTCCACGCTTGGAGGTACGCTTCCTGCACGACATCCTCGGCGCGTGCCGCGTCGCCCATCATGCGGGAGGCGGTTCGATACAGGTCATTGAGATGTGGCATCGCCTCCGCTTCAAAGTGTTCTTGCCGGAAATCCCGGGCGGCGTCCTTATCCGGGAGCGGCACCATGTGATGTTCCTCCACCCAGTTCTGGCCAAGGGTACCGGACGGCGACATACAAGTTCCATATGCCGTGACACCGGCCAAGTATTCCCAGATTGTAGGTCAAAACACAAAAAACCGGAATGGAATAAAAAGGCGCTGCTCGTCACTTTTCGAAATCATGAGCATCGAAACGAATGCGCAATTGCTCGAGCAGGCGGCCGAAGTCCTTAGAGGGGTTGACGATGCGGCCTATTCAAGGCCGGTTGAGTTCCTCGGCGGCCAGCGGATCGGCGGGCATGCCCGGCACGTGGCCAACTTTTACGAACAACTGATCGCGGGCCTGGCGGACGGCCGCATCAACTATGACGCCCGCCGCCGCGACCCGGTGATCGAATCAAACCGCGCCGCGGCGGTCCGGCGGTTGCTCACGCTCGCCTCCGTGATCCGTGACGACCGGCGTTTGCGAGGGAATCGCATCGTGTGGGTCGCGGGAGAAAGCGTGGGCTACGCCGAGTCCTCGGTGGCCCGCGAACTGCAAGCCGCCTTGAGCCACACCGTCCACCACTTTGCGTTGATCGCGGTCCTGGCACGGTGTCAGGGCATCCCGGTTCCAGCCGATTTTGGCGTATCGAAATCGACGCTTGATTTTCGGGCCTCACACCGGCGTGAGGTTGCCTGATGTGCACCGTCACGTGGCTGTGTGGCCGCGGCGGATACGACCTGCTGTGCAGCCGCGATGAGAAACACACCCGAAAGGCCGCGGCGCCGCCTCGCGTCTTCGACCATGGTGGCGTGCGCTGGATTGCGCCCACCGATACCGCTTCGGACGGGACCTGGATCTCGGTAAACGAATTCGGAATTTCGGTGTGTCTGCTCAATGGCACGGGTTCCGGCGGCCGGAACAGCCGCGGATTGCTTGTGCGAGACCTTGCCCCATCCCGCCAACCCACGGCCTGTTTGCTTGGGATGCGGCTGGACGCATTCGCGCCGTTCACGCTGGCGCTGCTGGATCCAGCGCTGTCATTGGCGGTCTGGGATTGGGATGGCCAGCGCCTCAAGCGGTTGTGCGATACGGCGCCGCCGTTGGCGTCGTCGTCCCTCGCCATGCTGGAAGCGCGATCCGCCCGCCGGACGTTGTTCGAATCTCTGCGGCCGCGATCCGTGGCGGATCTGTTTGCCTTTCACGCCAGCCACCGTCCGGACAGCGGTGCGCTGGCGCCGTGCATGCATCGTTCCGACGCGTCAACGGTCAGCCTCACCCATGTTCATACCGGGCCGGGACGTGTGGAGATGAGCTACCATTCGGGCCCACTGTGCCGCTCGCCACTCCCCTCGACCGTAGAAATCCATGCTCACCATAATTCTTATTGGGATATCCACGCTGGTCAGTGAAGACCTGACTTGCATCGCCGCTGGAGTCCTCATTTCCCGGAACCAGCTCGGTTTGGCGGAAGGATTGGCCGGTTGCACCGTGGGAATCTTCGCCGGCGACCTCTTGCTGGTTGCCGCCGGACGGTATGCAACCTTGCTGCGGATCAAGACTCCGGCCATCCCCGGCTCGCTGATTCAGCGGGCAACCCATGTGCTTCTGTGGACCCGCTTCACGCCGGGCCTTCGCTTGCCAGCGTATCTCGGTGCGGGACTGCTGCGCCTTCCAATGCGGACTGTCATCCCGCCGCTGGCGGCAGGAGCTGTCGTGTGGACTCCGCTCCTGGTGGGCCTCGCCGCACTGTCAGGCGCGGCGTTTGTGACCAGCGCGCTCAAAGGGCTGGAGCTGGCAGTTGCCGTTTTCGTGCTTTGGCGCATCCTTAGATCCTACGAGCGGCGCCGCCGGATACTCGGGTTCTTCCACCGGTTGGTGCGCTGGGAGTTCTGGCCGCCATGGGCTGTCTACGCGCCGGCTATTCCATACTTGCTGTGGCTTGGCTTGAAACACCGATCGCTTACGGCGTTCACCGCGGCCAATCCGGGGATTCCAACCGGCGGGTTGGTAGGTGAATCGAAATCGTCGATCCTTGCCCAACTCCGGCGGGAGCCGGAGTTCGCGGCGCCGTTTGAATCGGTCGAGGCTTCCAGCGACGGACCAGAGCGTATCCAGGCCTTTATGCGCAGGCACGGCCTCTCATTTCCCATCGTGCTCAAGCCTGACGTGGGCGAGCGCGGTTCAGGCGTTGCCATCGCCCGAAACATCGAACAGGCGCGGGCGTACTTCGAACGTGCTCGCGGCTTGGTCATTGCACAACAGTACGTAGCGGGCGAAGAATTCGGCGTCTTCTACTTCCGCAGGCCAGGAGAGGCCACGGGAAAGATCATATCGATCACCCACAAGCGCCTGCCCTGTGTGACGGGCGACGGGCGCCGCACCCTGGCGCGCCTGGTGCTCGACGACGCCCGCGCCTTCATCCTTTACGGCACCTACCGCCGCTTGTCCAAGCGGCCCCTGTCGGACGTGCCGGGACCGGGTGAGTGTGTTCCGCTGGCGGAAATCGGTTCGCACTGCCGTGGCGCCATATTTCTCGATGCGGCACGGCTCAACACGCCTGCGCTTGAACGGGCCGTTGACCGTGTCAGCAAGGCGCACGCGGGTTTCTACTTCGGGCGCTTCGATGTGCGCGCCGCGGCTGTGGAAGCGCTGCAGAAGGGGCAGTTCAAAGTCCTGGAACTGAATGGCGTAGGAGCCGAAGCGACGCACGTGTACGACCCGGCGGTCAGCATCATGGCCGCATACCGGGCCATCTTCCACCAATGGAGATCGGCATACGAAATCGGGGCGGCCAACCGCGCCAGCGGAGCGGGCTCGGCTGGTCTTGGTGAGATTCTGACGGCCTGGCGTGCCGCTACGCGGCGCAGGCCGCATTGTGAAATCTGAGCAGTGCCGCCGATTCGGCTTTTCCCAGGTATCGCTCGAGTAGCGAGCGGTCCGTCCGCAGAAGATCGACAACGATCAGGCCGTCGAGCGTGCCTGAGAATTCGGGATCGATGTTGAAGCCGAGCAGCCGGCCTCCGAGTTTCAAGTACTGGCGCAGCAGGACCGGCGCCCCCCGGCCATCGGGCTCGATGTCGGCGATCACGGACGAGAGGTCGTCGAACCCGAGCCCTTGCGTCGCGGCTTCCGGAATCCGGCAGGCGGCGTGGAACGGCATTCTGCCCGATACCATGCCCAGCAATTCGGTCAATGGTGCGTGCCGCTCGAGGTAAGCGGCCATGAGTTCTTTTGAGATGCTCTGGTACTGGCTGCTGATACTCACCGGGCCGAACAACACCCGGCACTCCGGGTGCATGCTCACAAAGCGGCCGATTCCCCTCCACAACAGCAGAAGGGGCGCGAACCCGCGCTGGTATTCGATCCGCACGAAGGAGCGTCCGAGTTCGATGGCCGGTCCGAGCTGGTCGAGAAACGGCTCGCTGTACCGGAATAGCGTTGCCGTGTACAACCCGTGCTTTCCTTGCGATCTTCGCACCTGTGAAGTCATGGCCAGGCGGTATGCGCCGGCGACTTCACGCTTGGATTCGTTCCACAAAAACAGGTGAGAGTAGTGGCGGTCGAACGCATCGCGGTCGCAAGCCCTACCGGTGCCTTCCGCGACAGCGCGGAACGTGATCTCACGCAGCCGGCTGATCTCGGTTAGCACGCTGGGAATCTCCGAGGCGCTGGCGAGATACACGGTCAGATCTCCCGCCTCACCCAACTTTCGTTCAGGCGGAAGCGATTGGATGTCCTGGTGAAGCTTTTCGGGCTCGACTGCGTCGATGACCGGCTGGTGCGGCACGCGGCGCTCTTGCCGGAATCCCGCGGCGACCTGTGTCCGGAGCGCCGGCCGTCTGGCCAGCAAATACGTACGCCAGCGCAGATACTCCGCACACTCTCGGTCGTTGTCGAGTGCGGCTAGCTTGCTTGGATTCAAAGGGCGCCCGGCGACGATCCGTACTTCGGTGCTCCGCTTGTTGAGCAATTCGCGCGCCATCAGGAACAACCGCAGGCGCGAGTGGAGTGCGCCGGCGACGTGGAAGAGGGCGCTATTGGATGCGCTGATGTGTACAGGCACGACCGTGAGCCGTGGGTCGCGCCTTCTGGCGCTGCGTATCAGCTTCGCAGCCGCGGGGCTCCACTCGCAATCCGATACCTCCCGGGTCCGCCAATCGAACCGCGACACCACACCGGCGGGGAAGATCAGCAGAAGACCCCCTTGCGCGATGTGTTCCATGGCCCTTCTGAGCTGCGCCGCATTCTGACGAACCGCGCCCGCATCGGCCGAGAGGTTGACCGGAATCAGCAGGGACTGAAGTTCCGGAACCGCACCGAGCAACTGGTTCCCCAGGATCTTCACATCCGGCCGCCGCTCGAGAAGGGCCGCACCCAGCACAAGGCCATCCAGCATTCCGGTGGGGTGATTGGATACCACGATGGCCGGACCTCTTGAGGGGATGCGTTGGGCGTCGCCGGAGTCAATGCTCCAGCGAATATCGAGATCCTCCAGGACGGAACGGAGCAGGTGTTCGCCTGAAGTCCGGCGGTAAAGGCGCTCCAGTTCGTCGAGACCTGCGAAGCGCGCCAGCGCCGTCTTGAGAATTCGCGGCGCCGATTGTGGAAGCAAGCCGTCCGGGAGTGTCATACGTTCCTGACATCCCGGGAGGCGCGTACTCTATTCCAGACGCCGCACAGCGCTGACGGTGGTTTCGATGAGGAACCCGTCACGCACGCGAAAGAGGCGCCCTTGAACCGCCACTGGCTCGCCCACATACTGTAGGAGCTCACGGTTGATCGCCTTGCCTTGCGGACCCGTGATGAGGATCGGCCTCCGGACGCCGCCTGAATCCGTTGCGGCCAGAGCAGGAGGAATTCCGCCACTGATGCAGCGCACCGCGCAATCACGATGAACCTTTCCCTCGCCCGGATTCATTACGCCCAGATAGCACTTGCTGTCGACGATCTCTCCACGCAGTTCCACTTGGCCGGCAGCGCGGGCCGGTGGGGCGCCCTCGGAGTGGGTCCCGCCGGCGCGAACCGATCCTGGTGCAATCTCGATCATGGTCATGCCGTCGCGCTGGATGCGCGTTCCCGTAAGGTCCGCCTCACGGTTGTGTAGCCCATGAACTAGAAACTGCGCCCCGTGCTTTCCTGGCGCCACCAGCAAGGCGGTTCGGCCACTGTCCAGGTCCAGAGCCGCCACCGGGTGCTCGCGGATCACTCCGCTGAAAGCACGGATCTGCCCGTACTCGAACACCGCCGCGGAGAATGGATTCTGGCCGAATACGAGGATCAGCGCAATCGCGGCCGCGCCGCACAGGAGCAGAATCACGATGTTGCGCAGCCAGCGCCCGGCCGCACGGGAAGCGCGAGGGACATATCCCAGGTAGAAGTCCTCGTTCATCGCCCGACTCCTGTGCACTTTTCGATTAGCGCCGGTTCCACCCGTGTTCCCGGTGGATGCGCAACCGGGTTGACGAAGACACGCCCAGCGGCTACAAGAACATCGAAGGTTTCCACTTTGTCGGTAAACGGTGGCGGCGATGCGCCACAATCCGGCAAGTACTGATAGCCGTGCCACGGGCACGTGACGCAGCCATCAATGATTCGTCCTTCGCCCAGTGGTCCGTTCTGATGGCGGCAGACATTGGAGGTGGCCGAAACCTTCCCATCGTACTTGAAGACCGCCACACGTTCGCCGTTGAGCGAAGCGACGAACGCTCGCTTTTCTGGAATCTGGTCCACGGCGCAGACGTCGACGAAGCCGCCGTTGCGCAACCGGGGACGGTCAGTGCGGCGCTCCTTCAACCCGGCTGCCAGATGCAAGCCGCACAGGCATGCGGCGCCCAGTGCGAGCATGCCCGCGAGAATCGGGTTTCGTTCCGATTGGAGCGCCCCCAGAGAAACATGCGCCACGAGGATGACGTAGGCGATGTAGACC
>JADZCI010000360.1 GCA_020851655.1 Bryobacterales bacterium
CGAGGCGTAGCAACAAACTCACGATCGTGCTATGCACATTCCTGACGGTTACCTGAGCCCTTCCACCTGCGCAACGCTGTACGCCGGCGCGCTGCCCTTCTGGTACAACGCGCTCCGGGTCGTGAGACGGCGCCTCAACACTCGATTCATTCCTTTGCTAAGCGTGTTTTCGGCGTTCTCGTTCGTCATCATGATGTTCAACCTGCCGCTGCCGGGGGGAACGACGGGCCACGCCGCCGGCGTCGGCGTCGCAACCGTGGTCCTGGGGCCGTGGGCGGGAATGCTGGCCATATCCATCGCCTTGTTTATCCAAGCCGTGTTCTTTGGCGACGGCGGGATAACCACGCTGGGCGCAAACTGTTTCAACATTGCAATTGCCGGGAGCCTGGTCGCGGCGGCCGTCTACCGGCTGCTGGCCGGTTCCTCCGGACTCACCTCCACCCGGCGCTTGCTGGCTGCCGGACTCGCCGGTTATGCCGCCATCAATGTGGCCGCGCTTCTGACGGCGCTCGAATTCGGGGTGCAGCCCATGTGGTTTCA
This sequence comes from Bryobacterales bacterium, assembly GCA_020851655.1. Lineage (GTDB taxonomy): Bacteria > Acidobacteriota > Terriglobia > Bryobacterales > Bryobacteraceae > JADZCI01. The sequence goes on from JADZCI010000360.1 coordinate 541, forward strand.
CGACGCGGCGGGCGTTCCGTTGTACGCGCCGTATCCACTGAATGTCGCGGTTCCGGCGATGATGATCGGCCACCTGACGATTGCGGGCATTGCCGAATTCCTGGTGACTGCCGGTGTCGTGGGCTACCTGCAACGGTCTGACCCGGCATTGCTGGCGCAAGCCAGTTCTGGCAGTGCCGCGCCCGAAGGTGGGGAGGCCGCGCCTTCCGCCCGGAAACTTTGGGCCGGGCTTGCAGCCTTGATGGTTCTCACTCCTCTGGGGCTTCTCGCCGTGGGCCAGGCTTGGGGCGAGTGGGGGCCTGAGGATTTCCAGGACAAGGAGGTCCGCCAGCAGATCGTGAACGCTTCACAGGGTCGCGACTTGCCACCGGCGGCGCCGCAAGGCTTGGAACGTCTCTCGGCGATTTGGACGGCGCCAATTCCCGACTATGCGCCGCCGGTCCTCAAGAGCGCCTCGTTTGGCTATGCCATGTCGGCCATGCTGGGTTCGGGTTTAATTCTGTTGACCTACTTCGCGTTGAGCTGGCTTGTAACGCGACGACGGCGCGATGTCTGACATCCCACTCCACCACTGGCTCAGCCGGCGCAAGGGCTTTCTCGAGCGCACGCTGGCCGACCTGGCGCTGGTGATGGACCGCTCGCTCGAAGCCGACGTCTCCAGCGGTTCGGCCGGCCTGTTGCAGCCGCTGGATGCGCGGGTCAAGCTGGCCGCCGCCGGGGTGCTGTCGGTGACGGCGGCCTCGGTTCAGGACCTGCGGATCATCACAGCCGTATTTCTGGCCGCGACAGCTCTGGCTGCCGCCAGCCGCGTGCCGCTCGTTCCGCTCAGCCGGGTCTGGCTGAGCGCCGGAGTCTTTAGCGGGGTCCTCGCTTTGCCAGCGCTCTTCCTCACCCCGGGACACGCCGTCTACACCCTTCCGGCGCTCCAATGGCATATCACCGGCGCGGGCATCGCCGTAGCGTCAAAGCTGCTCGCCCGCGCCCTCGCCACAAGCACGGTTGGCACGCTCCTGGTGTTCACCACCCCGTGGAACCTGGTGCTGAAAGCGATGCGCTGGTTCCGCGTGCCGCTGGTTGCCGTGGTCCTGATCGGCACCACGTACCGCTACATTTTCCTGTTCCTCGAAACGGCCATCGACATGATGCAATCCAAGAAGAGCCGCATCGTGGGACGGCTGCCTCTGGCGGAGAAGCGCCGTTTGGCCGCGGCCGGTATTGGAGTGCTCCTGAGCAAAGCGTTCGACCTGGCGGGTGAAGTGCATCTGGCCATGCAAGCGCGGGGTTACCGTGGCGAAGTTCGGGTGTTCGACGATTTCCGGATGCGCGGCAGGGACTGGATTGCGCTCGGCGCCCTGGTGGCTCTGGAAGCCGGTGTCTGGACCGTAATCCGATGAACGAAGTGGCCTTTGAACTCGACCGCGTCACCTACCGGTACCGCGCCGTGGCGGCCTTGGACGAGGTAACGCTGAGCATCCCGGCGGGCCGGAGGCTCGCGCTGCTGGGCGCCAACGGCTGCGGCAAGTCGACGCTGCTCCGGGTCCTGGACGGGTTGTACTTTCCCGCGTCCGGTGTCATCACTCACCGCGGGGCGCCAATGGGTGAACAGGAATTCCTGCACGACGAGTTCGCCCTGGCGTTCCGGCGCAACGTCGGCCTGCTGTTTCAAAATCCCGATGTTCAACTGTTCTGCCCCACTGTGTTCGACGAGATCGCTTTCGGGCCGCTCCAGTTGGGATTGAGCAAGGAACAGGTTCGCGCCGCTGTCGAGAAGGCTCTGGATGTTTTCGAGGTGCGGCATCTCAAGGATCGCGCGCCACACCACTTGTCGGGCGGCGAAAAGAAGCGCGTCGCGATTGCCGCCGTCCTGGTGATGGACCCCACCGTGCTTCTGCTGGACGAGCCCACCGCGGCGCTCGATCCGCGCAGCCAGGCGCGCATCGTCGAGTACCTTCAGCGCTGGCACGGTCACGGTCGCACCACCGTTGTCGCCACACACGACCTGCACCTGCTGAGTGAACTCGCCGACGATTGCGTTGTGCTGGAGCGCGGACGCGTGCTAGCCAGCGGACCGCCGCGCGAGATCCTGGACAACGAGGAGTTGCTGCTGCGCGCCAACCTGATTCATCCCAGGTACGTCCGCCAATGACCCGCAGAGCTTTTCTCCTGACGTCCAGTTCCGTACTGCCGGCCCGCGCCCAGCGCGACGCCCCGCTGAGCGGATTGCGCGAACGCTACAAGCGGAACGAGACGGCGGGCATGACCACCGGCCAGCGAATCGCGTTCTGGGAACAGAAGGTAAAGGCGGACAGCAAGAACGTGGACGCCCTGCTGAGTCTGGCGGCGTCGTTCCTGCAAAAGAATCGTGAGACGACGGATTTCTCTTACGTGGACCGCGCTTCAGGTCTCGTGGACCGTGTCCTGACGATTCAGCCGGACCACTACGGCGCACTGCGGTTGCGCCTGGAGGTGGCGATGAACTACCACCGCTTTCCCCGTGTCATCGAACTTGCGGACCAACTTCTTGAACGGAACCCCAGCGACGCCGGCGTGACCGGACTCCAAGGCGACGCGCTGATGGAGATGGGGTGGTACGACGAGGCCGGGCGCCTCTACTCGCGAATGCTCGACTTGGGCGGGAATCTATTCAGTTACAACCGCTTCGCCTACCATCGTTTTGTCACCGGCAAGACGGATGAAGCTCTGACGTGGATGGCTCAAGCCGCGCAAGCCGGCAGCGCCGAACCGGAAAACGAAGCGTGGTGCCTGGTCGAGTTGGGGGACCTGCTCTTCAAGACCGGCCAGACCAAAGAAGCCGAATCAACGTATCAACGGGCGCTCCAGAAAGCCCGGAACTATCACCGCGCCAACGCGGCGCTTGGCAGGCTGGTTGCCGCGCGGCGCGAAATCAAACCCGCCATGGCGTACTTTCAGGCGGCGCAGGCGGCGGTTCCCTTCCCCGAGTACGCCGCGGCGCTCGATTGGCTCTATCGCCTCTCCGGCAATGCCGCCGCGGCCGAGCGGCAGCGCGGCATGATCGACGCCATCGACCGGCTGGCCAAAGCCAGCGGCGAGAAGGGCAACCGCACGCTGGCGATCATCTACGCCGATCAGGGGCGCAGGTTGGATCACGCCCTGGAACTGGCCCAAGGCGAACTGGCCACCCGCGGCGGCATCTACACCTACGATGCTCTTGCCTGGGCGCTTTTCAAGAACAAAAAGGTGGCCGAGGCCGAAAAGGCCGCGGACGAAGCGCTCAAGTTCAACACGGCGGAACCGTCGTTCTACTACCACGCCGGGGTCATCGCCGCGGCCGCCGGCAAATCCGCCAAGGCTCGCCAGTTACTAGGCCGGGCGCTGGAGTTGAACCCGCGGTTCGATTTCCGCGACGCGCCCGAAGCGCGGAGAACGCTCGCCAAACTCGGCAACTAACTA